>CANQVZ010000003.1 GCA_947627425.1 uncultured Clostridia bacterium | reverse complement strand
TATGACGAGAACTACTCAAAGTCAGCAGCAGCATCGCCCTACACATTCTTCTTAAAGAGCGACGCAACATTCAAGCTTTCACAGCATCACGACTGGAAGAGCGCAAATATCTGTAATGTAGACTATAAGTAATCACCTTCTTTTTTACTATAAATGTTTTTATGTTTACCCTGATAAGGCCTCCGAAAATACGGAGGCTTTTATCATGCCTAAAAAAATGTCGCGTTTTGTCATTTTGGATATGCTATTTTTTACCTGTGAAAAAAAATTTATCACGGGAGGTAAAAAATATGTATGATTTTTATTTAGGCGAGCTTAAGCTGCCTGTTGCGCCCTCAAAGGTGACGATAGGCACGGGAAGCTCCAACAAAACGCTGTGGCTTGCGGAGGGCGGAGAAATAAATATGCTCAAATCCTCAAGGCTCAGGACGATAGCCTTCAGAGCGCTTTTGCCCAACAGCGACTATCCCTTTGCGCAATATGACGGCGCTTACAAGGGGAGCGACCACTACAGGGCGGAGATAGAGCGCCTTAAGGACGAAAACGAGATAATACCCTTCGTAATAACGCGCACGAAGGGCACAAGGGTGTTCAACTACACGGGCATATACGCCGTGATAGAGGAGCTTAGCTTTGTGGAGAGCGCGGAGGAGGGCTTTGATTTGGCTGTAGACATAAGGCTTAGGGAATACAGACACTACGGCGCCAGGTTTTACACCACGGAGGGCAGAGAAACGGGCGAAGCAGCCGAAAATACCTCCGCAGGAAACAGCAGCTACACTGTGAAGCAGGGCGACAGCCTGTGGAAAATAGCCAAAAGCATATATGGCGACGGCAGCCGCTGGCGCGAGATCTATGAGGCAAACAAAACGCTCATCGCAGACCCCGACCGCATAAATGCGGGGCTTGTGATAGCCCTGCCTTAAAGGAGGAGAGGCTATGGAAAATTTATTGAGGCTTATTCAGAGCCTGAACGATATGTACGCCATGCCCGATTTCGACATAGAGGAGCTTATGAGCGAGGCGGCTGACAGTCTTTTGGGCGAAAATGCCGATATTTATGCGCCTTACGGGAGCATAAGCCCGTATCTGCCGGGTGTCATTGAAAATGCGGAGGGACTGAGCAGGGATATAAAAAATATCGTGTCGAATGATATACGGCTTATAACCGATGCGTTCATCGACAAACGGGAAAAAATTTACGAGAATATAAATTTTGCGGACGATGAAGTTATCCACAGAAATGATGTTGTCCAAAACGGCTTTTACAGCGATTTAAGGACTTTTTTGGGGGATAACTCGGAAAACTTTGAGGATAATAATTATTTTACATCCGAAAAAAATAATTTTATCCACAACAATAAAGAATTTAAAGAAATTTACGACTATGCCGAAAGCCTTGTAAACGGCGGCGACAGCATAGAAAACAACAGCAGGTCAAGCACGGTCAATATAGAGCTGGGCGGCGTTACGCAGAACATAACCGAGGCTAACTGCGATAGAGTGCTTGAGGAGCTGGGGGAGATGCTTTTGCGCACCCTTAGCGGGTGCGAGGGGGTATATTAGGGGATATTGATATATCCCCTTTTAAAACCCTAAATGGTTTTCTTTTTTGCTTTAAAAAAGCGAACAAATTTTTCCTTTTTATTTTTTAAATAAATTTTTATTCTTCTTTTTGCGCACAAAAAGAAGCAAAAAGCGTGGGGTGCTTTCGAGGCACCCCACACCCCCACGACTTTTGTGCCCCATCGTTGGTGGAATTAATACCGCACAAAAGAATCATTACAGTGCGAGCTTTTAGCTTCCTGAGCCTTCGGCTCAGACAAGCAGCTCGCACGGGCAGACATCCGATATAGTTGTGGGAAAATGGGGACTGTCCCCAAATGTTATATTCGCCCCTACATCCACATCCCGATCAATCTCATCACATTTCTTTTAAAATCGGCTTTTTTGACATCATCCTTTGCCACGGCGCTGCACGAGGCTATTTTTTTGCCGTCGGCATAATAAACTATCTCGCCCAGCTTATCGCCCTTTTTGACGGGCGCATTCACTCCCTGCGAAAGCTCCGCCCTGCACTCAAGCTTTGACTTATTATCCTTTGGGAGCACAATGCTTATTTCCTTTTCGGCGACCGCGCAAACGCTGTCGGACATTCCCTTATTCACGCTCACATTGCCCACGGCTTCGCCTGCCGTCTTGCCCTTTTCAAGCCTATAATTCGCAAAGCCGTAGTCCAGAAGCTTCATCACGCTCTGAAATCTAGACTTGGGATCGGGCGCAGCCATAACCACCGCTATAAGCTCCATGCCGTCGCGCATTGCCGTACCCGAAAGGCAGTATTTCGCCTTGCCCGTGGAGCCTGTTTTAAGCCCCGTGGCGTCGTTATACCACTTTATGAGCTTGTTTGTGTTCGTCAATCCGAACTCGCTCTCGCCCTTTGCGGTGGTGTGCGTTATGGTGTCCTGCCAGGTTGTGGTGTATTTTTTGATTTCGGGGTACTTTGTTATGAGCTCCCTGCTCATTATGGCAATGTCCTTGGCGCTCATTTTGTGTCCCTCGGCGTCAAGTCCGCAGGCGTTTACAAATGTCGTGTTCTTCATTTCCAGCTCCGCTGCCTTGTCGTTCATAAGCTTTACAAAGCCTTCCTCGCTCCCCGCTATATATTCAGCCATCGCCACTGCCGCGTCATTTGCGGAGGCTATGGCTATGGACTTTGTAAGCGTTTCTACGCTCTGCTTTTCATTGGGCTCCAGAAATATCTGCGATCCGCCCATGGACGCGGCGTGCTCCGACACGCTCACGCTGTCCGTCCACTTTATTTTTCCCGAATTCACGCTGTCGTATATGATAAGCAGCGTCATTATTTTGGTCACGCTTGCGGGCGGCAGCGCCTCCTCGCTGTTGTTTTCGGACAATATTTTCCCCGTGGACGCCTCCATGAGTATATAAGAGCGCGCGTCCGTTTCGGGCGGCTGTGCGCAGACCGTGTACGGCGCGGTAAGTGTAAGTATCAGCGCAGCCGAAATTATTTTTTTGAGCATAAAAAAATACTACCTCCTTCGAGCAGTGTATATCACTGTGTTTTGTCAGTAGTATTTTTTGTTGCTTTTGTTTTTTTATACGGTCAAAGCACATAAAATATAATTGCAAAAAAATGGGCTATGCTTCCCAGCACCACGAACACATGAAATATGTTGTGCGCAAATTTCCTTTTCATGCCGTATATTACGGCGCCCACGGTGTAGAGCACGCCGCCGAGCAAAAAAAGGAATATGCCCATGGGCGCTATGGCTTTGAGGTATTTATAAAAAATTATTATAGTCCAGCCCATGCCCAGATAGCAGAGCATGGAGAGTACCTTTGTGCTTTCGAGGTCTATCGCCGTGAGCGCGCACGCAAGGCAGGCAAGACCCCATTCTATGCCGAATATCACCCAGCCGACCGTCAGGCTTTGGGGCATTATGACGCAGAACGCCACGGGCATATACGAACCCGCTATCATAAAGTAGATGGTGCAGTGGTCGATTATCTGAAATACCTTCTTTGCCGTGCCCTTGCCCAAGCCGTGGTATATGCTCGACATGGTGTAAAGACATATCATGCTCACGCCGTAAAGACAGGAGGCAATTATGCCCGCTATGTTGTGTACGAGCGCCGCGCGGATTATGCAGAGTATCATGCCCGCAAGCGCAAGAACGGCGCCAAGCGTGTGGCTTGACATATTGAATATTTCCTCGCCCTTTGAGTAAACGGGGAGGCGCCTGTCGGCAAGCCGAGTTCTTTGCATGGTGAGGTTTCCTCCTTTTTTTGATTGTTTTCAATGTATTGGCAAGACTTGCAAGCAAGTCTTGCACCCTACCACCATTTCGGCACAAAGCAAGCTTTGTTTGAAATGGTCCCCCTCCCCTGAAAGGGGAGGCAAGAGATTGGGGGTTCCCCGCTGCCTCTCGGCTCCCCTTACGGGGGAGCTGTCACACGAAGTGTGACTGAGGGGGGAATAATAAAGTGATTTTTTATTTTTAAACAATCTAAAGGCTTTTGCATATGCAAAAGCCTTTATGTATAAATCGTTTTATCTTTTTCTTAAGAATGTAGGAATGATTATGTCGCTTGTTGTGTCAGACTCTCCGCTGTCCTCCGTGGGAGCTGCGGGAGCGGGCTTATAGCTCGTGCTCGTTTTTCTGAAGGAGCCTGCGCCGCTGCCTGCGGGAACTGCCGTTTCCTGCTTCTTGGGAGCGGGAGTGGGGCCGTCTGCCGACTTAAGACCCGTCGCAATGACTGTAACCTTCACCTTGTCGCCCATTGTCTCGTCTATAACCGTACCGAATATAAATTCAGCCTCGGGATCGAGAGTGCCGGAGATAAGCTCTGCGGCTGCGTTTGCCTCAAGAAGGTTGAGGTCGGGACCGCTCGTGAAGTTCACTATAACGCTCTTTGCGCCGTCGATAGCGGTCTCAAGCAGCGGAGATGTGATAGCCATTCTTGCTGCCTCCTGTATGTCGTCCGACTCGCCTATGCCGAAGTGCGCAAGACCCTGATTTGCTATAACGGTGCAAACATCGGCAAAGTCCACATTGATCTCGCCGGGCTTTGTGATGAGGTCGGATATACCCGTGACACCCTGTCCCAGAACGCTGTCGGACATTGCGAAAGCGCCGCGCATGGTTATTGTCTTGTCCGTATTCTCGGCTGTTTCTATAAGCTTCTGATTGGGTATGACGAGAAGTGTGTCCACATACTGGCTCAGATTCTCTATACCCTGCATAGCGTATTTCATCCTCTTGGGACCCTCAAACTTGAAGGGCTTTGTAACAACGCCCACTGTGAGTATGCCCATTTCTCTGGCTATTCTTGCAACAACGGGAGCGCCGCCCGTGCCTGTGCCGCCGCCCATGCCTGCCGTTATGAACACCATGTTCACGCCCTCAAGCGCCTGAGATATCTCCGAAGCCGTTTCCTCTGCGGCAGCCTCGCCGATCTCGGGTCTTCCGCCTGCGCCCAAGCCCTTTGTAAGCTTGGAGCCGATCTTTATTTTCTTCTTTGCAGCCGAATTTTCAAGCGCCGTAGAGTCGGTATTTACAGCAATAAAGTCTATTGCCGCGGGATGCTGAACGAGCATCCTGTTCACGGCATTGCAGCCGCCGCCGCCGACGCCGAGCACTACGATCTTGGCAACATCGTTCATCTCATTGACTATTTCGATCATAATTTACCTCCTGTTTATCTCTATATAAATCTTTTTCTTTCGTATGTCGATTTAAAAAACCTACAATTACACTATTTTATTATATTTTACCCCTTTTGTCCCTTCAATGCAAGAGGAAAATAATATATTTCAAAACTTTGTAAGAATTACATAAAAATTTAACATTTTTTTAATATTTTTATACTATAAAGCCGAAGCAAATGAGGTAAAATACCGCCCTTGTCAATAAAAAATGCCGTATAACTTCCAAATTTTGGCGTTTTGGCGTCTATCGGGGCATACCTCCGCGCGGACGAATAAGCCAGTGTGCCAAAATATGACTGTGAAAAAAAGCGCCTGAAATTACAGGATAAGATATTTTAAAGCACAAAAATGAATTTTTAAGATTTTTATACTTCATTTCTCTTGACATACACAATATAAAGAGGGTATAATGGATTTAATATATTTTTTAGCTATCGGAGCGAAAAAACCGTGATTAAATATAAAGGAGTGATTGTATGGCCTTATCCTCAAAAACCTCTGCCGAGGAGCTCAGGGCGGAGGAAAAAAAGTTAAATTCTGAATATGAAAAGCTTAAATCCTGCAATTTAAGTCTTGATATGTCGAGAGGAAAGCCTGCGGCAGCGCAGCTGGATCTCTCAAACGGCATACTCAATATGAACTTTCCAAGCTATATAAACTGCGAGGGGAACGATGTGCGAAACTACGGCATACTCACAGGCATAAAGGAATGCCGTCAGCTCTTTGCAGACCTGCTCGGCATAAAGGCGGACAACATAATAATAGGCGGAAACTCCTCCCTCAACCTCATATATGACGCCATAGCGCGCTACTATATGTTCGGCAAGCTCGGCTCCACGCCGTGGTCCAAGCTTGAAAAGGTAAAGGTGCTCTGCCCCGTTCCCGGCTATGACAGGCATTTTTCCATATGCGAGGAATTCGGCTTTGAGATGATAAACATACCCATGAACAGCGAAGGACCCGATATGGATATGGTTGAAAGGCTCGTGAAGGACGACGAAAGTATAAAGGCTATAATATGCGTTCCTCTTTATTCCAATCCAAGCGGCGTGTGCTACAGCGACGAGGTCGTGGAGAGGCTCGTGAGCATGAAGGCGGCTGCGGAGGACTTTACAATAATATGGGACAACGCCTACGGCGTGCACCATGTATATAAGGAAAGAAAGCTTGCGGATATTTTTGTCCTTGCCGAAAAATATGGCACGGAGGACAGAGTGCTCTATTTCTTCTCCACTTCAAAAATAACCTTCCCCGGCTCGGGCGTTGCGCTCATAGCCTCGGGCGACAAGGCTATAGCGGAGATCAAAAAGCGCTTCGGCATAATGACCATAGGCTACAACAAAATAAATCAGCTGGCTACATACAGCTTTTTCAAGTCTCCGGAGGGTATGCACGAGCATATGAGAAAGCTCGGCAAGATGCTAAAGGAAAAATTCGATGTGGTGCTCACCAAGCTTGACGAGGAGTTCGGCGACAGCGATTTCTTAAGCTGGGAGAAGCCCGACGGCGGTTATTTCATATCGGTAGACACTCTCCCCGGCTGCGCAAAGGAGACCGTAAGGCTCGCAAAGGAATGCGGACTTATACTTACGGCTGCGGGCTGCGCCTATCCCTACGGCGCCGACCCCAACGACAGCAACATAAGAATAGCGCCGTCCTATCCCACGGTGGAGGAGCTTAAGAAGGCTATGGAAATATTCTGTGTGAGCGTAAAGCTTGCGTCTGTCAGAATGCTTTTAAATAATAAATAAAAAAGGAGAAACAAAATGACAAGGCTCAATGAAAACTATTTAAATCTCAAGGAAAGCTATCTTTTTTCCGAAATTGCAAAAAGGGTGAATAAATTTGCGGAGGAGCACCCCGACAAGGATATAATAAGACTGGGCATAGGCGACGTTACTCTGCCCCTCAGCAAATCCGTAATATCGGAGCTTCACAAGGCTGTGGACGAAATGGCTGACGCAAAGACCTTCAAGGGCTACGGTCCCGAACAGGGCTATGATTTCCTCAGAAACGCCATAAAGGACTACTACCACAGAAACGGCGTTGAGCTGGAGGCTGACGAAATATTCGTATCGGACGGCGCAAAGAGCGACACGGGCAATATAACGGACCTCTTTGCCGTTGACAACACCGTGCTCGTGCCGGATCCCGTTTATCCCGTGTATGTGGACACAAACACCATGAACGGCAGGAACATAATATACATGAATTCTACGCCCGAAAACAACTTCCTTGCAATGCCCGACGAGAGCGTGCACGCAGACATTATATATCTCTGCTCGCCCAACAATCCCACGGGCGCGGCTTACAACAAGGAGCAGCTCAAAATATGGGTTGACTATGCAAAAAAGAACAACTCCATCATTTTATTCGACTCGGCTTATGAGTGCTTTATAACTGACGAGAGCCTGCCGAGGAGCATATTTGCCATTGAGGGCGCAAAGGACTGCTGCATTGAGTTCTGTTCGCTTTCAAAGACTGCGGGCTTCACGGGTACGCGCTGCGGTTACACCGTAGTGCCCAAGACGCTCAGGTTCAAGACCACAGACGGCGGAGAGCTTTATCTCAACAAGATGTGGCTCAGAAGGCAGACTACCAAGTTCAACGGCGTGCCCTACATCATTCAGAGAGGCGCTGCCGCAGTGTTCACCGTAGAGGGTATGAACGAGGCAAAGGCAATGATAGCCACCTACAGAGAAAATGCCAAGATAATAGCCGACACTATGGATGAGCTGGGTGTAAAGTATTTCGGCGGCGTAAACTCGCCCTATATATGGTTTGAATGTCCCTTCGGTATGTACAGCTGGGATTTCTTCGACAAGATGCTGAATGAAATTCAGGTGGTAGGTACTCCGGGCGCAGGCTTCGGAAGGAACGGGGATAATTATTTTAGGCTTACAGCCTTTAATAATAAGGAAAATACTATTAATGCAATGAATAGGTTTAAAACATTGTTTGAATAAATAATTTTTTATTAGAATATTTTATTATAATGTTTGATAATATTTACTATTATTATGATGTATTTATGTAGGGGCGAACTGTGTTCGCCCGCTTTTTATCTAAAAATAAAAAAAATTTTTTAAAATTATTATCTTTCTTTTTTTTCGCAAAAAAAAGAAACAAAAAAAGCATGGGGAATTTTCGATATTCCCCATACCCCTAACGACCTTTACGCCCCAAAGCCAACTGACTGCTTGAGCTCCGTTGCGTAAAGGAGTTATTACAGTTTCGCTTATCGCAGCCTGCCCCTACGGGGCAGACAAGCTGCGAAACCTCGCAAACATCCGGTATATGTCCCTCCGTTTTACCTCAATCCGCTTACAAATGCCTTCACCTTTTCTATATCGCAGTCGGTTTCGGCTATTTTTCTTATTATGGCGGAGCCTATTATACAGCCGTCGGCGAACTCATCAAATTTATCCACATCGGCTTTACAGGATATACCGAAGCCTATGCAGGCTGGTGTGTCCGTATTTTTCTTCACTTCCTTCACGAAGCCCTCCACTCTGGAGTCAAATTCCTTTCTCTCGCCCGTAACGCCCATGGACGAAACACAGTAAACAAAGCCCTTTGCGTCCTTCACAAGTGTGGGTATCCTATCGCCCGATGTAAGTCCCACAAGGGGTATCATATATATGCTTGTTTTATCCACAAGCGGCTTGAACTCGTCATATTCCTCATAGGGGAGGTCGGGTATTATAAGTCCGTCTATATCGGCTCTTATGCAGTTTTCCAAAAATCTTTCCCTGCCGTAGCCGAGTATGGAGCTGTAGTACACCATTATGCAAAGCGGTATATGGCTCTTTTTTCTGACATTTCCTATTATTCTGAAGGTATCGTCTATCCTGTAGCCGCCCTTGAAGGCTCTTAAGCCTGCCGCCTGAATGACGGGACCGTCGGCGAGGGGATCGGAGAAGGGTATGCCAAGCTCTATTATATCCGCGCCCGCCTCCTCAAGGGCATAGACGAGCTTTTCCGTCATTTCAACGGAGGGATCGCCCGAGCAGATGTAAGGAATGAGCGCCTTTCTACCCTCCGCCTTTATTTCGTTGAACCTTTTATCTATCCTGTTCATAAGATCATATCTCCTTTCCAAGATACTTTGCAACGGTGTGTACGTCCTTATCGCCTCTGCCGGAAAGACAAACTACTATAATGTCGTCCTTATCCATAGAAGGAGCCTCCTTCATTGCCTGCGCAAGAGCGTGGGCGCTTTCTATGGCGGGCATAATGCCCTCAAGCTTGCAGAGAGCCTTGAATGCCTCTATGGACTCATCATCCGTTACAGAGGTGTATTCCACTCTGCCTATGTCGTGAAGATAGGCGTGCTCGGGTCCTACGCCCGGATAATCCAGACCTGCGCTTATGGAATAAGCCGTCTTTATCTGTCCGTCCTCGTCCTGGAGGAGATATGTCTTCATGCCGTGCAGCACGCCCACCTTTGAATTGGGCGAAAATGCCGCTGCGTGCTCGCCCGTTTCAAGTCCGTGACCTGCCGCCTCAACGCCTATGAGCTTAACGCCCTCGTCGCCCACGAAGGGATAGAACATACCTATGGAGTTGGAGCCGCCGCCCACACAGGCGTAAACTCTGTCGGGCAGTCTGCCCTCGGCTTCTAAAATCTGTCTGCGGGTCTCCTCGCCTATTATCTTCTGGAATTCCCTCACCATTGTGGGATAGGGATGAGGTCCCACGGCAGAGCCTATGATATAAAATGTGTCCTCGGCTCTTGCTACCCATGTCCTTATAGCCTCGTTTGTAGCGTCCTTAAGAGTGCCCGTGCCGCTTGAAACGGGCACTACCCTTGCGCCCAGAAGCTCCATTCTGAAAACATTGAGCTTTTGTCTTTCTATATCCTCAACGCCCATGTATACCTCGCAGTCCATACCGAAAAGCGCAGCGACAGTAGCCGTAGCTACGCCGTGCTGACCTGCGCCCGTCTCGGCTATGACCTTTGTCTTGCCCATTTTTTTGGCAAGCAGAGCCTGCGCGAGGGCGTTATTTATCTTATGCGCGCCCGTATGGTTGAGATCCTCCCTCTTTAAATATATCTTGGCTCCGCCGAGCTCCTCTGTGAGCCTTTCGGCAAAGTAGAGTGACGAGGGTCTGCCGACATACTGCTTCATATAGTACATATAGTCGTTTTTGAATTCGTCTGTGGAGCAGTATTCCTCAAACTCCCTTTCAAGCACCTTCAAAACGCTCATAAGAGTTTCCGGCACAAACTGACCGCCGTAAATTCCGAAGTCCTTTTTAATTTCCATAGTTCTCTCCCTTTCTTACAGTGTGTATCAACTGCTTTATTTTTTCATAGCTTTTATAACCGTTCTCCTCCACCGAGGAGCTTAAGTCCACCACATCGGGCTTTACAATGCCGTATGCCCTGAGTATATTTTCATGGCTTATGCCGCCCGCAAGCACTGTGAAATATTTTCTGCTGAAGCTCTCCGCCGTCTGCCAGTCGAAGGTCCTGCCCGTGCCGCCGTATTTGTTTCCGCTGTCGGAATCAAGCACAAAGCCGTCGGCATTTGTGTAGCTCTCCGCCTTTTCAAGAGCGGAGCTGTCCTTCATGACTATCGCCTTCCATACGGGCAGGCTTATCTTGCCGCAGTCAAGGTTGCTCTCGTCCGAGTGGAGCTGGCAGATATCGAGCTCGGCTCTTTTTGCAAGGTCTATTATCTCGTCTATGCTGTGCTCGGCAAATACGCCCACGGTCCTTATGTCGGGTCTCAGGCGTTTTTTTATTTCAAGCACCCTTTCGGGCGTTATGTTGCGCCTGCTCTTTTCAAAGAACACAAAGCCCGCGTATTTTATTTCCTCAAATTCGCTTATATAGTCCGCGTCCTCGGGTCTTTGCAGACCGCATATCTTAATCGTCATACGCTTTTCTGAACTCCCTTGCTTTTTGGCGTATATCGGGGCATTTCATGAAGCTTTCGCCCACCAGAATGCCGTCTATATCCGCCTGTCTGAGTATCCTCACATCCTCGGCAGTATGTATGGAGCTTTCGCTTAATACTACCTTGTCCTTGGGTATTCTCTCCCGCAGTCTGACTGTGGTATATATGTCCTCGCTGAAATCCAGCAGATTGCGGTTGTTTATGCCTATAATGTCCGCTCCCGCCTTAAGAGCGGTTTCTATCTCCGCCTCGTTGTGAGTTTCCACAAGAGGCTCCAAGCCTACGCCCCTTGCTATGTCTATATATTCCTTAAGCCTTAACGCGCTCTCAAAAAGCGCCGTTATAAGGAGCACGGAGGACGCGCCCAGCTCCCTCGCCTCGAATATCTGCATAGTGCTTATAACAAAGTCCTTTCTGAGAAGCGGGAGGGGTATGCTTTTGTGTATATCGCTGAGATATTCGGGCTTGCCCATGAAGAACTTTTCCTCCGTGAGCACGGATATGGCATCCACGGCGCCCTCGTATTCACCGGCTATGGCAACGGGATCGAAGTCGGGGCGAATAAGTCCCCTTGAGGGCGAAGCCTTTTTTACCTCGCCTATTATGGAAAGACCCTTCTTTTTCATTGCCGCCTTGAAATCGGCAACGGGACCTTCCATAGCCTTGCAAAGCCTCTTTACATCAAAGCTGTAGCTGTGATTTTCAAGATATTTTTTCTTTTCCGCCGTTATGTCGTCAAGTATCATATCAAAGCTTTCCTTTCACAAAGTTTTCAACTATCCTCATGCCCTCGGGGGTGTTTATGCTCTCGGGGTGGAACTGGAGCCCTATAACATCATAGTCCTTATGCTTTATTGCCATTATTTCGCCGTCGGAGACAGCCAGCACCTCAAGGCAGGGCGGGAGAGTTTCGGCTTGAACGGAAAGCGAATGATACCTAGCCACCTGCATGGGGCTTGAAATGCCCTCGAATATGCCTCTGCCGTCATGCTCCATGAAGGAATACTTGCCGTGACAGAGCTCCCTTGCGTTTGTCACCACTCCGCCGTAAGCCACGGCTATGGACTGATGACCGAGGCACACGCCCAGAAGCGGTATTTTACCGCCGACCGTTTTTATTATCTCAATACAGTTGCCAGCCTCCTCGGGGGTCTTGGGTCCCGGGGATATGACAACTCTGTCGGGCGACATTTCAAGTATATCCTTGCCCGTTATGCTGTCGTTTCTGTATACCCTTATGTCGCTGTCGAACTCGCCGAGGTACTGATAGAGATTATATGTAAAGCTGTCGTAATTGTCTACCAGAACTATCATTATACCTCGCCTCCTATCGTCTTGACAAGCGCACGCACCTTGTTGTGGCTCTCCTCATATTCCATTTCGGGCACGGAATCGGCAACTATGCCTGCGCCCGCCTGCATATAGACCTTTTTGTCCTTTATTATCATAGTCCTTATGGCAATACAGGTGTCCATATTTCCGTTGAAATCAAAATATCCCACCGCTCCGCCGTAAAGTCCTCTTTTTTCATCTTCAAGCTCTTCTATTATCTCCATAGCCCTTATCTTGGGCGCGCCCGAAAGCGTGCCTGCGGGAAGGAAGGTGGAAAGCACGTCAAAGCTGTCCTTATCCGCCTTCTTCGTACCCTCCACGAGAGAAACAAGGTGCATAACATGGGAATAATAGTGTACCTGCATAAATTCGTCCAGATGCACGCTGCCTATCTCGGCTATGCGCCCCATGTCGTTGCGGGCAAGGTCAACAAGCATTGTGTGCTCCGCCCTCTCCTTGGGGTCGTCCAGAAGCCCCTTGGCTATCTCTATGTCCTCATTCGGCGTCCTGCCCCTCTTTCTTGTGCCTGCTATGGGACAGGTGCGCACCTTGTCGCCCTTTACCTCCACGAGCATTTCGGGAGACGAGCCTGCCACATGGTATGTGCCGAAGTTAAAATAGAAAAGATAGGGCGAGGGATTTATTGCCCTGAGTCTTCTGTATAGGTCTATGGGCTTGTCGTCCGTTTCGGCTGTGAGCCTCTGCGAAAGCACCACCTGGAAAATATCGCCGTCATATATGTATTTCTTGGCTTTCTCGACTATGCCCTCATATTTTTCCTTAGTCATGTTAGATGTGAACTTTATGGGCGAGGGCTCCTTTATCTCGTAGCGCTCCTGAGGAACGGAGGACATTACCTCCCTTTCCATCCTGTCGAGCACGGGTTTTGCGTCCGCCTCGTTTTCCGCAAGAACGACTATTTTTATTCTGTCGTGAAGGTGATCGTAAATTATAAATTCGTCAAACGCCATGAAGTGTACCGTGGGCGTGTCAACTATTTCGGGGTTTTCATCGGGCAGCTTTTCGTACTGCCTTATGATGTCGTAGCCCATGGCGCCCATAAGTCCGCCCGTGAACGGCAGATCGTGTTCGTCGGTCACATCAAAGCTCTTTAAAAAGCCTCGCACATTGTCCAGAAGCCTGCCCTTAAGCTCCGTTTTTTTGCCTCTTTCTTCTATTATAAGGCTGTCGTTTCCGCTGAGCACCGCCATAGGGTTCTTGCCCATTATGGAAAAGTTGGTCTTGCCCTCGCCGCGGCTCTCCAGCAGAAAGCCGAGCGCGTCTCCGACATACTTGTAAAAAATAGTTATTGGGGTTTCGGTGTCGCCCGAAAATTCCCGCACAAAGGTTTTCAGTTTTTTCATTTTTGCATTCTCCTTTTCAATGACTTATTTAATTTCAAGCGGTCGAAGATGAAACTAGGTCAAAAAAAGACCTTGCCCGAGTTGGACAAGGTCGAAAATACGCCTTAATAAAGCCACCAATCCCGTATACCTACATATACTGTCTCTGTAACGGGAGAACCCGCTGCAAGCTAATGAGCAAAAACGCCGTTCGCCGCAGGTCTCATAAGTCCATTCGTCTGAAACCTCCGCGCTGACTTGCACCCTCCGTCAGCTCTCTGTAGCCTCGGTCAAAGATTACTACTCTTAATCATCGACATTCATTTGAAATTAAACATAGTATAGCACAATAAATTTACTTTGTAAAGTCCTTTTTTTATTTTTTTATTATCTCTTAACATTTCCTATGTCCGTCAATATCTCGTAGCCCGCATTTTTTACGCGGTTTTCAAGACAGCTCCTGCACTGCGCCGACTCGTCGCCCGTGCATATCTTGTTGTCATAGAGCGAATAGAGCTTTCTCACGCTCACGGGCGAAAGATTGGGCATAACCACATTTGCTCCCGCCTTGAGTCCCATTTCCCTGCCCATGGGGTGTATGGTGCCGAGCGCCGTTGTGGAGGGCAAAAGCGCCCACGGGAAAACAAGGCGCAGTATTGAAATAAGCCTCAGCGTAAGCTCAAGGCTGCCGCTCTCATACCCTGCAAAGGGCGTGTCATTGTGCCTTATGAAGGGTCCTATGCCTATCATATCGGGCTCCAGCTCCATGAGAAAGCGGATGTCCGACACAAGATTCTGAGTTGTCTGGAAGGGCGAGCCTACCATAAAGCCCGAGCCCACCTGATAGCCTATCTCCTTGAGGTCGAAAAGGCATCTTTTCCTGTTTTCAAGGCTCATTGAGGCGGGGTGGAGCTTGGAATAGTGCGCATTGTCCGCAGTCTCGTGCCTTAAAAGATAGCGGTTTGCTCCCGCCTTATAGAACGCCTCGTAGCTCTCCCTGCTCTTTTCGCCTATGGAAAGAGTTATGGCGCAGTCCTCATATTTACGGCGTATGGCGGAAATAATATCACACATGAGCTCATCATTGAAATACGGGTCCTCTCCGCCCTGGAGCACAAAGGTACGAAAGCCCAGCCTATAGCCCTCCTCGCAGCAGAGGAGTATCTCCTCCTTTGTGAGGCGGTAGCGCTCAAGCTTTCCGTTGCCGCGCCTTATGCCGCAGTAATAGCAGTTGTTTTTGCAGTAGTTTGTAAACTCTATAAGCCCTCTTATGTACACGGCTCTGCCGTATACCTGCCGCCTTATTTCGTCCGCGCGCTCTCTTAAGCCCTCGCAGCCGTTCTCTATGACGCGTATAAGCTCGCCGTCCGTGAATGTTCTGTTTTCTAGCTTTTTTATGATGTCCATTGCTTTTGTCCTTCTAATCATACCTAATTAATATGATTATAAATAACACCGCGCCGGAAGTCAAGCAAAAACCCGCTTTTTTACCCAAAAATAAATGTACACCGAATTTTAACAATTTTATGCTTGCATTATTGTCGGAAATGTGATATAGTTCTCTCTATGGGAAACAAATGTACATAGAGGGTGAACATAAAATGAATGGAAATTCGGACTATTACATTGTTGAAGGAAGGGTACTGCCCGAGGTCTTTTTAAAGGTCGTGGAGGCAAAAAAGCTTATCGACAGAGGAGAGGTAAGCTCGGTACAGGACGCTGTCGAAAAAGCGGGAGTGAGCAGGAGCGCTTATTACAAATATAAGGACTGCGTTTCGCCCCTTAACGGCAACACAAGGGGCAAAATAGCCGTGCTTGCATTCGATCTGGAGGACAAGGCGGGATTGCTCTCGCTTGTGCTCAACATCATGGCGGAGCACGGAGCAAATGTACTCACTATCAATCAGACCATACCCGTCGGAGGCGTCGCAAGCGTTACAATAACGGCTGACACCGAAAATATGACGGCAGGCGTGAGGGAAATGCTCGATGGCATATCGAAAATTAAAGGAGTTTTAAGGCTCAAAATAATAGCAAGGGAGTGAAAGGCAATGGCAGTCATTGCGGTTTTAGGCTACGGCACTGTTGGCTCGGGTGTTGTGGAGGTAATGAACACCAACAAAAAGAGCATAGAATCAAGGACGGGACAGAGCATAGACATAAAGTATGTTCTGGATCTCAGGGACTTCCCCGACGACCCCGTGCAGAAAATAATAACGCACAACTACGACGACATATTAAATGATGAGAGCGTAGAAGTGGTGGTAGAGGTGATGGGCGGAATAAATCCAGCTTATACATTTGTAAAGAGCGCTCTGCAAAAGGGCAAGAGCGTATGCACCTCCAACAAGGAGCTCGTGGCGGCGCACGGCGCAGAGCTTATGCGCGTTGCAAAGGAAAACAATGTCAACTTCCTCTATGAGGCGTCCGTGGGCGGCGGCATACCCATTATAAGACCCATAAACAGGAGCATAACCTCCGACAAGATAGAGGGCATAACGGGCATATTAAACGGCACCACCAACTATATGCTCTCCAAGATGACGGAGGACGGCATGGAGTATGACGATGTGCTCAAAATAGCTCAGGAAAAGGGCTATGCCGAGAGGAATCCCGCAGCAGATGTGGAGGGACATGACGCCTGCAGAAAGATAGCCATACTCGCCTCTCTGGCTACCGAAAAGACCGTGAGCTATGACGACATATACACGGAGGGCATAACGAATATCTCAAAGACAGACATAGAATATGTAAAGCATATGGGCTGCGCCGTAAAGCTTCTGGCTTCGGCAGGCTTCACGGACGGCAAGGTATGGGCCAGAGTTGCGCCTGCCATAGTCGACAAGGACAGCCCCATGAACATGGTAAACAATGTGTTCAACGCCATACTTTTAAGAGGCAATATGCTGGGCGATGTAATGTTCTACGGCAGGGGCGCGGGCAAGCTCCCCACCGCAGCAGCCGTTGTGTCCGACATAGTTGACGCCGTGAAGCACAAGCACGTGAACCTCGGCATAGGCTGGTCGGAGCAGAAGCAGGAGCTTGAAAGCATAGACAGCATAAGCGTGAGAAAGTTCGTAAGGATAGAATACGACGACATAGACAGAGCAAAATCTGCCGTAAAGCATATATTTAAAACGGAGGAGTTTATGGAATACTTCGACGGCGAGCTTGCCTTCGTGACCGACAAGGCTGAGGAGGGCGACATAAACGACAGGCTCAATATGCTTTTGAACAGCGAGGGTATTTCCGACATACTCAATACAATAAGAATGGAAGACATGGAGGCATAGCATTATGTTGATAGTAAAGAAATTCGGCGGTTCATCGGTGGCAAATGCCGAAAGAATAAAGCATGTTGCCGAGACTATAGTCAAGAGCTACAGAGAGGGCAACAGGGTGGTCGTTGTGCTGAGCGCACAGGGCGACACAACGGATGAGCTTATAGAAAAGGCGGCTGAAATAAATCCCAACGCAAGCAAAAGAGAGATGGATATGCTCCTCTCCACGGGCGAACAGCAGTCGGTCGCTCTCATGGCTATGGCTATAGAGGCTCTGGGCTATCCCGTGATATCGCTCAACGCCTTTCAGTGCAAGATATATTCCACATCCACCCACGGCAACGCAAGGATAAAGGATATATCCACGGAGAGGATAATAAACGAGCTTGAAAGAAAGAACATCGTTATAATAACAGGCTTCCAGGGCTACAACAGACGCCTTGATGTGACAACGCTCGGCAGGGGAGGCTCCGACACATCGGCAGTCGCTCTTGCGGCAAAGCTCGGCGCTGACCTCTGCGAGATATACACCGATGTGGACGGCGTTTACACCTGCGACCCCAGAATAGTCAAGAACGCCAGAAAGCTGGACGAGATAACATACGACGAGATGCTGGAGCTTGCAAGCCTCGGCGCAAAGGTACTCCATAACCGCTCCGTAGAGCTTGCCAAGAAATATAATGTAAATTTAGTTGTTCGCAGTTCCATGCACGATACCGAAGGAACAGTTGTTAAGGAGGAAACAAAAGTGGAAAAAATGCTTGTAAACGGCGTTGCCGTAGATAACGATGTTGCAAGAATATCCGTAATAGGAGTTAAGGATAAGCCGGGCGTGGCATTCAAGCTTTTCTCGCTCATGGCTCAGAAGAAGATAAGCGTTGACCTTATAATACAGTCCATAGGACGAAACGACACAAAGGATATATCCTTCACGGTCACAAGAGGCGAGATGGACGAGGCTGTTAAGATACTCGACGACAACAAGGAAAGAATAGGCTTTGAGAGCATAAGCTACAACGACAAGGTGGCTAAGGTGTCCGCTGTGGGCGCAGGCATGGCTACAAACCCCGGCGTTGCCTCCACATTCTTTGAGGCACTCTATGACGCGGGAATAAATGTAAAGATGATATCCACATCGGAGATAAAAATATCCGTGCTCGTGGATGAAAATAAGGCTAACGCCGCAGCCGAGGCTATACATGATAAGTTCATAAGCGAGGGCATACAAGCAGGAAACAACTAAGAAATGTTATAAACGGGCGTGCAATGGCTGGTCGTTTTGCTTCGCAAAACTGCTCGCCCATGCAACCAAGGCACGCCCACTCCCCCTCAGTCAGGCATTGCCTGACAGCTCCCCCAACGGGGGAGCCGAGAATTAAGTGGCAACCTACCTCTACCTCTTGGCTCCACCTGTGGGGGAGCTGGCGCCCACAGGGCGACTGAGGGGGATATATACCGGATGTCTGCTTGTGCGAGCTGCTAGTCTGCCCCGCAGGGGCATCAGCATTTTCGGCTTCGCCGAAAACCAGCCTAACGGCTGTCCGATAAATCTTTCGGTGCAATGGGAGCAAATAGCTCGCACTGTAATAACTCTTCTGTGCGGTATTAATTCCACAAACCGATGGGGCACAAAAGTCGTGAGGGGTGTGGAATATCGGAAACGCCCTTTGAATCGGAAGAAGTATCCGACGATGCCGTAAGGCATCGCTTTCCCGTAGGGAAAGTTCTGAACACGCTTTTTGCTTCTTTTTGTGCGCAAAAATAAGAGAAAAAATTTTGTAAAAAAAATAAAGATAAAGATTTTACTTACTTTTTTAAAAGTAAAACAAAAAATCATTAACTTCTTTAAAATTAAAGAAGTTAATATAAAAAGAAACGGCTCAGACGAGCCGTTTCCTTTATATAAAGTATATTGACATAGCATCAATATACGCTCAAATAATTATCGATCTCCCACTGGCTTACGAACATTCTGAACGAATCCCATTCAGCCATCTTTGACTTATAGAACGCCTTATAAGCGTGCTTTCCGAGAACCTCCTTAACAAGTCCGTCCTCCTCCATAACTCTGAGCGCCTCATAAAGGTTGCCGGGAAGGTTCTTAACGCCAAGCTCGTCTCTTTCCTCCTGAGTAGACCTGAAGAGGTTTACATCTACGCTCTCGGGAGCGGGAAGATTATTCTTGATACCGTCAAGACCTGCCGCAAGACAGCAAGCAAGGCAAAGATACGGGTTAGTTGACGGGTCGGGACTTCTGAGCTCAATTCTTGTGCCTGCGCCTCTTGAAGCGGGTATTCTTATGATATCGGTTCTGTTTGATGCAGACCAAGCAATGTAGCAGGGAGCCTCATAGCCGGGTACAAGTCTCTTGTAGGAGTTTACAAGGGGATTCGTAACAGCCGTGATGCCCGCAACGTGCTTAAGCACACCTGCTATGAAGCTGTAAGCGGTATCGGAGAGCTGAAGCTCCGTAGTAGGATCGAAGAATGCGTTCTTGCCGTCCTTGAAAAGCGACATATTAGTGTGCATACCCGAACCGTTTATACCAAATATAGGCTTGGGAATGAATGTAGCGTGAAGACCGTACTTCTTTGCAATAGTCTTAACTACAAGTCTGAATGTAACAACATTGTCGGCAGTTGTAAGAGCATCTGCGTACTTGAAATCTATTTCGTGCTGACCCTCTGCAACCTCATGGTGAGATGCCTCGATCTCAAAGCCCATTGCCTCAAGCGTAAGGCAGATATCCCTTCTTGCGTCCGTGCCGAGGTCTACGGGGTCAAGGTCGAAGTAGCCTGCCTCGTCGTTTGTGTCGGTCGTAGGTCTGCCTTCGTCGTCTGTTTTGAATAAGAAGAACTCGCACTCATTACCTACATTGAATGTATAGCCAAGCTTTTCAGCCTCTGCCATCTGTCTTTTAAGTATGCCTCTGGGGTCGCCCTCAAAAGGCACCTCGTTCTTGCTGTCGTAAACATCGCATATAAATCTGGCAACCTTTCCCTTCTGAGGTCTCCAGGGATATATAACGAATGTATCGAGGTCGGGTCTTAAGTACATATCGGACTCCTCTATTCTTGCGAAGCCCTCTATTGAAGAACCGTCGAACATCATACCGTCCTCAAGCACCTTTTCAAGCTGCGAGCGAGTGACGGCAACATTCTTGGGTATGCCCAGAACATCGATAAACTGAAGTCTTATAAACTCAACATCGTTTTCATCACAGATCTTTATGATCTGTTCCTTTGTGTACTTAGCCATTTTAAAGTCTCCTTCCGATTTAAAAAACTTAGAAATTTTCGGCGGGTATTGCCCGCTTTTGCTTTTGCAAAAACAAAACGGGTGCTTGGATACACAGTATCCAAACACCCTTGTTATGTAAATTATTATACTCACATAAATTTGAAATGTCAACAACAAAATTGAATTTTGCCTTTTTTTATTTAATCTGTATAATTATACCGATTTTTGATTTATATTTTGTGCAATTTATCTATATAATATTTCCTCTCTCTTGGGTCCGTTGCTGACCATAGATATCTTTACGCCCAGCTCCTTTTCTATAAATTCCACATAAGCCTTAGCCTCCTTCGGCAGCTCGTCATAGCTCTTTATGCCCCTTATGTCGCTTTTCCAGCCGGGGAGAGTTTCATATACGGGCTTTGACTTATAGAGCTTATCGGTGGTGAGGAAGTCCTTATATACCTTGCCATCATATTCATAGCCCGTGCAGATGTGGAGTGTGTCCATATAGCTGAGCACGTCAAGACAGGTCATACATACCTCCGTTGCGCCCTGTATCTCGCAGCCGTAGCGCGTGGCAACGGCGTCAAAATAGCCCACTCTCCTGGGTCTGCCCGTCGTGGCGCCGAACTCGCCCTTGTCGCCGCCTCTTCTCCTCAGCTCGTCGGCTTCATCGCCGAAAAGCTCGGTCACAAAGGGACCTGCGCCCACTGCGGAGGAATAAGCCTTTGTTATGACGGTTATGTTCTTTATCTCATAGGGCGGTATGCCTGCGCCCACTGCGGAATAGCCCGCAAGCGTAGACGAGCTTGTGACATAGGGATAAATGCCATGGTCAGTGTCCTTGAGAGAACCCAGCTGCCCCTCGAGAAGTATATTCTTTCCCTCTTTTATTGCGTTCCTCAGAAACCTTGAGGTATCTGTGACATGGGGCTTTATAAACTCCGCATAGCCCTTCAATATATCGAATACCTCCATATAGTCCACAGGCTCCTTGTCATAGAGGTACTTGAACTGTATATTTACCTTTTCATACATTGTCTTGAGCTTTTCGAGCAAAAATTCCTCATCATAAAGCTCCCACACCTGCACGCCGGTCTTGGAATACTTGTCGGCAAAGAAGGGCGCTATACCGCTCTTTGTAGAGCCGAATTTCTTGTCGCCCAGTCTTTCCTCCTCGTACACATCCATGAGCACATGATGAGGCATGAGCACCTGCGCCTTGTCGCTTATGAGCAGATTAAACTTGATTCCCGCGTCCGTAAGCTGCTTTATTTCCTCCTTAAGCGAGGCGACATTGAGCGCAACTCCGTTTGCGATGACATTTGTTATATGCTCGTGAAAAACACCGCTGGGAAGCTGATGCAGGGCAAAGCGTCCCTTGTCGTTTATGATGGTGTGTCCTGCGTTGGCTCCGCCCTGAAATCTGACAACTATGTCGGAGCTGTCCGCGCACATATCCGTTATCTTGCCCTTGCCCTCGTCGCCCCAGTTGGCGCCCACAATAGCTCTTATCATATAAAAACCTCCCTTTAGACAGTCAATTCGGCATCGCCTATGAGGCTCTGCTTATTCTTGTCCAGAACAGGCTGTACCTGCTCCCTTATATATTCCTCGACCTGCTGAGGCGCCCTGCCCACAAAGTTCTTTGGCTCCAGCACCTTGTAAAGGTCTTCAAGGCTCATGCCAAACATTGGCTCCTTGGCTATCCTCTCCATAAGGTCGTTCTTTCCGCCCTCCTGTTTAACAACGGCTGCCGCCTCCATCGAAAGCTCTCTTATCCTCTCGTGGAGCTCCTGTCTGTCGCCGCCTCTCTTAACGGCGTCCATCATTATGTTCTCGGTAGCCATGAAGGGCAGCTCCTCCATAAGTCTGCGCTCTATGACCTTGGGATAGACCACAAGTCCGCCCGCAACATTGAGATATATATTGAGTATGGCGTCGCAGGCAAGGAATGCCTCGGGTACTGCTATACGCTTGTTTGCGCTGTCGTCAAGCGTCCTCTCGAACCACTGCGCCGAAGCCGTGATAGCGGGATTGAGCGCATCGGCTATGATATATCTTGCAAGAGAGGCTATCCTCTCGCTTCTCATGGGATTTCTCTTGTAAGCCATGGCGGAAGAGCCTATCTGGTTTTTCTCAAAAGGCTCCTCCATTTCCTTGAGGTGCTGCAAAAGGCGCATATCGTTTGAAAACTTTGTACAGCTCTGCGCTATACCGCTAAGCACATTCAGGAATATGGAATCCAGCTTTCTGGTATAGGTCTGTCCGCTGACAGCAAACACACCGCTGTAGCCGAGCTTTTCTGATATCATTTGGTCGAGCCTTTTTACCTTGTCCGTGTCGCCCTCAAAAAGCTCCATGAACGATGCCTGTGTGCCCGTTGTGCCTTTTGAGCCCAAAAGCTTGGCACTTGAAAGCACAAAATCTATCTGCTCCAGATCCATCATGAGGTCCTGTATCCAGAGGCAGGCTCTCTTGCCCACTGTGGTGGGCTGTGCTGCCTGAAAATGAGTGAAGCCAAGAGTCGGCATATCCTTATATTCCATGGCGAATGCCGAAAGCTTATTTATGACGGAGAGTACCTTTGAGCGTATGAGCTTCATTGCCTCCACCATAATTATGACATCCGTGTTGTCGCCCACATAACAGCTCGTGGCACCGAGGTGTATTATACCCTTTGCCTTTGGGCATTGCAGACCGTAGGCGTACACGTGCGACATAACATCGTGGCGCACCAGCTTTTCTCTCTCCTGCGCCTCCTCGTAATTTATATCGTCCTTATGAGCCTTAAGCTCGTCTATCTGTTCCTGTGTTATGTCAAGTCCCAGCTCCTTCTCCGCTTCGGCAAGCGCTATCCACAGTCTTCGCCATGTTCTGAACTTCATATCGGGCGAAAATATGGCTTTCATTTCTTCGCTTGCATATCTGGAATTGAGGGGGCTTTCGTATTCGTTTTTCATATTTATCCTCCGTTTTTTACTTCAGCAGATGCTCTACATCTACATTGTAGTTGCCCGTGAAGCAGGCGTCGCAGAAGCCGCAGTTGCTGTTGGGCGCTATCTTATGCAGATTTTCAATGCTGAGATAGTCGAGGCTGTCGGCATTTATTATCTTTGCCGTTTCCTCTATGGTGTGGCTGTTGGCAATGAGCTGGTCCCTGTCGGGTATGTCCGTACCGAAGAAGCAGGGCCATGTGAAGGGCGGAGCGGAAACTCTCACGTGCACTTCCTTTGCGCCCGCATCTCTTAAAAGGCTGACTATTCTCTCGCTCGTTGTGCCTCTTACTATGCTGTCGTCCACCATTATGACTCTCTTGCCGTTTACTGCGCTCTTGAGCACATTAAGCTTTAGCTTAACGGCTATCTCTCTGTCGGACTGCGTGGGCTTTATGAAGGTACGGGCTATGTATTTGTTCTTTATAAAGCCCGTGTCTATGGGTATGCCGCTTTCCTCGGAATAGCCCTGAGCCGCGGAAAGTCCCGAATCGGGCACGCCTATGACTATGTCCGCCTCCACGGGCGACTGCTTTGCAAGAAAAGCGCCCGCCCTCTTGCGGCATTCGTGCACCACCTCGCCCGCTATGGCGCTGTCGGGGCGTGCAAAATATATATGCTCGAATATGCACAGGCTCGTCTTTTGCCGGCCGCAAAGCTCCGTGTCGCTGCGCATTTCGCCGTCCTCTATTGTTATTATCTCGCCGGGAGTGACATCTCTTACAAATTCCGCGTCTATGGCATCAAAGGCGCAGGTCTCGCTTGAAAAAATTATGGCGTTGTCCCTCTTGCCCAGCGAAAGCGGTCTGAAGCCCCAGGGGTCTCTTGCCGCCACCATTTTGTTGGGGCTCATCACTATGAGCGAAAAAGCGCCCTTAAGAAGCTTCATGGCGTTCTTGACCGCCTTTTCTATAGAGCCCGAATTTATCCTCTCTCTTGCTATGAGATAGGCTATTATCTCCGTGTCCGCCGTGGTCTGGAATATAGCGCCGTTTCTCTCGAGCTTGGAGCGTATCTCCGCAGCGTTTGTAATGTTGCCGTTGTGGCTTATGGCAAGCTGTCCCTTTACATATCTCAGCACAAGGGGCTGTACGTTCTCTCTCAATGAGCCTCCCGCCGTGGAGTATCTCACATGACCTATTGCCATCCTGCCCTTGAGCTTTTCGAGCTTTTCCTCATCGAAAACCTCGTTCACAAGCCCTTGGTCCTTGTGATGATATATCTCTCTGTCCCTGTTTACGGCTATGCCGCAGCCCTCCTGTCCTCTGTGCTGCAGGGCAACAAGTCCGTAATAAGTAGTAACTGCGGGATTGCCTTCGGGATCGTAAATGCCGAACACACCGCATTCCTCATGAAGTTTAGCCATTATTCATACCTCCGAATGAGCTTTACTTTCCGTAGTATTGAGTAAGTCTTCCCCATACCTCTCTGTATACATCGCCGAACTCTCCGAGATCCAGTCTGAATCTGTCCTTATCAAGCTTCTTGTTGGTCTCTGCGTCCCACAGACGGCAGGTGTCGGGGCTTATCTCGTCGGCAAGCACTATGTCGCCGTCCGCCGTCCTGCCCAGCTCTATCTTGAAATCCACAAGCTTTATGCCTATGTTCATAAATATCTTTTTAAGTCCTTCATTCACCTTGAAGGCTATGTCGGATATAACATCTATGTCCTCTCTTGTCACCACTCCAAGGGCTATTGCCTGATAGTCGTTTATGAGGGGATCGCCCAGCTCGTCGTTTTTGTAGCTGAATTCAAGGGTGGGCGAAACGAAGGGCGTACCCTCCTCCACTCCGTATCTCTTTGAGAAGGAGCCTGCCGCAATATTTCTTACTATCACCTCAAGGGGTATTATATCCACCTTTTTGACAAGCGTTTCCCGCGGAGAAAGCTCCTCCACAAGGTGCGTCTTTATGCCCTCTTTTTCGAGAAGTCTGAAAATGAAGTTTGCCATTTGATTGTTTATTATGCCCTTGCCCTCGAACGAGCCCTTTTTAAGTCCGTTGAAGGCTGTGGCATCGTCCTTGTATTCAAATATGCAAAGCGTGGGGTCCTCCGTAGAAAACACCTTTTTTGCCTTGCCCACATAGAGTAGATCAAGCTTTTCCATTTTTATTACCTCGCTGTATGTATTTTTATTGATATAAAGGCGGATGCTCTCCGCAATATTTATACACATATACTATAACAGATTTCTGCATAAATATCAATTGTATTTTTGTAATAAAGTTGTTAATTTTATAGGGCGTGCGGTATTGTCGGAGCTTGCAGCAAAAAACCGCCTTGACTTGTCAAGACGGTTAGCCTGCAAAGCGCACATACCTACAAATAAAATATACAGAGTGCGCATTTCATATAAATCGATTTGGCTGTAAGCTTATATACTTGCATTCATAGCTATTCTGAGTATTGCGGCTGCGTCATCAACGGTCACGGAGCCGTCGCCCGAAACATCTGCCGCGCTTTCTATAAACTCGGCACCGCCCAAGTCTGCACCCGTGGCAAATCTGAGCGTTAGAACAGCGTCGGCAAGCGTTATTTCTCCGTCACCGTTCACATCGCCGGGCTCTCCGTCATACCATAGCGTATATCCGTCCAGATACTCCATACGAACGCGCTTGAATAATTCATATTGATTCGGGCAAAGTATCTCCAATGCTCTCGCCCAGTCCTTATTGGTATAGGCGGAAAAATAAAATCTGCAAAATTCGGCAAAGCTTTCGTGATTATTTTCATCGGCATAATTGGAAACCGAAAAAATGTCTTGATTTCTGGCTTCTTCCCACTCGCCGTGACTTGAGAAGTGATAGCCTTTGCCATAACCCCTGTCTATACTATGACCCAATTCATGAACGAGCGAATAAAGCATTGAATCTTCGGTACAGCCTGCCGCCAACGCAATTTGTATAGTATTGAGATCGGATAAAAATTTGCCGGAGGAGGACTTATAGCACGATACATATTTGATATTTTTGCGCAGAACATAAGGAATACGCGGAAAAATATCGGCAAACATTCTTGCATTTGTTATTACCTTCCGGCCGTTATCCGTAATTGTCATTTTGATCTCTTGTTCCAATTCATCATTTATATTGTAGATCTCGACAGTACATTCATACCTTTGACTGTCATCATTGCTCTGCTCCGGCAAGTCCTTCCCGTTTGATATGATCTTACTGTAATTACCTTTGGTCCAAGGCAGCTCCCTGCTGATATATAAATTACTCTGAAGCTGTATGGTTACAAACGCGTTACCAAGCTTAATATAGCTGTTTAATTTAGAAAAACAGGTGTCCGGATCATTGCCCTTTTCCGAAACTTGCCTGTAAATATCGTCAATTTTTGCGCGGGGCGTTGATTTGGGATTATTTCCCTCGGCATAGTCCCCGCTTTGTTCAAACACATCTCCCGCTACGCTTTCATAAACGCGCTCCAATCGTTTACGCTGTAAATCGCTGAGCCTTTCATAACCGGGATTTATCGAAAGCAAGTATAACGGACTTTCATCATATAAGGGTACAAATGTAAAGATCACTTTTTTATCACTTGCTACGGCTATTAATTTATTATCTTCGGAAACACCCATGTAGAGGTCATTATTTAGGCTTTTTAAGCAGTATTTGTTATCTCCTTCGGCTTTTTCCAATACCCAATGCTGAGTGTTGTCATTCAAGCCTGCATAGCTGTTGGGGTTTGGATTCAGATATTTTCTGATATTATAGAGCGTTGCCGGAAGCTCCTCGCCGGCTCCTGCGGCTGCTATTCTTTTCTCGGTCGAACGATTCTCAAAAGCATAGCTTCCGTCTCCCATATCTCTCGGCAGGAATTGCGCGCTCGGTTCGGAAGCGGGCATATCCGACAGCAGGAAATTATCGCCGTCCCGGCAAACAACTTTTTCGCCTACGCATATTTGCTGATAGATACCCGAAAAACCGGTATAGGCATACTGCGTACTTTGTGTATCGGCAAAAGCACGTGTTCCAAAGGGCATGATAAGCGCAATTATTAAAAAAATCGCCGTGATTTTTATATTTTTACAGCTTATTACCATTGGATCTTACCCCCCTGTCCGTCTGACAGATACAACAATACTATATATTATAATGCTAACAGATTTTGTCTGCTTCGTCAAGCGGTATACTTCACGAAAACACATCGATATAATTGTGTAAGATATTAACTTATATTGACGAAAGAGTTTTTTTTATGTTATAATTAAAATATTAAATACTATTCAAAGGAGGACATTACAATGAAAAAATTAAATGCTTTACTGCTGGCTTCGGCTCTTGCTTTTTCGGCGCTTTTGTGCGCTCCCGCTTATGCGGATGACGGAGTGAGCGTTGAGGTGAACGGCGAAAAGATAGACTTTACGGGCGACCAGGCTCCCGTTATAATCGAGGGCAGGACGCTTGTGCCCTTCCGCGCCGTGTTTGAAAAGATGGGCGCAGATGTAAAATGGTTCGAGGATATAAAGCTCTGCGAGGCAAGCCTCGGAGGCATAGTGTGTGACATAGAGATAGGCTCAAAAACAGTCGCCATAGGCGATCTTTCGACTGTTGAAAACGATGTGCCCGCGCAGATAATAAATGGCAGAACAATGGTGCCCTTAAGGGTGCTCTCCGAGGTGCTCGGTGCAGATGTGGAATGGGACGCAGCCGACAAAAAGGTGAGCATAACTCCGCCCACGGTATATGACAACGAAGTTCCCGAGGAGCTCGACATAACATTTGCCGACGCTTCTGCAGAAAACAGCGAAAACAGTGTTTCCGTAAGCTATTCTTATCCCGTTATATCGGACAAGGTGCCCTTTACGGCGCGCGAAAAGCTCAACAAGCTCATGAAGTCGGACGCAGAGCAGGCAGCCCTTTCGCTTGCCGAGGCATCGAATGAAAACGATGCCATGACCTGCGAGACCTCCTGCGAGGCAGGCATACTCACAGTTAAATACACGGCTTCAAGCGGAGCATTGGAGGACGAAATAAACTATGTAGTCATATTTGGCGCGCATATTGACAGCGACAAGCTGGAACAATACAATAAGACGGGCAAGGCGCTTGAAGAAGCCGAGGCTAAGTCAGTGCATAATTATACAATAAAGGAATACGGCGAGAACAAGACCGCTAAGGACGGAACGCCTTATATAAATATAATTGTGCAGTATCCCGAGTTTGAGGGCGAGCAGAACGCCGACATAAACAAAAAGCTTGAGGAGGACGCCAAGCAAGCGGGCAGAGATTTTATAGAAAAATACAATGCCGATGCCGAGAAATACTACAACAATCCGCCTCAGAAGCTCTTTGAGGTGCCCTATATCTACGCCTGCTTATGTGACGTGAGCTTTGAGGGCGACATTGCGACCGTTACAAACACCTACAGCGAAACTCGCTACGAAAACGGCGCAGAGGCTCCCACGGAGGAAAGCAAGACAGAGACCTTCAATGTGGATGTGGCTTCGGGAAAGATAGTAAAGTAATAAAAAGGAAATAAGCTTTACACAAAGTTTTATTTTATAACACCTTTATAATGTGAATAAATGTTGACAACGGGGCATTTTAAATTTAAAATTAAGATATGACTACATTTAAAGGCGTTAAAGAGGTAATTTATATGGATAAGTACACTTATATAGAGCGAATATTGCTTCTGGCAAAGATGAATTTTGTATATGTAAATATAGACGCTGTTTTTTCCGATGAGAGCGAGAACTACAGACGACCTGTTTCTCCCGATGCGGGCGAGAAATTTTCCATTAGGATAAGGACCGCCAAGGACAACATAGACACCGTGCATCTCTGCTATGACGGAGAAAAATATCTCATGCGGGTGGAGGAGAGCGACGATAGGTTCGACTACTACAGCTATACCCTCAAGTGCGGAGAGAACAGGGCGGAATATTATTTTGAGCTTAAAAACAGCCAAAGAGTGTACTATTACAATAAGCAGGGGCTTGTGAAAAATCTCAACCCCGACTTCAACTTTATAGTCATACCCGATTTTAAGACGCCCGACTGGGCAAAGGGCGCCGTTATGTATCAGATATATGTAGACCGCTTTTACAACGGCGACAAAACAAACGATGTGGTAGACAACGAATACGCCTATCTCGGCGTGACGGCAAAGGCTGTAAAGGACTGGGATGCTCCCGTTGAAAATCTGGATGTGTGTAATTTCTACGGCGGAGATCTCAAGGGCGTAATGGACAAAATGGAATACCTCAGAGATCTTGGCGTGGAGGTAATATATTTCAATCCCATATTCGTATCGCCCAGCAACCACAAGTACGACACACAGGACTACGACAGCGTGGATCCTCACTACGGAGTTATAATAAACGATGGCGGAAAGCCTCTTGAGGACGGCAAAAAGGACAATGCCGAGGCTACCATGTATATGATAAGGACTACCGACAAGGAGAACCTTGAGGCAAGCAACGCGCTTATGGCGGAGCTCATAGCCCTTGCGCACAAAAACGGCATAAGGGTCATATTGGACGGCGTTTTCAACCACTGCGGAGCCTTCAACAAATGGCTCGACAGAGAGGGCTTTTACAAGAGAAACGGCTATCCCGATGGTGCGTTCATGAGCGAGAGCAGTCCCTATCACGACTTTTTTAGCTGGCACGGCGGACACTGGCCCGGCAACGAGAACTACGACGGCTGGTGGGGACACGCAAACCATCCCAAGCTGAACTTTGAAGGCTCCAAGGAGCTCTACGACTATATAATAGGTATAGGCAAAAAGTGGGTGTCGCCTCCCTACAACGCAGACGGCTGGAGGCTTGATGTGGCTGCCGACCTCTGCACGAGCAAGGAATACAATATGCAGTTCTGGCGCGACTTCAGAAAGGCTGTGAAGGAGGCAAACCCCGACGCCATAATACTTGCCGAGCACTACGGCGACCCGAAGGACTGGCTCGGAGGCGACCAGTGGGACACGGTCATGAACTACGACGCCTTTATGGAGCCCATCACATGGTTTCTGACGGGCATGGAAAAGCACAGCGAGCAGTGCGCTTGGGATAAATTCAATAACTCTGCGGACTTTGAGAGCAGTATGCGCTACTTTATGTCGCGCTTCAGCTACGAGAGCCTTTCCGTAGCCATGAACGAGCTCTCAAATCACGACCATTCAAGATTCCTCACAAGGACAAACAAAAAAATGGGCAGGCTCCACACCATGGGAAGCGAGGAGGCGGACACGGGCATAAACAAGGACATAATGCGCGAAGCCATCACCTTCCAGATGACATGGATAGGCGCGCCCACGATATACTACGGCGACGAAGCGGGACTTACGGGCTGGACAGACCCGGACTGCCGCCGTCCCTATCCTTGGGGCAGAGAGGACAAGGACCTCATAAGGTACTACAAAAAGCTGATAGCCATACACAAGAAATACAGAGCACTTTCATTCGGCTCGCTCGACTATCTCTACATGGGTTACGGCATAATGTGCTACGGCAGGTGGACGGACAAGGAGAAAATAATAGTTATAATAAACAACAACGACACATCGCAGGAAATAACCGTGCCCGCATGGCGCACGGAGGTGAAAAACGGCACCGTGTTCACAAGGATACTGCAATCCGGCGAGGGCGACTGGGACACGCAGAAACAGCATTATTCCGTAAAGGACGGCTGTCTGAAGGTCAAGTGCAGGGCGCAGGGAAGCTGTATACTTGCGTATACTGCCGAATAAATTAAGGAAGTGGCGCTATGCGCGTTGATATCTGCCAGACAAAAATTGTGTGGGAAAACAAAAGCGAAAATATTTCAAATGCCGAGAGGCTCATCGCCGAAAGCTCTGCGGATATACTGCTGTTTCCCGAGATGAGCTTTACGGGCTTTTCCATGAACACCGAGCTTACGGGCGAAAACGACGGATATACCCTGCACAAAATGAACACGCTTTCCAAGAAATACGGCAAAGCCGTGGGCTTCGGTTGGGTATTCAAGGACGGAGAAAAGGCTGAAAATCACTACACCGTAACAGACGGCGGCGAGGTGCTTTCGGACTATGTAAAGATACACCCCTTCAGCTACGGCGGGGAGAATAAATATTTCAAGGGCGGAGATAAGCTTTCGCCCTTTGAATTTATGGGCTTTAAATTTCTGCCTGCCATATGCTATGACCTCCGCTTCCCCGAAATTTTCAGGGCATACGAGGCGGATATAATAATATTGCCTGCCAACTGGCCCGAGGCAAGGCAGGCGCACTGGAGCACGCTTCTGAAGGCGCGGGCAATAGAAAACAGATGCTATGTGATGGGCATAAACTGTACGGGCGATATAGGGGGCATACGATATGAGGGCGGCAGCGCTCTCATTGACCCCGACGGAAATATACTCGCTTCGGCAGGGAATAAAGAGGGCGCAATGACCGTAGATTTAGAAAACGATGTAAAAAAATATAGGGAAAAATTCCCCGTGCTTGAGGATAAAAGAAAAAATGTGTACCGCAGGATATACGGTATAAAATAACTACAAAAAACAGGACGATGTCGTCCTGTTTTTTTTGATTTATTTTCAATATCAAAGGCTCTCGTTTTATCTGCCGAATATCCTGCTGCGTATAACAACGAGCATAAAGAGGGGCAGCTGCATCATACGCCCTATTCTGGAGGGCTGCTTGATGAGCCTATAGAACCACTCCATATTGTGCTTTATGAAAAATTTCGGCGCTCTCGGCACATTTCCGCACCAGCCATCAAAACTTCCGCCCACGCCTACGGCAACTCTTACATTCAGCCTTTTGATGTTGTTATATATCCATTTTTCCTGCTTGGGAAAGCCTATACCCACAAGCAAAAGGTCGGGCTTGAGGGAATTTATTTCCGCAATTATTTCCTTTTCCCTCTCGGCGTCAAAATATCCGTTTGCCGTGCCCACTATTTTTATGCCCTCGAAACGCTCCTCTATGGCTTTTTTGGCTCTGTCGGCAATGCCGGGAGCAGAGCCGAAGAAATAAACGGTCTTGTCTGTGTCCTTTATGCGCTCGAATACGCCCAAAAGCATATCGTAGCCCGCTACCCTCTCCTTTATGGGCGAGGAGGTGAGCCTTGAGGCATAAACTATGCCTATGCCGTCGGGCACATTCATTGTGCTCGAGTTGAGGATCTCCATAAATTCCTTGTTTTTTCTGGCTTCCATCACCATTTCGGGATTGGGAGTGAATATCATGGACTTGCCCCTGCCGTCAAGACAGGATATCACCTTGTCTATCGCCTCATCGGGGCTTATGTTTGAAAAGGGTACTCCCAGAATTCTGCATATACTCATAAAATACCTCGTCTTATTTTTACTTAACGGTGTAGCTGCCCTTTACAAGGAACCATGCCGCTTCGGTCACCTTAAAGCCTCTGCCGTCGGCTCTGGATATTATGTTGAGATGATTGAGCGCGGCGCTGTGTCCGTTGTAGAGAGTCTGACCCGTTGTGACATCGGATATGCCCTCGCTGCCGCTCACAACAACGCCCGCCTTGCCTGCTCTCAATATTATCTCGGTGCCTTCTCCGCCTATTATGGTCTTGCCCACGGCAACATTGACGGGAGTGAAGGCTGCGCCCGCAGCCGTGCCGCCCGAGCCCTGACCTATCTTTGCGAGCACCTGCTCTATCTTGTCGTCAACATAGCTCTTTGACACAAGCGGGTCTGCCTCGGAGCCTGCGTCTGCGGCATACACGCTGCCCATCACCATTGTTACGCTTGCTATCACGCTTAAAAACCCTACTAACCATCTTTTCATTTTCTTTTCCTCTCCTTTTCTTTTCTTATGATGTCCAGCTGCTGCATGAGCAGGGCATCGTTTTCGTCCGCCTTTTCCATCATTATGTCAGCCTTTGCCTTGAGTAAGGACTTATATTTATCCATATTTTCAAATATATCAAGCGTTATGCCCGATATCCTGTCGCTGTCGAGCTTTTCCTTGCGCACATCTCCGCCCTCCGGCATATCCAGCTCCTTGAGATAATATTCTATCTTGGGGTCGTATATTATGCCTACCATGGGTATGTTCTTGACGGCGGCAAATATGAGAGTGTGGAGCCTCATGCTCACCATTGCGTCAACACTGCCCACAACACCCAGCATTTCGCCCGGAGTGTAGCGGTTTTGCAGTATATAGGACTTGTTTTTCATCATGGACGACACTCTCTTTGATATGGCAATGTCACTTGGAAACTGCATGGGCAGGAAAATTATCTCCTTGCCCGTATCGGCGATGTTGTCAAAGGCTCTGGCAAGCTTTGAAATATAGTCGTCGCCGTACTTCGCCTTATGCCATGACCTCACGGAAACTCCCACTCTGGGCTTGCCTCTCTCTATAAAGCCCTCGTTTTTGAGTATCTGTTCGGCTCTCTGCTTGTCCACACTCTTCAGCTTGAAGGCGGCGTCGGCAGTCACCGTAACATTGGGATTGCTCACATCAAGGCTCCTGAGATCCGCCTCGGAGAGCTTTTCCCTCAAGGTTATGACATCCACGGTGTTTATGACAGCGCGCACTACGCTTTGATTGAACCTGCCCGTGACGGGACCTATGCCGTTGGCATAGAGCATGACCCTCTTTCTGAAAAGCTTGGCAAGCTTTATGATGCTCAGATAATAGAGGAGCGAGCGCGTGCTGGTGCTGTTCTGCAAAAGTGTTCCGCCGCCGCTCAGTATGATATCGCTGCGTTTTATGGCGGATATGACCTGAAACACATTGAAACGCTGAACAGATCTTATGCCGTATTCGGTTTTAGTAAATTCGGGCTTGTGACTGAGGGCGGTGATCTCTACATCTGGCGCATACTCCTTTATGTTGGAGGTCATCGCCTTTAATATAGCCTCGTCACCGCAGTTCCCAAAGCCGTGATAGCCTGCTATCAACAGATTTACCATACTGTCCTACCTCTTTTTTATGCTGAAAAAATGCTTAGTCCGCCTTATACTGATAGTACCATATGCTCATAATAACTGCCGTGAACATCCAGAAAAGACTTGTCATCATGGGCACTTCAAATATATTTTCCACCAAATTGTGAGTTATCACTCCGCAAAGACCTGCCGTTATGCCCGTTGAAAGCTCCTTTGAAAGCCTTGTGGCGGATATTTTCATTGTTCTGAAGCCGTTTATCACAACTGAATACATGAGCGCCATAAACGCCGCAAAGCCCACAAGTCCCGACTCCACAGCCGTTTTGAGCATATAGTTGTCCATATAGAATGTATCTATGGTCTGCGTGTCCACGAGAAGACGCATTTCGTTATTCATGGCTACAGCTCCGCCGAAGTGTCCGAGACCAACGCCAAAGACGGGGAAGTCCTTAACTATCTCTATGCCCGTGAGCCATCTGACGAGCCTTCCGCCCTTAAGCGAGGACTCTATATATTCGGGGCTCAGCATATAGCTTATTCTGTTTCCTACGCTCGGCACAGCCACAAACACCAGCAGAGCGCCCAGAACGCAGGGTATGATGAGCCGCTTGTCCTTCATGAGCACATATATACCCACAGCCACTGCGAATCCTATCCATGCGCCTCTTGATGATGTGAACACAAGGCTTGCCGTTATGCAGAGCGCTATAAGCGCATACAGGAGCCTGCCCTTGCCGTTTTTGGCAACGAGCGCAAGGGATATTGCCATAGGCGCAGCCAATGTGAGCAGAGAGCCGAAAACATTGGGACTTGTAAATATGGAATAGACCCTTGTACGCACTCCCGCCTCGTTCTGATCCACCCAGCCCGAGGGCATCTCAACGCCTATGATATATTGATAAATGCCGTGAAGAGCCAAAACGCCCACCACTAGCACAAAAAATGTCGTGACCGTCCTCGCGTCCTTTTCGCCCCTGAGAAGCTGAATGACAACGAAGTACCACAGCATATACTGCACTATGGCGCGGAAGCCCTCCAAAGCCACCTTGAAATCGGGCGAATTTATTATAAGACACAGTATCATTGCGCCTATGAATATGAAAAGGGGTATGTCCATAGGCGATGTCTTGAAGCCGTCGTCGTTCCTGTCCCTTATCCACTTGTAGAACCAGAGCATGACAAGGAATATGAGGAAAAGCTCGTCCCACACGCTGCCTAAGCCTCCGCCGAAGGCTCTCAGAAGCGCGTCCACTATGCCGAAGCCCGCTATGACAAGGACCGAGAGCTCATAATGACAGAGCACTATACCAAGCGCTATCACCGCGCCCACAAAGGCAAGTGCAGCCACGGGACCTAATGTTCCGCAGCCAAGCCCCAGCACAAGACCCAAGAAAACTATAAGCAAAATATTTTTGTCACTCACAAAACCACCAACTTATCAAATCTATTAAAGTATATCCAAAAATGCCTTTATACCTCTCACCAAAAAGCAGCGCTTCAGCGCCTCCTCAAAGGCTCCGCAAAGAGTGAGCACAAGACCTATGGCAAAGGAACACCAGCTTGCGGCTATTATGGATTTGGATATGCCGCCCAGAAGGAGTATAGCCGTCATGCTGCCCACGGGTATGCTCATAAAGAGCACGCCGAAGCCAAAGAGCTTTTCTCTCAAGGATGAATTAAGTCCCTCTCTGATATTAGCTGCGCCCGCGCTGCCCGCAAGCCACGAGGCGGCGAGCCTGTGTATAAAGCCGAAAAGCCTGTCAAAAAGACCGGCAATAGCCATGATGAGCCTATATATAAGGCTGTATCTGTAAAATGCCTTTTTGTTGGCATATCTCGAAAGCAGAGAAAAAAACCTGCTCGACAAAAAGCACACGCTTACTGCGCTTACGGCTTTTTTGAGCACACTGTTATCATAAGCGCGCGAAAAAGCGTTTACCACATATATAATTATGCCCGCAAAAAAGCTTTCTTTTAAAACCTTTGAAATATTCATTGCTTTCTCCCTTAAAAAAACGGAAATTACTCGGGCTTGAACTCAATGCCCCTTATCTTGGCGTTAGCCTCCACGGTCTGGGTTTTAACGATGTAGCTGTAGCCTACTCTCGCCTCCTGACCGCCTACCTTTATGGTGATGTTTGAGGGGTCTATTTTTTCCTTTATAACAACGGTAACATCCTTCCATAAGGGGTGCTCGCTGTATACTGCCTTACCCTCGGTATTTACGCCTACATATGCCGCAGGCTCTACCTTTATGTCCACTATCTCGGCGTCGGTGTATTTTCCGCCTGCCACTATGTGGTCGCCCACCTTGAGCGACGCTGCCACCTCGGGCACCTGAAGGCTGGAATAAGCCGTAACATAGCAATATTGATCCTCGCTTGCGGGATTAAGTCCGTTTGCATTGAGCTTGTCGGAGGTGAAGCGCACCGCAACGGCAGCCACTATTGCCACTATTACAAGCACAACTATGATGTCCACAATGTTTACCTTGCCGAATAATTTTCCTTTGTCGTCTATAAATTTCATCATGCTTTCTCCTTTATTATTTTATTATATATATTTATATGGGTGTTCGCCATAGACTCCACGGAAAAGCTGTTCCGCGCGCGTCTGTAGAACTCAGCGCCCATTTTCATTCTCAATTCGTCATTGCCGCAGAGCATTTCGAGCCTGTCGGCAAATGCATTGTGATCTCCCGACGGTACAAGATATCCGCTCTTGCCGTCCTCTATCATTTCGGGTATACCGCCCACAGCAGTGGCAACGGTAGCCTTAGACATCCTCGCGCCCTCCAGAAGAGCATAGGGAAAGCTCTCGGAATAGGAGCTCAGCGTGTTGACATCTATATGCTTGTAAAAGCTATTCATCACAACGCTGTTCATTATCTGCCCTGCCATATACACTCTGCCCTTAAGAGAGTTTTCTTCTATATAGGCATTGCACTCATCCCACATCTCGCCGTCGCCCAGCACAACGAAGTCTATATCCTTCCTGCGCTTGGCAAGCACATTTGCCGCCTTCAGAAAGACATCCACGCCCTTTACGGCAAAGAGCCTTGCGGCAATGCCCACATATTTTTTGTTTGGATCGTAGGCTATGTGCAGTCTGTCGTAAAACCTTTCCTTGTCGAGTATTTCAAGCTCATCCGAAAAGTCTATGCCGTTGTATATGACCTCTATCCTGTCCTTTTTGAAGCCCCTTTGTATGAGCATATCCCTGAAAGCGCGCGTGACGCAGAGGATATGGTCAAATCGCCTCAGGGCAAAGGAGTTGATGGGCGTGTAAAACATCTGCTTTCTGAAATTATCCTTGAAATCCAGCTTATAATCGCTGTGGAGGGTGGTGATCATGGGCGCCTTTACCTTGTGCATTATGAAAAGCGAAATGTAGTTCGCCCTTGCGCCGTGGCAATGCACCAGATCACAACCGCTCCCGTTTATATAGTCGCATATCTTTTTGTTCACAGACAGGTCATAGCGCCTTGTCTGCGGTATAACGGTGACGGGGATGCCAAGCTCCCTTGCCTCCTCTGTAAATATACCCTCCATAATGCAGACAAGCTCTACATCAATATTTAATTTTCTTAAATTATCAAGCAGTGTGAGGACATGGGTCTTTGCGCCTCCCGTATCTCCTCCGCTTATGAAGTGTAAAATTTTCATGCTATCACCGTATGGATTTATTTGCCGAGCCTGTCGAATACCTCCGCAAGCCTCTGTGTGAGCTTTTTGCGCTCAAAGCCCTCTATTACGCTCCTGTCGGGCTTAAAATCGAGAGTGCCCTCGCACCATTTGTCGTAATATTCCTTTATGATGCCCTTTATCTGCTCCACGCTGTCCGTATCAGCCGTTATGCCTATTTTGCTCTCCTTCACAAGGTCTGCCGCGCAGCCCTTCGGTAAAATGGCAAGCACGGGTCTATTTGTATTCATATACTCAAATATCTTGCCCGTGTAGAAGGCGTCCGCGCCTCTGCCGCTGCCCTCTATGAGCACAAGCACATCGGCGTTCATCTGGTGCTCTATGCAGACATCATGCGGAACATAGCCCACTATCTCAAAGCTTTCCTTGAGTCCGTAGCTGTCTATCTGCGCCTGGAGCTTATCCCTGTGGTAGTTTCCTATAAGGCGTACAATTATTTTGCTCCCGTCGATATTGCCCTCATCCTTAAGCTCCTTAAGAGCTTGGAAGAAGGTGTCTGGCTTTCTCCTGCCGTAGAGCGCGCCCGTGTATACCATTGTGAGCCTGTCGTTGTGGGGCTTTGCGCTGCTGTCATAGCCCGCAAAGTCCTCCGCATCGTAGCCGTTCGGTATGAACACGAAGTTGTCGCCGTTTAGGTTATTGTTCCTTATGAAATTCTCGCGCATAACGGGAGTATTGGTAATGAGCATATCAGCCCTTGTGACGACCTTATGCTCCATATTCTTTTCTATCCTCGTCCTTATGGGATTATAGGGATTGTCGAGTATATAGGGGTTGTTCGTCCATTCGTCCCTGAAATCGGCTGTCCAGCCTATCTTTTTCCTCTTTTTCTTGATATAAAGTCCCAAAAGATGGTCGCTGTAGGGCGCGGAGGTGGTGTAGACAATGTCTATTCCCTCCTTGTCTATGACCTCAAGCGCCTTTTTGCGCGAGCTTTTATACCAGAAATAAGCCGTGTCGGGTATAATGAGCTTGCCCAGAGCCTTGCCGAAAAGCCTGAATATGCCTCGCAATTCGGGCAGCTCATAGGGCTTTGTCCTATAAATTTTAACGCCGTCGGGTATATCCTTGAGGAGGGTCTCGTCCTTAAGGGGCATATTGCCCACCTCTCTTGTGAATACCACGGGTTCGTAGCCGAAGGAGCGCAGATGCTTCACAAATTTGACGCTCCTCTGCACTCCGGAGCCTCCCATAGGGGGAAACTGATTTGCTATTATCAATACCTTTTTCATAGTCAATTACCTTTTTTAGTCCTCTTCCTTGCCCTCGCCGAGAAGTATATAGTCAAGTCCCGCTCTTTCAACATCCGCTCTGCTCCAGAAGTTGCGTGTATCAAGCACTGCCTTTCCGCTCATACTCTCTGCCATTCTCGCAAAGTTGATGTCCTTGAATTCGTCATGATTAACTCCCAGCACAACAATATCCGCGCCCTTTGCAGCCTCGGCTATGCTGTAGTTGTTCTCTACCTTTTCGCCCGCATGAGGATCGCATACTCTCACATCTGCGCCGTTGTCGCCGAGAAGGTGCATAAGGTGCATTATGGGCGACTCTCTCACATCATCTATGTTGGGCTTGTAGGTCACGCCGTAGAGAGCGACCGTCTTGCCCTTAAGACCGCCGAGTATGCCCGATATCTTGTTCATCACAAATTCGGGCATGGAGTCGTTGTTGAGCCTTGCCTGATGTATGAGCTTTGCGTTTTTGCTCTTTTCAACAAGGAACCAAGGGTCGAGAGCTATGCAGTGACCGCCCACGCCGGGACCCGGCTGAAGAATATTTACTCTTGGGTGCTGATTTGCCATCCTTATGACATCCCAGCAGTTTACGCCGAGCTCCTCGCTCATCTTGGCAAGCTCGTTTGCAAGAGCTATGTTCACATCTCTGAATGTATTTTCCATAAGCTTGCACATTTCAGCCGTGGTCGAGGTGGTTATGAATATTTCGCCCTCAACTATGCTCTCGTATATCTTCTTTACCTCTATGCTGGATTTTTCGTTTATACCGCCTACTATACGGCTGTTTGTCCTGAGCTCCTCCAGAACTCTGCCGGGAAGTATCCTCTCCGGAGAATGCGCAACAAGAAGCTCCTCGCCGAGCTCAAGACCCGTTTCCTTGAGTATGGGAAGCATGAGGTCTACTACCGTTCTTGGGGGAGATGTGGACTCCAGTATAACTATAGAGCCCTTCCTTACACAGGGAACAACGGCTCTTGTGGCGGACTCCACATATCTCATGTCAGCCGTCTTGTCCTCGTTGATAGGTGTGGGGACCGCAATGATATAGACATCGCTGCCCACGGGACACTCTGTTGTGCCCACAAGGTTGCCGTCCTTTACGACCTGCTTTACAAGCTCGCCGAGACCCGGCTCCTCGATGATTATTTCGCCCTTGTTGAGAGCGTCCACCGCCTTTTGGTTGAGGTCGTAGCCCGTTACCTTGTGTCCCTTTGAGGCAAACATAGCCGCCGTCGGAAGACCCACATAGCCGATACCGATTACACAAATGCTCTTTTTCATTGGTTTTTAACTTCCTTTCCTGCCCGCTCGGAGCAAATTATATTAGTTTTGTTTGAATTTATTTTTTATAAACGCAAGCTCATCCTTCACCTCGCCCGTGATGACAAGCATTGCTCCATATACTATAATACCACAAATTATAAATATTGCCAAACATATTTTGCTGTCGGGCAGAATAGTTTTGAGAAGCTCTATAACGCCTATCATAACGAGAGCAGAGGACAATATCTTTATAAAGCGCTTGGGCTGTATTTTCCACTTGAGGTGCTTTCTTGTGCCGAAGCGCGCAAGCACGAAGTAAACAAAGAAGCCTATGAATGTGGTAACAGCCGCTATCATATAGCTGCCCGTTGTCTTTATAAGAATGAGGTTCAGTCCCACATTCACGGCTCCGCCTATGAGGCTTCGCCTGAATATCGCCTTTGTGTCGGAATTAAGCTCCCAGTGCTTTATGGAATACTCCGTAAGACCCAAAAACATCATTCCCAGAGCCACCCAGAACATAACTCCGTGGCCCTCCACATACTGACTTTCAAAGAGCGTGTATGCCGCCGAATCGCTCACGGCGAAAACTCCCGCAACGGCGGGTATGGCGACGAGCATATACATCCTTACCGCCTCGTTAAGAAGCCTCTGCACATCGTCCTTCTTGCCCTCCGACCATGCGCGCAGTATGGTGGGATAGCAGCCTCGCATAACGGAGGCGTTAAGAAGAGTGAAGGCTGTGGAAATGAGCGAATAATTCGCCTTGTACACTCCCGCGGCGCCTGCGCTCAGCATTATTGTGATGATGTACACATCCGACTGATTTAATATGGAGGTGGCAAGCTGATTGCCCATGAGGGGCATACCGTAAGCCTTAAGCTCCTTTAAAATATCCTTGGAGCTGCCTCCGCTCTTTATATAGTAGAGTATTTTTAGCCTTTTCATACCTATGACGGAAACAATGGCATCGGTTATGAAATAGCTAAGGAATATCCACTCTATCCTGCTTGTCCAGAGCTTGCAGAATATCACCATGAATATGAGCCTTCCGCAGACGGTTATCATGGAAAGCAGGAGGTTGAGCTTTGCCTCCCTCACCGCCGCAAGCATGGATATCATGAGCTGAGCCGTGTTGTATGTCACAAACCACAGCACACCGCAGGTGAACACCCTGCTGTTGTAGACCTCTGTAAAGCTTTTCACTGCCTCGGTATTTTTGAAGCCGAGAGAGAGCGCAAGCCCCTCCATGCCTCCGAAGCCAAGCCTTACTATGAGCGCAATAATTACCGCAAAAAGCACCACGGAGAGATTTACCCTGAGCCACGCATAGAACACCGTGGAGTAGAACTCCGTGTGTCTGCCCTCTATATCGTATTTGTTGATATAGCGCAGAACGGACTGCACGAGCCACTGTATGGCTACCATGCCTATGGTGGTTATGGCTATGTTGACCGTAGAGTAATAACCCATCTGGTCGGACGCCAAAAGATAGGTCATTACGGACATCGTGACAATGCCCACAACGCCCTCTATGCCCTTTGCCAGCATATATATTATTGTATCCTTTGCCATTACGCCTTTAGAATTTGCCATATTGTGTTCCCTTTTTTATCTGAAAAATTCGTAGTAAAGCTCGTTGTCGTTGCCCGCAAAGCGTACATAAGCCCTGTCGCTGCCGCCGTTTCCGCAGAGGTTCATATATCTTATGCCGTCCTTTATCTCCACATAGTTGCTTTCGCCCACGGAGGAAAGGACGATTATATTTTTGTCGCTGTTTCTGGACGCATTTTTGAGTATATCGTGCAGGGCTTCTCTTTCTCTGCTGTCGGTAAGACCCGTCCACGGGTATACATCCATAAGTATTATTATGTTCTTTTTGCTAAGCCTGTTCACATAGTCCTGCAAATATCTCCACTGGTCGCCGTTTGCAAGCCTCATGCTGCCGTTTGATACGGCGAGGGTCACAAATGAAAAGCTGCCGTTTTCGCTTGTGGAATATCCGTTTTTGCTCGTTATGAATGGCAGACCTATTGTGTTTGTTATGCCTGAGGCTCCCGCAAACACAAGTGCGTTTGCGCCCTGCGACATATTGCTTAAAAGCTGCTGCGACTCATAGGAGCTTATGCCGTTTGTGGTGCCGTAAGCCGAAACATTCGTAAAGCTGCCAGTGAGCGTACTGATATCCGACTCCATATAGTCCTTCATGGTGCCCGCTATGGCGCCGCCGCCCTCTATAGCGGGAGCCTTTGCCATAACATAGTCGAAGTAAACGCTGCCCTCCGTGTTTTCGGAGGTGGTGTTGAGAGCCGATACATACACTCTCTCGAGATACATAGGCTCCGTAACGCCCTCGGGTATCTTTATATCAGCCTTCTGCCACTGCGTGGAATTGAGGCTGTCGGCTATAACAACATCTGTGGACTGTCCCGAGCCGTAGTTTATGACTGCCTTCAGCATATTGTCGCTGCCGTCGCCCTTGTACCACATGGTCACATCGGACGCGCCCTTGGGGAAGGCAACGGGGCTGTTGTCAAGTCCCGCATATACCGACTGCGTAGTGGTCATGTCGGGCTTGAATTTATAATCTATCCTCACGGACGAATGTCCGTCATAGCTTGTGTCGCTGTCTGTTTCGGCGCTGCCCTCTATGCTGCCGTCGTCGGGATAATAATACATAATTATATTTCTGGGGGCTTCAAAGCTGTTTACAGCCACAAATTTCTTGCCCACGGTTATGGTCATGCCCGCGCTCACATCATAGGCGGAGCCTGTTACAACACAGCTGCCGTCGCCGTCGGCAACGAAATATCCGTTCTCTATATGTCCCACTCTGCTGTCGCTTACGCTCCAGCTTACATCGGTGCTTTCAATGTCTATACCGTAGCCGTCTCTGTTTATCACCTGCGCCGTGAGCGGAGTTTTTTCGCCCGCAATGAGGGCATAGTTGCCTGCGCCCGTCCTCAGAGCCGCAGCGCCCTTAAGCGCCGTCACCTCCACGGTGCCCGAAATATCGCCGTAGTCAACGGTTATTGTGCCCTTTCCCGTCTGAGAGGGCGTGAATATATTGCCGTCCCAGCTGCCTTGGAGTGTGGAGCTGAATTTGAGCTTGCCCACATCCGCTGCCATCTCGTTGAGCTGACCGTCGAATACATCCACATATATCTTGCTTTCAAAGTCCTTGAAAAGTATATTTTCATCGCTGTCGCCCACATAGGGCTCAATTCTTGCGGGTACTCCCGCCTCGCCCACGGCTTTTATGCCAACGCCGTTTGCAACGGCTCTTAACGAGCCCTCGCTGGGAACATTCACAACGGTTGGTGCATTTGAATTTTTGAGCTGAACAGCCATTGTGGTGGAGCCGCCGCCGTCAAGATGAATGGCATCATACACGCCGTATTCCTTAAGTATTGCGGCGCACTCGGCATGGGTGGCGCCCTTGCCGTTTTTTCTGCCGTCTATGCAGACTATAAATATCTTGCTCTTGTCCTGATTTACGCCGAGCATGGTCCTGGGGTTGTTGGAGGTCTGACCTATTATAAGTCCGTTTGCGACCGGCTCGCCGTTTCGGAGTATCTCGCCGCCGCCGCTAAGACCGACCTGTATATCCTCTATAAGCTTGTCTGTTCTGAAAATAAAGCTTTCGCTCTCCGAAAAGCTCACGCCCATACCCACGGAAAACTTGCCTATCTCGGCAGTCCTTGTGGCGTTGCTCATAACTATTACATAGCCGTTTTCGGGTACATCCACTATCTCGCCGGGGTTGGATATATAGGTTATAACGCCGTCGCGCACCACTATCTTTGTGAGCTTTTTGAAATAAGCGTCTATGGTGGCGGTGGAGGTTATAGCCCTCCTGTCGAAATAAACGGGCTTTGCAAAGTCCGTGACCTTGTTCTTTGCGCCCATTTCAAGCTTTATGGAATTGGGACCGTAAAAGCCCATAGAGGTCTTAACATAGTCTATAAAGGGCGTGCCATATTTATCTATAAAAAAGCCCGCATACCTGTTGTCGTTGCCGTTGTAATAATTCTGCGCTGCAAGCATATCGCCGTCCTCCGCCACCTGTCCCATGCTGGACTTGAGCGTGCCGGAGCTGAAAAAGTCGCCGTTTACCGCAGCCGCAACCTTATTGTCCTTTGCGAGCTTGTCAACTGTCGCCTTTCCGCCGTATTTGTCCACGGTCTCTATTACTTCAAGTGCAAGATCCTTTTCGTTTGCGTCCATAGTGAGCACATACACATCCATCCAGCCCGACTTGTACATCCTCCTGCTTTTTTCGTATGTCAGTCCCTTGGCTATGGTCTGTATGTCCTTCTTTTCATAGAGCAGGGAGGTGTCCGCATAAGCCGTGCTGAGCCCCAAAGAGCTAAGAACTATGCTGCCGCCTATCACGCCGCCCAACAGTCTTTTAAAAATTCCTTTTTTCATATACAATTACTCCAATCCGTAACTCTCTGTTTTTCAATATATAGTTATTAAAATTATAACATAAAACAGAGTTGCGTACAATTACAGTTTAATTACATTACAAAAAAAAGGAAAAGTAAGCCCCTACAAGTGATTAATTCATATAGTGGTTTGTAGGGGCGACTTGCATGTCACCCGCGGGAGACCGAAGGTCTCCCCTACATACAAGGGCAGCGGTTTGAATTTATCTTGCCCCCTCAGTCACTTCGTGACAGCTCCCCCCCCGCTCAACACTTTCAGCTTCGCTGAAAGCCAGCCTTCGACTGTCCGCATAAGTCTTTGCGGTGCAATGGGGGAGCCAAGAGGCAAGGGCTAACCAAAAATTCTCGGCTCCCCTTTGGGGGAGCTGTCAGGCGTTAGCCTGACTGAGGGGGGAGCAGGGGTATACTGCTTAAAAATTCAGGCAGGGCGGGAGAATATCGCCCTGCAAGCGGGCGACTGAAACTTTCGGGACAGTCCCGCAGCATATATATTTTTTTCATAAAATAATCCTTGTTCATCACCGTTTATGACAGCAAGTTGTTCATTTTCGGGACAGTCCCGGTTCAAGGGCAGCGGTTTTTATGACAGTCCCGTTTATCATTTAAAAATTCCCTCTTGAACTGTCCTTTTTGCAATGCTATACTTATATAAAGGAGATGACGATATGCACGAAATATCATTAAACGACATAGGCGAAATATACATAGGCAACGCACAGGACTTTGAGGCAAAAACGGGCGTGACCGTCATACTGTCCAAGGACGGCATGGGCGCGGGTGTGGACATAAGGGGCGGAGGTCCCGCCTCCAGAGAGACCCCGCTTTTAAATCCTCTCATGCACGCCGACAGCATACACGCTCTTGTGCTCGGCGGAGGCTCCGCCTTTGGGCTTGATGCCTCGGCGGGCGTAATGCAATATTTGGAGGAGCGCGGCATAGGCTTTGAAACAGGCTTTGCCAAGGTGCCTCTTGTTTGTCAGAGCTGTATATTCGACCTCGGCTGCGGTTCGGCGAATATTCGCCCCGACAAGGAAATGGGCTATCAAGCCTGCGTCGATTCCGAAAAAAGAGAGCCAAGGGAAGGCTCCGTAGGCGGAGGAACGGGCGCTTATGTGGGCAAGCTCCAAGGCATGGAGGGCGCGCAGAAGTCGGGCATTGGCATATACGCCGTTGAAACGGGCGGACTTATGGTGGGCGCCATAGTCATTGTAAATGCCTTCGGCGATGTTTTTGACGGAAAGGGAAACAAAATTGCGGGACTGCATGATAAAGACGGCAATTTTTTGGACTTCAAGACGGAGATGTACAAGAGCATAAAGCCCAAAAATCTGTTTACGGGCAACACCACAATAGGCGCGGTAATAACCAACGCAGGGCTTGAAAAATCCATGCTCTGCAAGGTGGCAGCCATGGCGCAGAACGGACTTGCGCGCAGGATAAGCCCCGTGCATACCATGTCGGACGGCGACAGCGTTTACGCCCTGTCCGTGGGAAATTTTGAAGCCGATGTAAATGTGGTGGGCACTCTTGCCTGCGAGGTGATGGAAACAGCTATAGAAAGGGCTGTGAAATTGGCTTAGGCTTGCAAAAAAGAATATAGTGTGTTATAATGGGAGCAGGGATAGGCGAAAGCCTTGATCTCACAAGGAGATTCAATTATGCGGTTGTTCCTCACTTTTACATAATTCTTGGGGATATGATGCCTATGAGATAGGATAAATGTTTTTGGGATTTTATGAAAGGGGGATTAGTATGACAAATGAAAGAGTATTTGAAGCTGATATTATTTTTGCTTTTATGCCAAAATATATTGGTATTGATATTTCTTATAATTCTCATATTAAAATAACCGCTCTCAGTATGACCAAAAACTGAATAAGAGCGATTATTTTAATTGCTACATTTAGTGAGGAACAACTGTGTTGTTTCTCTTTGTGCTTATATGATAACATATTTTATACCATATGTCAAGCAAATACTAAAATAACTGCTCCCAAAACTTCCAAAACTGAATAGAGCGATTATTTTAATTGCTACATTTAGTGAGGAACAACTGTGTTGTTTCTCTTTGTGCTTTAATAATAACACAAAACACTTCATAAGTCAACCATATTTTAATTATAATACAAGGAGATGAGGTTTTATGAAAAAACTACTGCTTTCTGCGCTTATGTGCGCAATGCTCGCATCGCCCGCAATGGCGGACGAGGGCGTGAAGGTATACTCAAACGGCAATTTGGTGGCGGACAAGGGAATAATACTCGAGGGACGCACGCTTGTGCCCGTGAGGGGCGTTTTTGAGTACATGGGCTATACGGTGGACTGGGACGCAGACACAAAAACAGCCACTCTCAAAAACGACAAAAACACAGTGGTGATAAAGGACGGCGAGACCGACTTCACCGTGAACGGCAAGGCTGTGACGCCCGATGTGGGCGCGCAGATAATAGAGGGTAGATTTATGCTGCCGCTTAGAGCTGTGGGCGAGGCTGTGGATGCAAGAGTTCGGTGGTATGAGGAGAACAAAAGCGCATGGATAGACGAGAAAAACAACTTTGTGACTATTGAACCCGTGAAGCCCGATGATCCCATATTGGAGAATGCGCCCGTAAATGAAATAGTGATAGAATAAAAAAAGGTTTCAGAATAACCGAAGCCTTCTGTGTGTCAAAAACACCTTATTGCATGAAATTTTGCGGGCGAGCAATGCTCGCCCCTACAAGTGATTAGCTTACATAGTGGTTTGTAGGGGCGTGCATTGCACGCCCGTGTATAACATTTTTTATATTTTGACTTTATCGTTTACAACATTTATATTGGTTAATAAAGTAAAAGAGCCTCGGTGATACGAGACTCTTTTTTAGCATTAGTCAAAGTTTATTGTACTTTCGCCGAGATTTGAAGCATATTTTGTGCTGACATTCAAACCAACAGAGCTGACGGTAATAATATCCGTATTTGCAAAAGTTGATACAGTCATCATTGGCTTTACATAACTTTTCATATCAATTAATCCTCCTTATCAATAGACATAGCTGTATGCCGTAACATCATCCATAGGAATATACTCACTTAACGGCATCCAATCTCCATCGGATTTCTTACCATAAATAGTGATACCCTTTGTCTGCTTTGATGCTGTGTTTACATTTACAACAAATGTTGTTGTTTCGTTTGCATAATCAGTGCCATCTGTATATGTAGTGCTGTAACATTCATTTAATTCCTGCACACCATCAACACCGTCTACTTGAACACCGATTGACTCTATAGCGTTTCTGCCAAGATCGCCTGTTACATCAAACTTAAAGAAGGATTTCATTTCAGTACCCTTGAGCACATAGTTATTATTTCCGCCTCCGGGATTATAGCTTTCAATTCTTTCAATACCGATATCAAAATCAGAATCAGAAACTGAAGGCATTTCAGACAATGATGCTTCTTTGGTAAATCTTAAAGTACATATTTTGATTTTTCCGTTCTCATCAGGTACTACATCACCATTACCTGTATCATATGTGAATGCAACCGATACAACACCGGGAGTAGCCTCATTGGCAGCTACGCTACCAGCAGCCTCTGAACCTCCATCATCATAATAGATAACTACATCATTTGATGTTCTGCTATATTTCCATTTTGTGTTATCAAAATGAACTCTGATCATTGCTCCGCAGAAGCTTTTAATTTTATCCGTATCAGTAGTTTCAAGCACAATAGGTACCTCTATTCCGGTTGAATTACTATTGATTTTTGCTCCTTCAACCTTTATTTGCGTAGCTGCGTGTGAAACTACAGACATAAGCATTACTGCACTGCAAGTTACAGCTACAGCAAGAAAACTTTTTAATTTCATCTTTTATTATCCTCCATTTATAAGAATATAGATTATTAATTTGGTATAGTAGCCTTTCCGATCAACGACTGTATTACCAAATTAGCATCCGAAAGCTCTATACCGTCCTTACCATTTGCATCGGCTTTATCCATATTTTCAGGCTCAATTTGAGCTTTACCGATCAATGACTGTATTATCATATTAGCATCTGAAAGCTCTACTTCACCATTACCATTCGCATCGCCTCTGAGGAATGATGCTATATCGATTTCGCCGTTCGCAGCCTGTACATTTTGCTCAACGGTTTCGCCGTCCTTTGTTGCCTGCACAACGGTAACAGCCAGATCGACCGAACCTGTGGCATTATCATCTGCTTGGAATGTAACTTCAGCCATATTTGTTTTCTCTTGCACGGGAACAGGCTTCGCGCTTGCCCACGCTACAATAAGAGTATTCTGATTATACGCCGTATTTTCTATAACACCGCTTACAAATACAGCATCTGCGTCCTCTCCAAAGCCCGGATCAGCTTCGGCATATATAACATTATTAAGACTGTCCGTTCCCTTTGTGACAGGCTCGACCTTTGTGGGATCGTATTTGATTTGGATTATATATCCGCTGACATTTTCACCGCCGCTGTCGGGAGTGATGCTGACAGGCACCGTAGCTTGATTTTGACCGTCTACGGAGCTTGCGCCCACCGAATATTCGGCAGCCTGAACACTCACAGCCATAAGCGCAGCAGCGAAAACAGCCGTAAGCACGCCTATTATTTTTTTCATATTTTACCTCCTTCTTTGTCAATTTATAAAAATATAAATTAATTATACAACATATTTACAAAAAATGCAATAGAACAAATGAATTTTTTTTGAAGGGTCGGGGACAGTCCCTGTGCGGGGCGTCCCCGTTAATACGATATTACTTTAATTCATCATTCCAAAGCTATCTTATAATAGAATATCTTTGTACCGCCGCTTGTGAGGTAATATGTCTCGCCTGCCTTAACATCATAGGACTTGTGAAGATACATCTGAGCATTATTATTGGAATTTTCCTCATAATCTATCTGAGTTACCGTGTCTCCGTCCTGACTTATGAAAGCAAAATGCTTTGCAGAGTTGGATCCTCCGCCAAGTCTCATATCCACAACAAGCTTTGCATCTTTCTTGGGCGTTATCTTTACATAAGAACCCGCCGTAGGCACAGCCCTTGCACCATTACTGTTATATGAAGGAGATGGATTGTTGTGTCCCTGAACACTGTTTGCATATTGCGTGTTGTTTATTTGCGCAGCGCTGTTTTCAACAACATCCCACTGTTTTCCGTCAGTTCCGCTGCCTGTACCGGTATCAAATATCTCTATCTGACCCTGTAAATAATCACCGACTGCAAGAGGCTTTCCGCTCTCTATAATGCTGCCCTTGAACTCTGCTTCCTTTGGATTTTTGAGGATATAATAAACATCGAGCAGAGTGGGCGCGCCCTTTGACTTATCGGTAACGCAGAAGGCATTTGCAAGACCCGTAGAGTCCGTTATAAGCTCTATGCCCGATATATGGCGCATGAGTATAACAGCGTCGGTTTTATCCACATCTCCGTCGCAATCCACATCGCCCTTGAGCGTTACGGTGCCCGGCTCGGCAGCTACCATGACGCTGCCTGCCGATGCTGTATTCTCGACAGCCGCATTTTCAAAGTCGCCGAGGTTGGTAACTGTTATGCCGAGGTCAGCAGTGCCCGCCTTTATTGCCGTGAACCTAAGGTTAAGAAGGGCTGAACCGTCCTTGACCACATTGTCTATATTTGACGCTGCGGCAAGTATCACGCCCGAGGTATCCGTATTGGCAAGCAATATGGCATTCGGGAGAACATCGCCGTTTTCAACCGAATCAACGCTAAGTATTGCGGGGTCATAGGATATAGTCATGAAGTAATTGGCTATGTTGTCCATACCCTTTATTGCAACGGGAACAGAAACGCTCTCGCCCGGCTTAGCCGTCTTCTTTGCAACGCTTAATACGACCGTATCCTCGGTGGTAGCCTCGGTAGAGCTTTCGTCGGGATCCGGCTTTATCTGCTCGGCAGTGGTGTCGGTGGAAGACGCCGTAGTAGCCTCGGTTTTAGCCTCGGTGGATTCCTCCGCACCCTCGCCTACAAATTCAAACAGATAAATATATGTGCTTGAAGTACCCTTAGCAATGGATACATAACCCGACACATCCACTGTAACCGCGCCGTTTTTGCTTATGTTCAGCTTCTCATTGTTGAGCAGTATAGTCGGCGCCGAATTTGTGGAGTAGCTTACAATGGTAAGCTTGCCCTTGCCCGGAACGCTGAACGAAATATCCGTATCGCTCTCCATCTTTATAGCCCGTGTAAGAGTAGTGCCTCCATATGAAACAGGCTCTGCGCCCGACCAGTCGTTTGCGCTGATCTTTGCATCGAGCGTATTTTCACCGCTTGTGTAGTTCCATATGAGTCCGCTGCCCGTGTAAGGCGGAGCCTCTGTTTCCTCCTCCGTGGGAGGCTCGGGCTTGGACTGACTGCTTGTAGGAGTCTGCGATGTGGTAGGCTGCGTCTGCTCCTCAACGGTGCTGTATTCTACCGTGGTGTCGGTCGCACTGTGCGCCTTTGCCTTGAAGTTCTCTATATATGCCTCTTTCTCGATATTGGAGGACTTGATCACATATGTACCTGCATCAACAGTTGTTTTGCCCGTTCCGCCTACAGGTACCTCCATCTCGGCAACGCCGTAAGCATTGTAGAGAATGAGTCCGTATTTTCCGGTATTTGCACACTTAAGCTCAATATCGGCAGGCTGAACAACGGAGAATATGAGAGCGTTGTCCTTTATCTTGGCATTTGTCGAAGTAGCCGAAACCTTGCTCGTAGGAGTAAAGAGCGCATTTCCAAGGTCGTATGTAGTGCCAGATGCAAGCTGACTCTCACTTGTCTTCTTGGTCCAATGTCCGGCATTGGAACCTGAAGCAAAGTCAAGCTCATAAGGAAGAGCGAGAGGAGCCTTGGGATTCTTTGTTATTATGCTCTCGGGCTCAGCCTCCATATTTATCTCTGACATAGGCTTCATAGAGCCTGCCTTAGCCTTGCAGTCCGCCTTTGCCTGAGCTGCGTCCGTAGACTCGTAAGCATACATGTCCGATTTGGTCTCAAAGCCCGCATAGGGGTTCTTTGAAGAAACAGAAGCATTCTTACTGCTCACTACTACTGCGCTGTTCTCTCCCGTACAACCCGAAAAGCTGTCGTTATAGCTCTTTACAACGCCTCCGCTGCCTGCGTCCTCAATGGGATTTTTACAGTTCTCGTAGAAATTTGCCTCCGAGAAAATGTAAGTATTCGCTCTTGCGGAGATGATGTATGACGTACCCGGTCCGTTCAGGAAATATGAGTTGTAGATGTGTATGTTTGCCTGCCTTGCAAGAGGCTGTCTTGACCATACGCCCTCATAGTAATTATGATGGAAGGTAACATCATACTGTATTGATTTATCACTCGAGCCCACAAGATTGGTCTTATGGTTTGATATATAGTGGTTATAATCCATTGTGTAGCCGTAGCCACGCTTGAAGTCAACGGAGCCGTCGCCCTCCGCCTTGTCGCTCTCGGCTGGCTTTTTACAATAGCCGGAATAGAAGGTGTTGTTGTGTACCCAGCAATATCTTATGGGCGATGTTATCCATTCCTTTGTCTGAGGAGATGAGGATTCGCTCGAAGTTCCCTCAAAGCCTATTGCGTCCTCGGGTGTTGAAACAAAGTTGAGGTTTCTGAACTCGAAGCCCTGCGATGGATAACCCGTCTGGGCTATTATCTGGAATCCCCAGCCGTCTATCGTGGCATCGGAGCCGATGCCCTCGAAGGTGATGTTGTCCGCCTTGTAAACTCTGGCTACCATGCCGTTGTCCTTGACTGTACCGCCGTTGACAGTGGAGTTGTAGCCCGTGAGACCGTTTATATTTTCCTTGGGCGGATTATCCCTTGTGTTGGAATCGCCCGCTACTACAGTGCCTACAAACCTTATTACAAGAGGAGTTTTGCTGTCCGAAAGTGCCTTTATTACATTTGTCTTGCCGCCGCCAAGCACGCCGTCGCCGTGGGCTGACTTTTCATTGAGTATATTGCCTATGCCCTTGGGATAGTTATCTCCTTCATATCCGGGCACCTGAACGGTGTTCTTGTTTTCCTCGGTGACATACATAACTATGGCGTTATCTTTAAGCTCGCCGTCGTTGGTGTAGCCGCCTATACCGTCGGTACACTTGCTGCCGCTGTCAGACTTGGCGTCCTTGTGGGCATAGCCCGCGCGGTCGTGCGCATAGACGGTTATACCGGAGGCTGTGACAGACTGTCCGCCCGCCGTAACGCTTAAGGTGTAGTTATCTCCCGCCTTGATGCCGGGTATATCGATGAGCACCTTATTGTCCTTATCTCTCACAAGATATTCTATATCTTCCTTTTTAAGCTCAAGCGTTGTGCCGCCCGATACGCTTACAGCCGTGACATCATCTGCTTTAATGCCCGTAAGCTCTGCGGTGATGGTCTCGTACCAGCCTGTCGCATTTATAGAGGCCGCCGCCATTGCGCTCTGAGGAGCAAAGACAAGCGATGAAGCGACTATGGCAGAAGCCATAAGCGTACTTAAAATTCTTTTAAAGCATTTTTTCATTTCTTATCCCCTCCTCTCACCATTTGCCATTTTTAATATATTCCTGAATAAGGAAGGAATCACGGGAGGTGACTGTCTTGTCGCCGTCCACATCCGCCGCCTCGGGATTATTAACGCTGTTTATAAGTCCCACAACATACATAAGTATCGTCTTGGGGTCGTTGTCGTCTACATTTCCGCTGTTGTCTGCATCGCCCTTTGTAAAGGCAGGAGCGGAATCAAAGCTGAATACAACGGAGTTGATATTTATGTCATTGTCCGCAGTCAATACATATGTACCTGCGGCAAGCTTCGAAGCTATGGTTCTGGTGTTGTTTTCACCCATTTCATAAGCAAGCGTGCCTAAAGTGCCTGAGCCCTGCTTCAGCATAAGGCGTCTTGTGCCCGATGTGCTGGAGCTGGCATGACCCGCCGTTATAGTTATTGTAGCATTTGCCGCAACGGTGAATGTGAGAGTACCGCCGTTTCTTATCCTTATTGCATCGTTTTTATCATGAGCGTATACCTTAGCGCTGTCGTTAGGCTCGAAATAGCCGCCGTTATTTGCGGTATACTGCGCATAATTGCTCTTATTGAGAGTCAATCCGGCATCTATTGTCTTATAGCCCTCGGGAGCCGTGACTACCTCAGCTGTGGTCTCCTCAACGGGAGGCTCGGGAGTGACTGTCGACGAGCTGTCCTGTGTGAGCACAAGCCTTGTTATGGTAGAATTGTCGCCCGATTTTGAGCCATATATCTTGTACGCGCCTGCTGGCACAGTGTACTTGCCTGTGTCCGTACATGTAAATCTTGCTCCTCCGCCCTCGAATATGACGGGTGTAGACGGAGTGGTGCAGGTGATCTCCACAATTGTGGATGAGCTGAGCGTGAAGGGAATGGTATTTCCCGCTCTGATTTTTATACCTACAGTTTCAACGCTTCTTACGCCCGAAAAGTCTATGTTGCCATAGATATCCTTCTTCACTACATTGAAATCACCGTCTTTAGCGCTGCTGCCAAGCTCATATGTACCCATTGAGGCTGCGCCCGCAGGATCTACGGTCGAGGTTTCGGTCTCCTCTTCGGGATCCGTGCTTATCTCGGGATCGGGGTCAACAGGCTTTGATGTCGAGCCCTGTGAAGGAGGCTCGGAAGACGGCTCCGTAAACGCACCGTTTTCGTTGGGTCCTACGGAGAGGTAAGGCGTTGTTTCTACATAGTCGAGCACCTTGCTCTTTAATGTGTTGTCAACGTTATAGTTCTCTGCTCCGTTTCCCGACCAGTCATAAGTGAAATCTCCGCGGTTTGTTCTGCCCGCATATTTTTTAACCGTAGTTACTACCGTATCTACATCCTCGGGAGTTGCGTTTACATTGTCTATAGCAAGAGAGGCGTTGTCATAAGACGTGCCGCCCTGCTTTGCCTTGACGCTGCTGGGAACCTCTTCATCTCTGCTTTTTACCTCATAAGCGTCAAATTCCTGTGTATTTGACGAGCTGTAATACTTCGTTGCTTGTGTTGAGCCGCTCATTTGGTTGTTGCAAGCCTTTATAACGCCGCCGTTCTCGCCGGAGAAGGTGCCTTTGCCGCCGCTCTCACCATCCGTGCCCTGCATAGCTATGAGCATAGGGTGCTTGCAGTCCTTGAACACATTGCTCTCCACAAAGGCTGAACCGCCATATGTTACGCCCACGCCGTACTTGGCGTTGCTGTCGAAGTAGTTGTTGTAAATATGTACAGACATACTTCTTATTCTGGGATGTCTGGAATCGGAATGGTCGAACCAGTTGTGGTGATAGGTTATGTAGTTGGGTCCGCTCTCTGACTTCATGCCGCAAAGAGAACACTTACCGCTGTCCCAGAAATGAACATAATCCACATTTACATACTGCGAATCATCCTTGAGGTCTATAGAGCCGTCGCCCTTAGCCTGATCGGCGTCACTTCCCGCGTTGCCGTAGAAAAGGTCGAGGTTGTGTATCCACATATATTTACAGCTCTTGAGCGACACTCCGTCGTCGCCGAAGCCGCCTACCGCAAGATTCCTCATTTCGCAGTAAGCCGCCTTATAAAAGCTGGTGCCCTGCGAAAGAGCCGCATCGTTGCCGACGCCCTCAATTGTTACCTCGCAGGTGTAGTCGTTCTTGTTGGAGCCAGATTCAAGGCCCTTCATCTGAACGCAGTCCTCGGTCATTGCCATACCGCTGTATGCCTCCGCGCCTATCCTGCCTATTATTCTTATGGCAGTGGGCGGATTGTAGGCATATGCCAACTGCTTTATTATGTCGTCAAAACCTACAGCCGTTACAAGCTGATTGTTCTTGCCGTAAAGCATTACCTCCTTAGTGTTGAAGTTGTCATTTGTGAGATAAATGACCTGTGCGTTAGGCTTTAATTTGCCGTTTTCGTCATAAGCTCCCGGAGTGGTCACCTTTGATTTGTGGAAGGCGAAGCCGCTTCTGTCCTGAGCCTCTACATCAACCTCCTGCTCTGCCGAGGCAAGCTCAGCGCCCGACGCATCAATGGCACTTACTTTGATGGTGTAGCTGCCCTTTTCAATGCCAAGAATGTCGGCTCTCCAGTATGTGCCGTACTTTCTCAGAAGCATATCGTCTATCTGAGTGTAGCTGCCGCTTGAGCCCTTGTAGAACACCTTATAGGATGAGGCTCCCGCAACGGGTTTCCACTCTACCCACGCACTCTCGAGCCAACCCTGAGCATCTGTTATGCTTACAGTACCCGCCGCATAAGTGTTCTCGTAAAGAGGCGCAGATATATCAAGCCCCGCAAACGAAGACGCGCTTATCATGACAGACGCCGCCAAAACTGCGCTTAAAGCCCTTTTTAAGCTTCTTTTCATACTATTCCTCCTTGTTTTTTATTTTATTATTATGTTAATAAGAATATTTGCGCCGAAAAATAAATATAACATTTATAAAGATAAAAAAGGTGTGCGTCCTCCCTTTTTCCCGGAGCAAATACTCTAAAATTAATATAATGTTACAATTATTATATTAATACTAGAATATGAATAAGTTGTAAACAAACTGTAAATACAGCATTAAAAGGAACATTTCGTATAAACGCACAATTTTTGTATCTTCTTTTTGTCTGTTTTAGCCAAAAGTTCGTTCATTTATTAACAAGCAAGGACAGTGAACAAGCACATGAAAAGCAAGGGCATAATAATAATTTTAATAATTTTATCCGCCGCACTATGGCACAAGGCGGGGAAAAATGCGCTGCCCGAAAGGAGCGTGTCGGTGCTGGAGCTGGGGAGCGTGAGCATTGGCTCTGCCGAAAATTCGCTCGCGGGAAACGCCCTGCCCGACGGCTCGATAAAGGCGTTTTATGCCTTTGACAAAAAAACGGGCTATGACGCGGGGCTTTTCGATATCAAAAAAATGTCGGAGAAAAATTTACATATTAATATGGAAGGAAACGGTCCAAAGATACTTATATTTCACACCCACGCAAGCGAGATGTACGCCGACAGCAGGGATGTGAGCGAGGGCGTGATAGAGGCGGGAGAGCGCCTAAAGAGCATACTTGAGGACAGATACGGCGTGGAGTGCCTGCACATAACCGACCGCTTTGATGTGGTGGACGGCAAGCCACAGAGGGACGGGGCATATGAGAGAGCCGAACCCGTGATAACGCAGATAATAGCGGAAAATCCGTCTATACAGCTTGTGATAGACCTGCATAGGGACGGCGTGAACGAAAATCTGCGCCTTGCAACCCGTATAGACGGCAAGCCGTATGCCAAGATAATGCTTTTCAACGGCATATGCCGAAAGTGGGAGGACGGAAGGCTCATAAAAACGGAGGGACTTGAAAATCCCTATCTTGACACCAACCTTGCCCTGAGCTATCAGATGCAATATGCCCTCTGCTCCGAAAACGCTGATGTTTGCAGGAAAATATACATAAACGCATATAGGTATTCGCTGCATATGAAGGACAAAAGTATGCTCATTGAGCTGGGCGCGCAGACCAACACACGGGAGGAGGCGGGAAATAGCGTGGAGCTTATCGCGGAGGCAATCGCGGGGGTGTGTTTATGAGCCCATACAAACCAATAAATGAGCCAACCACTTGTAGGGGCGTGCCTCGGTTGCATGGGCGAGCAGTTTTGCGGAGCAAAACGACCAGCCATTGCACGCCCGCAAAATTTTATGCAATAGGGTGTTTATTGGCACGCAAAAGCGGACTGAGTTTTCCTCAGCCCGCTTTTTATATCATCAATATTCAAATATCCTTGAAACGGGAAGTCCCTCGTGTATTCTATAGATGGCGTCTGCGAATACTCTTGCAACGGAGAGCTGCTTTATCTTGGGTATTGACTTCTCTGCCGAGAGGGGAACGGTGTCGAGCACCATAAGCTCCTCTATGCGGCTGTTCTGTATCCTCTCTATGGCTGCGCCCGAAAGCACGCCGTGTGTACAGCAGGCGAATACTTCCTTTGCGCCTCTTTCCATGATGGCATTTGCGGCGTTTGTGATAGTGCCTGCGGTGTCTATCATATCATCATAGAGAATGACGGTCTTGTTCTTGAAGTCGCCTATTATGTTCATTATCTCCGACACATTGGGCTTGGGTCTTCTCTTGTCCACTATGGCTATGGGCACATCGAGCTGTTCCGCAAAGGATCTTGTCCTCTGCACCGAGCCTAAGTCGGGAGATACAGCCACAACGCTCTCGCTGCCGTAGCCGAACTTCTCGCCGTAATATTTTGCAAGCAGGGGCATACCTACGAGATGATCCACGGGTATGTCAAAAAATCCCTGTATCTGAGCGCAGTGGAGATCCATTGTTATCACTCTGTCGGCGCCTGCGCTTGTGATAAGGTCTGCCACAAGCTTTGCCGAGATGGGATCTCTTGCCTTAGCTTTTCTGTCCTGGCGGGCATATCCATAGTAAGGAATGACTGCGTTTATTCTGCCTGCGGACGCCCTCTTAACGGCGTCTATGGTGATGAGAAGCTCCATAAGGTTGTCATTCACGGGAGAGCTTGTGGGCTGAACGATGAATATATCGCTGCCTCTAACGGTCTCGTTGATCCTTACGCTTATCTCGCCGTCGCTGAACTTGCTTATCTCGCATTTTCCGAGCGACAGTCCCAGCTCCGAAGCTATCCTCTCTGCCAGACTGTGGTTTCCGTTGCAGCCGAAAATCTTTATGCCGCCTCCGCTGATGTTCATAGATAAATTCCTCCTGCTCTATGCTTCTTGTATTTAGTTTTAGGAAAACAGACCTCATCCGTTCCCCCTTTGTATCCTTACATATATTATTATATAGGACAAATAATCTGTTGTCAAATATTGTTGAATATAAACTTTACACAATTTATGACTAAAAATTACCCGTTTTCTCTACTTTTTTATTAATCAAAGCTCCAAATAAGGCAATATTTATATTTTGCTGTCGAATAAACAAGCATTTTTTGGTCATTTTTTTGTACATAATTTGTACATATTTCGCCTTCTCTTTGCGTTTGCCTTTTATGTCGCTTTGTGTTATAATCCTTATAAGGATATATTGCTTTATTAAGGAGGACGGACTATGAAAAGGATAATTATTTCGCTTGTTTTTGTGCTCATGCTCGCCGTGCCTACATATGCGCACACCATTATAAATGTGCCCTTGGACGGCAGACCCGTGAGCGACGAATACCTGGCGGAGCTTGCAAAAATAGGCAATGACGACTACATAAGCGTTTCAAAGAAAAATCTGGATTTCTTCCCCGCTTATGAGCCCGACACCCGAAAGGGCAACAGCGAAAATGTGCGCAGTGAGCTTGACAAGCTCGTGTCGGAGCACAACAACAAGGCGACTACGGTAATAATAAACACATCATCCTACATAACCAACGGACTTGTGGGGAGCAGGTGCGGCTCGAACTACGGAGATTACAAGGAGGCTCTCTCGCAGCTTCATGAGCTTGCCGAAAAATTCCCGGAGCCTCGGTACTATGTCAATATACAGATGCCCCGTTCTCTCCCCGAAACACGCTTCAACACCATATGGTGCAATGACGAAAGGCTCAGGGGATTGGCGTATTACTACCTTAAATATAATGAAGCTTCTCCCTATGAAAAGGAGATATCGGCTTATACCTCCGTCACTCCCGAACAGTATATAATGGAATTCAGCTATGTTGTGAACAAGGCGGAGGAGCTGGGAGTAAAAAATATAACTCCCTGGGAGAGGGAATTTCTCAATTATTTCAACAACAACATAAGGAACAAAGCGCCCTACAAGCAGTATGTGGACGACTATATAAAGCCCTATGAGGCGTCTGCGGATATGTTCAGAATACTCACCGATTATATGGCGGAGGGCTGCATAGACGAAATAGTTATAAGCAACGACGACCTACAGGTGCCAAATTTCATAACCTATTGCTTTTCAAAGGGCTTTGACTGGGTGCAGAGCGAAAACGGCTCGCCCATGAAATACAGCTATGCCCGCACATATATGGAGAGCGGAAACAGATCCATACACAGGGCGATAAAGGACAAATACCCGCTCAAGAGGCTGGGCGACATAAACACGGGCAAGGACAGCAGCATAAACATAATATACGGCACGGACGAGGTGCCTCAGCTCATATATGCAAGAGATTATACAAGGCGCTGCAATGTGACCCCCAAGACGGAGATCGTGTATAACGACACAAGGCAGAACACAGCCACATTCGATGTGAAGGCTCCCGGCAATCTTGCAAGGGCGGCGCTTAGCTTTGTCAACGGCACCGTGGCGAACTATGCCAAGTCTCCCGCCTGCGTATATATTTACGACTACAGGCTCAAGAAGAACACTACCGATATGGTGACGGATAAGCTTGCCGAGGCTGACAAAAAAGGCGCCTACACGGGACTTATAGAGCTTTTTGACGGCACGGCATCAAACACCGTGTTCAAGGAGATATTAAGAGGCGCGCGCTTCTCTCTCCCGCAGCTGGATATGTACTGCGCTTGGAACACAAACGGCAACGCCATAGGCTTGGGTATGGCTCAGATACAGGTATACGCCGCAGCCATGGAGAGCTCAAAGGACACAAGGCAGACCATAGAGGCGCAGCTTAAGTGCCTCATACGCCACGCCGTGGAGGACGGACTTTACACCAAGAGCGGTAAGCTTGCCTTAAGCAACAAGGGCTATCGTCCCGATGTTGCCGACAGGACGGATTCAAAGACATTGCATGAGCTTATGGACACAAGCGGCATAACCTCAGCCCTTGAGGGCGCGGAGTATTCAATACTCGGCAGACGCTACACCGTAAGGTCGGCTGAGGTGACAAAGCTTTCCTTCCCTTGGGGCAGGATATTTGACATATATGTGGACAGCGACATTGAGCTTGAAAGGACTAAAAATGAATAATTTTGGTGTGGATAATTCAATTGTCGGACAATTAAATTCAAGCTATTAAAAATTTATTCACAAACTTCAGTTTTTTAGCCAAAAAAATATAAAATATCGGCAAAAGTATGGTAATATTTAATAAAAAAATGAATAATGACAGCCATACTATTGCTTTTTTGGGCATAAAGTGTTATAGTATAACTTGTATAGCCTTTGACTTATATATATTGATAAGGAGGCTTGCAGGCACAAACGATGCATATGCGCAGGAGGGCAAATTTAAGCATCCGCGTATTTTACATTGATCATATAAAAAAGGGACTGAAATATACATAATATAAGGAGGTCAGCAAATGCCGAAAAAAAATAAACCCGATGTTATTCATAAGATGGTGCTGCCGCAGACTTTGAGCGATGTTGTTAAAAACAGCGGCGCCAAGATCATAATACCCGAAACAAAGGAAGAATATATCGACCTTGCTATGGGCGGAAAGGGCAACCTCACAAACGAGGTCAGCTTTGATGTAAACGGAGAAACGATAAGAGAGGGCACGGTCGTAAAGTGTAAGAACGGTATCGTTATCAACTTTGAAGACCCTGCCATGAGAAGAAGAGATCCCAACTCTATGGTTATCGCGGACGATCTTCCCACAGACAAGCCGACTCATATGGAGCGCTTTGGCAAGCCCTTCGACCCCATAAGGAACGAAACCTTCGAGTGGCTCAAAAATCAGGAAAGCCTCATTGTAGTGCCCTTCTTTGCGGGCAATGTGCAGATGGGCATAAGCTATCCCTGTCTTGCCGTAGTTCCCGGCAATGCGGCATTCTTTGCGGCTGCTCTTGCGGAGCTTCAAGGCTTTGTGCCCTGCAGCAAGGTGCCCAATTTCTTTAAGCCGAAGGCAGTCATTTATGTAGCGCCTACCTTCCGCCACACTCATTACGAGGGCAAGCAGATAGTCGTACATAACAGACTTTACGATATGCAGGAAATATTCAGCTATAACCTCTACTTGGGACCGTCCGCAAAGAAGGGCGTTTATTCCATACTTCTGCACATTGGCGAGCAGGAGGGCTGGGTAACGCTCCACGCTTCAACGGTCAAGGTCATCACGCCTTACGAGCTGGAGCTTACCATCATGCACGAGGGCGCTTCGGGCGGCGGCAAATCGGAGATGACCGAGCCTGTACACAGAGAGGTAGACGGTAAGGTATTGCTTGCCACAAACATAATGACGGGAGAGGAAACATATGTCAGCATAACCGATACGGCTACGCTCTATCCCGTGACGGACGATATGGCTCTTGCTCATCCGTCGCTCCAGAACGACAGCAAAAAGCTTGTTGTCTGTGATGCCGAGCACGGCTGGTTCTTGAGAGTGAACCACATCGATCAGTACGGCACGGAGCCCGAGACCGAGAAGGCGTGCTGTCATCCCAAGGAGCCGCTTGTGTTCCTCAATATGAATGCGGTGCCCAACTCCACCTGTCTTATATGGGATCATATAGAGGATTCGCCGGGCGTACCCTGCCCCAATCCCAGAGTTATTATGCCGAGAAAGCTCAAGAACAACATCGTCAACGGCACCGCCGAGATAGATGTACGAAGCTTCGGTATAAGGACTCCGCCGACAACAAAGAGCAAGCCCGACTACGGCATCATAGGTATGTTCCATGTACTTCCGCCCGCTTTGGGCTGGATATGGAGACTTGTTGCTCCCAGAGGCTTTGCAAATCCGTCTATCATAGACGCAGGCGGAAATCAGATGAAATCGGAGGGCGTAGGCTCGTATTGGCCCTTTGCAACGGGCAAGAAGGTAGACCAGGCAAATCTCCTCTTAAAACAGATACTTGCCACTCCCAGCACAAGATATATACTCATACCCAACCAGTATATAGGCGCTTACAAGATAGGCTTTGCGGGCGAGTGGGTAACGAGGGAATACCTCTCAAGGAGAGGCGGAGCCAAGTTCAAGATGAATCAGCTTGAAGAGGCAAGATGTCCCATCCTCGGCTACATTCCCAAGTCTGTCAAGATAGACGGCACACCCATCAATCCCGGTCTTCTGAAGGTAAATATTCAGGGCAGAGTAGGAAACGAGGCTTACGACAAGGGCGCAAAGAAGCTTACGGACTTCTTCAAGGAACAGCTCAAGCAGTTCGATACTCCAGATCTCGATCCTCTTGGCAAGAAGATCATAGACGCCGTTATGAACGACGCATCCGTACAGGAATTCTATGACCTCATACCTAAGCTTTGATAGGGTGATATAGAGAAATAAAAAAGGCTCACAATGTGGGCCTTTTTTGCATTTATCCCTGTATTCTCAGATATAATTGATAATACTCTCCGGTTTTATTGTTGATCAGCTTTTTAAAGCCGTAGCTTTCATAAAAGTCAACTACCTTTTGATTTTCCTTATTCGACAGAGTTTCCACTATGCATACTCTGCAACCTATCATATCATGTATTTTATTTACAATATCCATAGCATAGTCCAGAATATCTTTTCCCTTTACAGTGCCGCTGTAGCTAAAGTTCTTGCTGAGCTGTCCTATTAATATAACGGGCACAAAGGGAGCATCGCTTTTCATACCATGTATTCTTTTTTTGACGGTATTTGAAACTTCATCGCTGAAATTAAGTACCTTTAACGACAGCGAAAAATAGCCGACGATTTCCTCCGTTGCAGGATCCAGAATTAAATATGTCCTACTCATATCACGCTTTTCAAAGTCAATGGCTTTGTTTTTGATGAAATCGGCTACATCATTATTTTTGCTCGAAAAATTAGATAGTTTCTCATAAAGCTTAGGGAAACTATCTAATTGAAGTACATCCTTTAATTTGACTACATAAAACATTTCTTGATAAAATCCTTATCGGCGTATACGATATCCTGTTGATTTTTTTTGTCTCTTTTAGGTTCGTCGGTTTCAAGCAATTCCGCTAATTTTATTGCTTCCTCCTCGCTGAGAACAAAATTCTTGGTGAAACTTGAGGTTGCCATAAAATCACTTCCTTTCACTTGATAGCATCTCCTCTTATATATAATTATATTATATATCGCAAATTGTGTCAAATATTTTTTGCTGTATTATTTATGCTGTAATTTCTATAAATATACAAGGAATTTATTTGTATATTACCCTCCTAAAACGGTAGTACGCCGTAATTTCTGGCTATTATATATGCCGTGTAAACGGCGTACATAGCTATCATAAGTATGCCCGTACCTCTGCCCACGGAGCTTTTTTTCTTCAATATTATTGCGAGCACCACAAGGTTTACGGCTATAAGAAGCACTGTGTCTATGACGGAATCGAACTGTACCGTTATGCCCCTCACCGTCGAGGATATGCCCAGCACCAGAAGCACATTGAATATGTTGGAGCCGACCACATTTCCCAGAGCGAGGTCTGCCTCGCCCTTTTTTGCGGCAACTATGCTTGTGACAAGCTCGGGAAGCGATGTTCCCATGGCAACTATTGTAAGTCCTATGAGCGTGTTGCTCATTCCGAACACACGCGCTATGGCGGTTGCGGAGTCTACCACCAAATCGCCGCCTATCACTATGCCCACAAGACCTATCGCTATAAGCCCTATGCTGACGGGGAGCGAGCGGGACTTTACCTCCTCTATCTCCACCTCGTCGTCGCCTACGGCTATCTGTATGAGCGTGGAGCGTATGAGCACCGAAAGATAAGCCGCAAAAGCAATGAGAAGTATAATGCCGTCAACTCTCGTAAGAGTAGGATTTCCCGTTATTATCTGTCCTATTACGAGAAAAACGAGCAAAAGCACCGTTGCGCCTATGGAATAGGGATAGTCTCTTTTTACAAGCGCCTTCGTTATGTGTATGGGCTGCATGAGAGCGCACACGCCCACTACCACAAGCAGGTTGAAGAAGTTGGAGCCGACCACGTTGCTCACGGCTATTTCGTTTGCGCCCTGAAGAGCGGCGGATATGCTGACTGCGGTTTCGGGCGCCGATGTGCCCATAGCCACGATCGTAAGACCTATTATGACAGACGGCACTTTGAATATGCGGGCAACGCTGCTGCTGCCCTCCACAAAGAAGTCCGCGCCCTTTATGAGGCACACAAAGCCGACTATAAGCCAAAGATACATAAATACTCCCGTCATTGGTAACATTTTTTTGTCCTCCCGATAGTAAAATAATTTAAAATAAAAAACAGCGACCCCTTTATTGATATATTACAATAAAAGTCTCGCTTTTTAAATACATACCGAAGCCTAAGCTCGTACTGACGATAGTGTATACGACAATGCGCAAGCTACTCCCTTTTTTTAGGGGTATTTGATTTTTATGGCTTTAGTATATCCCAAAATTTCGTAATTGTCAATATTATATTTCAAATTCATTAAAAATTTATATTTTCACTTGCATTTATAGCCTCTTTGTGATAGGATATACGGGTAATATTATGTCAATATGGCTGTTTTGAGCCGAAATGAAGGGTGATATTATATGTCATTGATGTTTTACAATGCAACGGGAATGAATTTTCTTTATTTTCTGAATTGTTTTATAATTTACAGCTTTTTGGGCTGGATATTTGAGTGCATAGTGATGAGCATTACGGAGAAAAAGCCCGTGAACAGAGGCTTTGTGCGCGGTCCTCTCTGCCCCATATACGGAGCGGGAGCGCTCGGAGTGTATTTCCTTTTCAGACCGTTTTCGGACAATCTCCTGCTTGTGTTCGTGATAGGCGCGGTCATAGCCACGCTTCTGGAGGTGGCTGTGGCTCTCATGCAGACCAAGCTCTTCGGCTATTTCTGGTGGAACTACAACAACAAGAAATTCAACTACAAGGGCGTCATTTGCCTTGAAAGCACTGTCTGCTGGGGACTTATGTCAATGCTTACATTCATTATTTTCCAGCCGACCGTGGAGCGCATAGTGGATATGTACTATCCCGTCTGCGGAAACGCCGTGGCGCTCATAGTGCTTGTTTATTACTGCTTTGATTTCCATTCCAGCTTTCGCAAGGCATTCGAGGAGAAGGAGGAAAGGCTCGAAAACAATTCCGAGGACTTCGCTCAGCTGACATTGGAGGATATACTCCACAATACGAACGACTGAAATAAGACGCATTTTTTTGATAAAAATTACATATAATATTTTTGATCCGAGGTTAAAAAATGCCTCGGATCTTTTTATGCCCTATTTAAAGCGCAGAAATAACAAGACCGTCTCAAAGTATACTTTAGGACGGTCGGCGCATGGCGCGCTTTCACGCCCCGACTCCGTTTTGCATATCCTAGCATTATAAAAAGGGGAAGGGGCAGCGGTAATGAGCTGTTATATAATAGAGGGCGGCTCGGCTCTCAGCGGAGAGGTGGAAATAAGCGGAGCAAAAAACGCTGTGCTGCCTGTTCTTGCGGCGGGCGCGGCGCTCGGAGAAATGAGGATCAAAAATATACCTTTCCTTTCGGATGTTTCAAACACGCTCATGATATTAAAAAAACTGGGCAAAAAAATAACAATGGAGGACGGCGGCATCACTATATCGGGCGATGTGCTTTCTACCGCGCCCGACAGCGTTCTGAGCCGAAAAATGCGCTCCTCGGTGCTCTTTATGGGTGCTCTGCTGGGAAAATACGGCGAGGTGAGCATTGAGGAGCCGGGAGGGTGCAGACTGGGCGAAAGACCCATAGATGTACATTTGTGGGCTATGGAAAGGCTTGGCGCGCAAATAAGGTGTCACGGTGAAAAAATAGAGTGCAGAGGAAGGCTGAAGGGCTGTGAAATGACACTGCCCATAGTGTCCGTGGGCGTTACAGAAAATATAATACTTGCCGCCATAAATGCGGAGGGCGCCACGGTCATAAAAAACAGCGCAAGAGAGCCCGAGATAGACGATCTCATAGCCTGTCTCAGCGCGCAGGGCTGCCGAATAAGGCGCGAGAGGGATATAATAGTTATAGAGCCGACCACAGAGCTATGCTGCCGTGAGCACGGCATAATGCCCGACAGGATAGAAGCGGGCACATATATAGCCATGGCGGCAGCGACGGGCGGAGAGCTTTTCTTGAAAAACGCCAAGCCCGAATGTATGAGAAAAATTTTGTCAGTATTTGAAAAAACAGGCTGTATCATAAAAACGGATAAGGACAAAATATATATTGACGCACCTTCAAGATTATGCGCCGTTGACGAAGTCGTGACCATGCCCTATCCGCTTTTTCCCACCGATATGCAGCCGCAGCTGTGCGCAGTGCTTTCCTTGGCAAGGGGAAAAAGCGTCATAAGGGAGACTCTTTTTTCTGCACGAAATAAGCATATACCGGAGCTTGTGAAAATGGGCGCCGACATAACATGTCTAAGCGAAAGCGTTTTCGAGATAAGAGGACGCGAGGGACTGTCGGGCGCAGATGTGGAGGCTATGGATCTCAGAGGCGGGGCGGCGCTTGTGGTGGCGGCGCTCTCCGCGGAGGGCATAAGCCGTGTTAAGGGCGTGGAATATATCGAAAGAGGCTATGAGAGCTTGTGCGCAAAGGTTAGCCTTATAGGCGGTAATATAAGGAAGGAAAAGGGGTAGGATCGTTCCTACGGGCAACAACCATTCTCGGAGCAGTCTCTGTATGATTGGTAGCCTTCTGTTTTCTTGATAATAAGAAAATCCCCCTCAGTCGCTTCGCGCCAGCTCCCCCGAAGGAGGGAGCCAAGAATTAGAGGTTAACCGTTACCTCTTGGCTCCCCCCATGGGGGAGCTGTCAACTTGTAAAGTTGACTGAGGGGGTATACAATGAATGCCCTGCAAAAAAGTCAAGCGCACAGCCTATATTCGTTATGAATTTTTCATCATGCGGGCGTTATGAAATATGAAAAAATAAACATAATTTTTACAATTTTTTATTAAAAGTTAGCAGTTATTTCACACCCCGAATTGTTGACTTTAAGGGGACATAGTGTTATCATATCCTTATGGGAAAAATGGCATAATTTGCAGCTGAAATATCGGGAGGAACAAGGATGAGAGATGAATGGAAAGGCTTTGCCGAAGGCGTTTGGCAAAGGGAAATAAATGTAAGGGATTTTATACAAAAAAACTACACGCCCTATGACGGCGATGACTCGTTTCTTGCAGGTCCTACGAAGGCAACCGAGGAGCTCTGGGCGCAGGTGATGGAGCTTTCAAAAAAGGAAAGAGAAGCGGGCGGCGTGCTGGATATGGACACAAAGATAATTTCCACCATAACCTCGCATAAGGCGGGCTATCTGGACAAGTCCAAGGAGAAAATAGTGGGCTTTCAGACGGACAAGCCCTTCAAGCGTGCGCTTCAGCCCTACGGCGGCATAAGAATGGCTGTTAAGGCGTGCAAGGAAAACGGCTACGAGGTAGACCCCGAAATAGTCGAGTTTTTCACCACCCACAGAAAGACGCACAACGCGGGAGTTTTTGACGCATACACGGATGAGATGAGAGCCTGCCGTTCAAGCCATATCATTACGGGACTTCCCGATGCTTACGGCAGAGGCAGGATAATAGGCGATTACAGACGAATTGCTCTCTACGGCGTGGACAGGCTCATAGAGGACAAGAAAAATCAGAAAAATTCCACAAGGACAATAATGTACTCCGATGTTATAAGGAACCGCGAGGAGCTTTCGGAGCAGATAAGGGCGCTTGAGGAGCTTAAAAAGCTGGGCGAGATATACGGCTTTGACATCTCCGCGCCCGCGCGCAATGTAAAGGAAGCCATACAGTGGCTTTACTTCGGCTATCTTGCGGCGGTCAAGGAGCAGAACGGCGCGGCAATGTCGCTTGGCAGGACCTCCACCTTCCTTGATATATATGCCGAAAGAGACCTTGCAAACGGCGTGTTCACTGAGGAGGAAATACAGGAGTTTGTAGACCACTTCATAATGAAGCTTAGGCTTGTGAAGTTTGCGAGAACTCCCGAATACAACGCGCTTTTTTCGGGCGATCCCACATGGGTGACGGAGTCCATAGGCGGTGTGGGCATAGACGGCAGACATCTTGTCACAAAGATGAGCTTCAGATATCTGCACACGCTCAAAAATCTTGGCACTGCGCCCGAGCCCAACCTTACTGTGCTTTGGTCAACAAGGCTTCCGCTCAATTTCAAGCGCTTCTGCGCAAAGACTTCCATAGAGTCGTCCTCCATACAGTATGAAAACGACGACCTCATGAGGGTTACTCACGGCGACGATTACGCCATAGCCTGCTGCGTATCCTCCATGAGAGTGGGTAAGGAAATGCAGTTCTTCGGCGCAAGGGCGAACCTTGCCAAGTGTCTGCTCTATGCCATAAACGGCGGCGTGGACGAGATAACCAAAAAGCAGGTAGGTCCCAAGTACAGACCCATCACATCCGAATATCTCGACTACGACGAGGTAATGGACAAGTACAGAGATATGATGAAGTGGCTTGCAAGAGTATATGTGAATGCTCTCAACATCATTCACTATATGCACGACAAATACTGCTATGAAAGGCTCCAGATGGCTCTCCACGACAAGGAGGTCACTCGCTGGTTTGCAACGGGCATTGCGGGACTTAGCGTTGTAGCGGATTCACTTTCGGCAATCAAATATGCCAAGGTAAAGCCCATACGCGATGAGGACGGCATAGCCATTGATTACGAAATAGAGGGCGATTTCCCCAAGTATGGCAACGACGACGACAGGGTGGACAGAATAGCGGCAGACCTTGTGCATGAATTTATGCAGTATATAAAGGGCAACCACACCTACAGGGGAGGAATACCCACAACCTCTATACTCACCATCACATCAAATGTGGTATACGGCAAAAACACAGGCTCTACGCCCGACGGCAGAAAGAGCGGTCAGCCCTTTGCTCCCGGCGCAAACCCCATGCACTCGCGCGACAGCCACGGCGCCGTGGCTTCTCTGGCTTCGGTGTCAAAGCTCCCGTTCAGAGACGCTCAGGACGGTATTTCAAATACCTTCTCCATAATCCCCGGAGCGCTCGGAAAGGACTCGGAGGTGTTTATGGGAGATCTGGAAGTGGATTTGGATATGGATTTGACGAGGCTTAAAAAAGATGAAGAATAAAAACGATATTGACAATATTGACGATATAGTGGCAATGATAGACAGCTTTATGTCAAATGACGGCGGGCATATGAACATTACCGTCGATGAAGGCGGAGATGTAAGGACGGACGGCGAGCTTATAGAGAAAAGCTCCGTGCGCTTCGGCTGTCTTGACTGCGAAAAAAACACAGCCTGCTCCGTGCCCACTCTCTTTGAGGGCTTGGACAGGCAGGATGACGAGCAAAGCGAATAAATTGAAAAGGAGGATATTGCTATGGTAAACGATCAGCAGGTAGACAATCTTGTAGGTATTCTGGACGGCTATGCGGAAAAGGGCGGACATCATCTCAATGTAAATGTGTTCACAAGAGAAACTCTCCTTGACGCTCAGGCGCATCCCGAAAAATATCCCCAGCTTACGGTGAGGGTGTCGGGCTATGCCGTGAACTTCAATAAGCTCACAAAGGAACAGCAGGACGAGGTCATTTCAAGAACATTCCATAAGGGTATGTGAAAAGGAATTTTATCGAAAGCAGGCGAACGCCTGCTTTTATTTTTTTTTGGGGGGGAAAATAGGAAGTTATAATCTATACCCGCCCCCTCAGTCAACTCTGCGAGTTGCCAGCTCCCCCGAAGGGGGAGCCAAGAGGCAAGGGGTAACATCAAACTCTCGGCTCCCCTGAGGGGGAGCTGTCACGAAGTGACTGAGGGGGGGTACAAGCTAAATCAGTGGCTCTCCTCGCCCGCTTGCAGGGCGATATTCTCCCGCCCTGCTATAATGTATGAAGTAGTGTACCCCGCCCGTCTTATCGATTTCCCCGCTCGCTGATGAAAGGCTCGCTTAGGAAATGATAATGACGGGCTTTTGGTGTTGGGTAAAATGGGGAGTTATAATCTATACCCGCGGGCGTGCAATGGCTGGTCGTTTTGCTCCGCAAAACTGCTCGCCCATGCAACCAAGGCTCGCCCGAAAAATTCCATTAATATAAAAATAAAAAAAGTCCTGCGCGCCTCGCTCCGACACAGACCTACAGGCGTTAACGCAAAGCACGGCTCAGACCAAGTGCCCTTGCAACACACCCAAGATACTGCTTAGTGCTGCTTCCTTCCGGACCTGACACGATTCACAGGCTTAAGTTGTGCAAGACTCGATCCTCAACACCGAAGCTGAGCGCACCGACCCCACAAGCCTATGCCTCGGCAGAGGCATAATCTCTGCTGAAGCGGATTGCAGACTACAGGGCACCGCTGCCTCCCCGGCTAGCACAGGACTATTTTATTTTACTATTTATAAAAACAAAAGTCAATATATTTTTGTGGATACAAAATGGCAAAAAATTCATTTGTTTTTTAAACTTTTCAGTAATCATTTGGCAATTCGGCTATACTTGACTTTTTATATCCGTTATAATAAAATAAAAAAAAAGAAAAAGACAGGAGGCGCAATCGGCTATGAAGGATATTATGCGTGAAATTGGCAACAACGACCTTATAACAAATTATCAAAAAACCAATGATATTTATGCCGATATGCAGGAAATCATCACAATATCCCAAAAAGCTGCTCACAGAGCCGTAAATGCAATGCTTGTTCAGCGCAATTGGCTCATAGGCTACAGAATTGCCGAGGAGGAGCTTGTAAACACCGAGCGGGCGGAAAATTACGGTTTAAACATAATACAAAAATTATCTAAACGCCTGACCGATACTTACGGAAAAGGCTTTACAAAGACAAACCTATACAGCTTTTATTCATTCTACAAAATGTTTCCAAAGATTTTCCACACAGTGAGTGGAAAATCCAAAGCATTGCTTTCATGGTCGCACTACAGAACTCTTATACAGGTTCACGATCCCGAAGCAAGAGAATGGTATGCAAAGGAAGCCTCGGAGCAAGCTTGGAGTGTCAGAACATTGCAGAGAAATGTAGCCTCGCAATATTACTATCGCCTGCTGCGATCTCAAAACAAAAATATTGTGGAACAAGAGATGAAAGAAATTACGGCAGACTATCAAACCGACAGGCTGGAATTTATTAAAAATCCCGTTGTTGCCGAATTTCTCGGCTTCGGAGAAAATGAAAGCTTTACGGAAACAGAGCTTGAAAAAAGCATTATTTCAAATTTACAGAAATTTCTTATGGAAATGGGCAAGGGATATGCTTTTGTTGCAAGACAGCAGCATATTCATACAGAAAAGGAGGACTATTTTATAGACCTTGTTTTTTATAACTATATCCTTAAATGTTTTGTATTGATCGACCTTAAGACTAAAAAGATCACTCACCAGGATGTAGGTCAGATGGATATGTATATAAGAATGTATGACGAATTGAAGCGCAATGAGGGAGATAATCCTACGCTTGGCATTGTTTTATGCTCCGAAACCGATTCGGATATTGCAAGATATTCCGTAATGCACGGAAATGAACAGTTGTTTGCAAGCAAATATAAGCTCTATCTGCCTACGGAGGAAGAATTAAAATCGGAAATTGAAGCACAAAAGGCAATATTCTATTTACAGCAAAAGGAAAAAGACTGAGGCTTTTACCCTTGATCTCACTTGCACTCCCTCGACAATTTTTAATAAAAAAATGCGTTTTAACATATTGCTTTTTTCTCGCATTACGCTTATAATTATATATATATGTTCAAATTTAATCCAAGGGGGTATTTCAGCTATGAGAAAAAGATCATTGAGCGCGGCGCTTGCCCTTTGTGTGGCAATAAGCTCGGCGCTTTCCGCTCCGTCGTTTGCGGCTGTGGACAGCAGCTGGATAGTTGACTGGACAGGCAAGGACGGCAGCATCAACTTTAACGTTACCGCAACGGACAGCTCCGTTGTGATGGAGAACACAAAGGCAAACAACGGCAAGTTCTCCGACGGCGAGGACAGCATCATTTACTATGCCAAGGAATTTGATGTGAACGAGGACTTTGAGCTGAGCGCAAGAGTAAATATAGACGAATACAACACTCTTGAAGAAAGCAGCAATCCTCAGCAGGGCTCCGTGGGTATTGCCGTGCTCGACAGCCTCTATCACAAGACGGATGACATGGCATATGACGACGCTCTGTATCTCGGCACATATGCCAAGAGCAAGGACAGCGACCTTTCCTTCAGAGCGATGAGCAGAAATTCATCCGACAAAAAGGTCATAAGCGATGCGCTTTCCGATGAAATTGCAAACACGGGAAGTAATCTGGGCAGCTACAGACTTTCCATAGTAAAGACGGGAAATACATATACTCTCAAATGCGGCAACAAAACTCAGGTAGTTGAAATGACGGCGCTTGAGGACGCTGTTTACCCCTGCTTATATATAGCCAGAAATGTAAAGGCGACATTCAGCGAAGTAAGCCTTAATGCAGCAACAAGAAAGCCCGTTTCAATGCGCATAGAAGGCAGCTACAGAACGGAATATATCTACGGCGAGCCCCTCGACCTTTCGGGCATAAAGGTGTTTGTTTCATACTCTAACGGCGATGTGGAGGAGGTTAAAAACTACCTCGTAAAGGGCTACAATGCCAAAAAGACGGCAAAGCAGACAGTCACTCTTTCTCTCGGCGACGCTGCATTTAAAATACCCGTTGAGGTGAAGCCCCTCGAAACAAAGGCGATAACCGTGGACTATCTCCCCGCAAAGAGCGCATACGCAAGAGGCGATGTTTTCAAGACGCTCGGTATGCAGATAAGCGCGGAATATTCCGACGGCTCAAAGGAAATACTCGATAATGACAAGTACACCCTCAATATGGACGGCAAGGCGCTTAAGGACGGCGATAAGCTCGAAACATCCGGCAGAAAGCAGATAAAGGTGTACAGAAATGCGGAGGAAGGCATTTCGTCAAAAATAACGGGAAGCTTCAATATAAATGTGAGCAAGAACCGCATAAGCTCTCTTTCGGTAAAGGCTCCCGACAAGACTATATATTACCTCGGCGACAAGCTCGACACAACGGGCATGGCTGTTACGGCAACTTACATTGACGACACAAGGAAAGAGGTGTCCGAGCTGGCTTCGCCCGCAGATTACAATATATCGGGCTTTGAGAGCAGCACCACGGGCGACAAGACAGTCGTTATCACCTCCGTTTCAAATCCCGAGGTGAGCGCAAGCTTCAAGGTGAATGTGTTTGAAAGACAGCCAAAGGAGCTGAAAATAACAAACTACCCCAGGACTACATACGCAGTGGGCGAGAGCTTCGACCCCAAGGATATGGTAGTCGCCATAGTATATGACAACGGCGATGTGGAGCCTACCGAGGACTACAAACTCGACACCTCCGCATTCAGCTCGGCGGCAGCTGGCGAAAGCTCCGTAAGCATAAGCGCTGACGGCTTTGAGAGCGTTACCCTCCCCGTTACCGTTGTTGAAAGCATGAACAACGCATGGAGGAGCGCTACCTTCGGTCAGAGCTCCGGCTATGACAAGGGCGCAGAATCGGTGGGCGTTACTGCCGAGAACTACGGCTCATTGAGCGGAAAGATAAATGTGAAGGCGTGGGACGGCGCAGGCAAGATAACGAATGACCACGACGGCATGACATATTACTTCACAAGCGTTAAGGGTGGAGACGACTTCAAGCTCACCGCAGACATAACCGTAGACAGATATCTCGAGCACGACAACGACGACACAAAGAGAAACGGTCAGGAGGCCTTCGGCATAATGGCAAGGGATGTAGTGCCTCTTGACAAGGGCGACGGCAGCATAACCATAGACCCCTCGCAGGCAAAGAAGGACGAGGACGGCGTTGCGGTGCCCATAAGCAACAGCAAGGTATTTGCTTCAAACATAGCGCTTTTCGGCGGTTATTCGGGCACGGGCTGGCCGAGCGACCCCACGGCGGCAAGCTATGAAAAGAACACAAACATAAACAGAATAAACCTCATGGTAAGAGACAGCGTTACCGCAACGGACGGCGGCGGCACAAGGAACGGTCCCTTTGCCTTAAGCTCCGACTTCCCCAAGGAGGGCAACAAGTACAAGATGACGCTTGAAAGGCTCAACGGCGGTATACACGCGGTATGCTACAACTATCAGACAGAGGAAACAAAGGACTACTATTACTATGACGATTCGTTCCTCACGGTACAAAATCCCGATGTGCTCTATGTGGGCTTCTTCGCTTCGAGATGGGCGGAAATAACCGTTGAAAACGCAGAGTTTTCCGAGAGCGTGAGAAAGACCGACAGAGTGATAGAAAGCAGCGAAAAGCCTGCGGAGACACCCGAGCTTTTATTCAGATCCAATCCCTATTCCGCAAAGACGGTGTATGAATTCGATCTCGATCTGGACAATGCAAAGGGTACCGTCACCGTAAAGATGAACGACAGCGTTATAGCTCAGGACAGACCTATTTCCGACATAGAGCACTTCAAGGCTAACCTTGACGCCAACAGAGTGAATAAGCTCGTGGCTGTGTTCACTCCCGATGACAGGCTCAATCTCACAAGCTATGAGCCGATAGTCATAAGAGAGGACATATACCACAAGAGCATAAATACGGCAGCCACCACAGTGTACGCAAGTCCCGACGGCAGCTTCAAGGGCAAGGGTACGGAGAACAGCCCCTACGACATTTACACGGGCTTTGGTTTCCTTCAGCCCGGTCAGACGCTTGTTTTAAAGGGCGGCACATATAAGCTCGACAGACCTATAGAGGTGCTCCACGGCGTGAACGGCACAGCCTCCGCAATGTACAATGTAAAGGCGGAGGACGGCAAGAAGGTAGTGCTTGACGGTCAGAACAAGACTGCGGGCGTTGTGCTCGGCGGCGACTATTGGCACATAACGGGCATAGAGCTTACAAACTGCGCGGAGAATCAGAAGGGCTTCCACCTCGGCGGCAGCCACAATATAATTGAAAGCTGTATATTCCACGACAACAGGGATATGGGTCTCCAGATAAGCAGGATAAGCGGAAAGGACCAGCCGACATTCGACCTCTGGCCATCTTACAACCTTATACTTAACTGCGAGTCCTACAACAACTGCGACCCGTCCATGATAAATGCCGATGGCTTCGGCGCAAAGCTCACCGTTGGCACGGGCAATGTGTTCAGAGGCTGTAAGTCGCACAACAATGTGGACGACGGCTGGGATCTGTATACAAAGGTCAATTCGGGCGCAATAGGTCCCGTGACCCTTGAAAACTGCGAGTCCTACAGAAACGGCTGGAGGCTCAATCCCGACGGCACCGAAACGCCCTACAACGCAGGCGGAAACAACGGCTTCAAGTGCGGCGGAGAGAATGTTGCGGTTCAGCACATACTCATCAACTGTAAGGCTTGGGGCAACGGAAACAACGGTATCACCACCAATTCAAATCCGTCGCTTAAGCTCGTAAACGTTACATCATACGACAATGTAGGCTCCAACATAAGGCTCTACAGCGACAAGCCGGATGAATATAACTACGATGTTCAGGGCGTGCGCTCCGTAAACGGCGGAGAGCCCGACGTTGTGGCAACTCTCACGGAAAAGACGGAGTACAAGAACGCCTCGGCAACGCCTCTTGCAAGCGATGTGAACTACTGGTGCGCAAGCGACAAAACAGGAGTGAATGCTTTGGGCGCTGCGATAACGGCAGAGGATATAAAGTAAAATAAAGTAATGAGAGGCTGTCCGAACGGGCAGCCTCAATACATAGGAGAAAAAATGACATTCAACGGTTTCAACGAAAACACAAATGAATTCCTCATAGGAATAAAATACAACAACAACAAAACATGGTTCCAAGAGCACAAGGAGCTTTACACCAAAAATGTGCACGAGCCCACGCTTGCGCTTGCCACGGAGCTTGCCCTCAGAATGAACGAAATGGACAGCAGCTTCACCGAGGTGCCGAAGGTATCGAGAGCCAACAGGGACATACGCTTTTCAAACAACAAGGCGCCCTACAAGGAGCACAAGTGGTTTTTCCTAAAGGACAGCTACACAAGAGGCTCCATGCCGTGGAACGCGCCGGGCTATTTCTTTGAAATAAGCGCGGAGTGGTGGAGATACGGGCTTTTTTACGGCGACGAACCAAAGGTGATGGCAGGCTTGAGAGCAAAGATAGCAGCCGACCCCGCCGCCTGCGAAAGACTTGTGAAGCTTGGCGACAAAAGCCGTTTTGAGCTGGAGGAGGAAAACTATAAGAGGATATTCAATAAGGAGCTTTCGCCCATTGCAAATAGGTGGGCGCAGAAAAAATGCATAGTCTATGTAAAATACGAGGACTATGACAATATGGATTTCTATTCGCATAAGCTCGCGGATACTATATTCGAGGGATATAAGGAAATATACGATATTTATAAATATCTTAAGAAGTGAATTTCTTTATATTGAGCTTTTAGGCGGTATGTGATATACTGTTCTAAACTATCCTAATTTTATGGCAGGTGAAAAACTATGGACATATATATTATGAGCGGAAATAAAGCTGCGGCAAAATACATTGACGGCAGCTTTGAAATACTTGACAAGAGCCTTTGCCCGCTGTATCTTCTGAACACGGGAAATGTGGAGCATTGGCTTGAAATGCGCGCCATAGACTGCCACAGAGCCAATTCAAGGCTCCTCAAAAGGGCGTTGAGGCTCAAGGAATATGACGATATAAACACGGTATTAAGCGTAAACGCCGTTACCATAACGGACAATTACTGGATAAAGCCTGCAAACAGCAGTCTGACCTATGAGGATGTGCGTTTTGACAACGACAGCTTTTCAAACCTAGCTCTTACGGGAAATTACAACAGCTTCAACAGGGCTATGAACAGCAGACAAAGCAAAACGCCCGAGCTTACCAACACGGGAAGCTTTGAAAAATGCTGGAAGCTTATAAACGGCGAATGGTGGATGTATAAAAAAGCCGACCATAATCAGCAGTTCACAGAAATTTTCATAAGCAGGCTTAGCGCTCGGCTCGGTATGAAAACGGCAGTGTATGAACGCGGTGAAAAATGTGTTAAAACAAAGGATTTCACGCGGAACGCTTCTGTTAATTTTGAGCCTGCGTACAGCTTTATGAATGATAACGATGATTACAGGGCTGTGTACGAAGGGCTTATGTCGCTTACTCCAAAGGCTGTACCCGATTATGTCAAAATGATATTTATGGACACAGTAACAGCCAATCCCGACAGGCATACATTCAACTTCGGTATATTGCGGGACATTAAAAACGGCGCTGTGATAGGTCTTGCTCCAAACTTTGACAACAACATGGCGCTTATATCGAACGGCTATCCGTCAAGCACAGCCAGAAAAAACGACGCCTTTGTCAGGCTTTTCAATGAGCTTACGGCATATGACGCCTCGCTTAAAAAATATATACCCAAGCTTACGGAGGACGACATAAGGCAGACCATAGCCGATGTCGGCATGAGAGTAAGGACAAACACCGTTGTAGAATTTATAATGAACGGATATAGACAGATACTATAAAAGGCAGGAAACTCCTGCCTTTTTCACTTCCCCTCCTCTTTTATTTTCTCCACAAGCTCGCCTGCGGTCACAAATTCCACCTTATCCTTCACCTCGTCGTAGACCTCTTCAAGCGCCTGCGCCGTTACGGCTCCGCCCTCTGCGCCCACATGACCTATGGCCACGGCGTAGCCCTTTTCCTCGGCAATTTCTATTGCCTTTTTTATATTCTCCTTTATCTTTGCCTTATCCTGCGTGCTGTCCAGAAAAACATCCCTCTTGAGATAGGGCACGCCCAGTCTTTCCGCAGTCTCCGCGCCCACGGACTTAGCCGAGGTCACACTGTCCACAAAGAAAAGTCCCCTGTCGCGCGCAGATGCAAGCAGTCTCTCCATTTTTTCGGTATCCTCCGTTATGAGAGAGCCCATGTGGTTGTTGAAGCCCGATGCTCTTTCTCCGAGCTGATCCAGATTTTTTTCAAATACGCTCTGCGCCTCGTCAAGGCTCATGCCCGAAAGTATGGGCGTTTCGCCAAGCCAGCTCCTTTTGCCCGTGTGCGCCTCCATGGGCTGATGCAATATGACCTCCTTGCCCGATTTTATGAGCTTTTGCGCCTCCTCCTCGCTGAAGGGCATATAGGGCATTACAGCGCCTGTGAATTTAAACGGCAGGGCAAGCATTTCCTCCGTGCCCTTTGAGTTGTTGCCGAAGTCGTCTATAACTACGGCTACAAGCGGTTTTTCGCTGTAAAATGACGATACCGCCCTGTTATGTATAAGCCTGAGCGCCAGCACAAAAAATATAAGCACAAGGACTATCTGCGCAATAATTATCTTTTTGCCCGTTTTCATATTTACACTCCTTATTTTTTCTGATAAAATTATATGAAGGAAGGGCAAAAAAAATCAATATTAAATCATAACGGAGGATATTTTATGAAGCTCATGTTTGCATCGGATATACACGGCTCGCTGTATTATGCCGAAAAGACTGTAAATGCGTTCAAGGCTGAAAAAGCCGAAAAGCTGATTCTTCTGGGGGATCTTCTCTATCACGGACCCCGCAACGACCTGCCCAAGGACTACAACCCGAAGGGCGTTATCGAGCTTCTGAACGGCTGTAATCAAAATATAATGGCTGTGAGGGGCAACTGCGAGGCGGAGGTAGACCAAATGGTGCTGGATTTCAATGTGATGGCGGACTATGCCCTTATTTTTGAAAAGGGCAGAACATGGTTCATCACTCACGGGCATATATACAACACATCCAATCCGCCCAAGCTCAACCGCGGAGACCTGCTCATACACGGGCATACTCACATACAGACCGTTGAGGAGCAGCCCGAGGGCTATGTTTATATAAATCCCGGCTCCGTTGCCATACCCAAAAACGGCAGCAGCCACAGCTATATGATATATGATGACGGAAAGTTTGAAATAAAGGACTTTGAAGGGAATGTTACAAAGGAGTATATATTGCAATGAATGTATTGTTTTTCTCTTTTAATGCGGTAATGCCCATTATACTCATAATTTGCCTTGGCTATCTCATAAAACGCACGGGACTTCTGGGAGAAAGCTTCTTTTCTCAGGCAAACAAGTTTGTGTTCAATGCGGCTCTGCCGATATATCTTTTTTACAGCGTATACAACATTGACGCCCTCAGCGACATAAACTGGAGGCTCATAACCGTTGCCTGCGCCCTCGTCATATTTTCGGCACTGCTCGCGGGCGTATTTTTCATTTTTTACACAAAGGACAGCGGAAAAAGAGCCGTGCTCATACAGTGTGCATTCCGCTCCAATTACGCCATAATAGGTCTTCCGCTTGCAAGGGCGATAGGCGGGGACGAGGCTCTCGCCACGGCAGCCGTTATATCCGCCGTGGGCATACCGGTATTCAATGTGCTGGCGGTAATAGTGCTCTCCGTGTACAGCTACGACAACAAAAAGGGGAGCATTTCTCCCCTGGGAATAGCAAAGTCGATATGCAAAAATCCGCTCATAATAGGAGTTGTGTCCGCGCTCTTGTGCGTATGGCTCAGAGGCTTTGTGCCCTTCACAATAAAAGAAAATATGCCGTTTTTATACAAGGCAATAGAAAATGTGGGGCTCATGGCTTCGCCCCTTGCACTCGTGGTACAGGGCGGAAAGTTCGAGCTGAACGCCGTAAAGGAGCTTGCAAGTGACATAACTCTTGGCGTTGCCTGGAGGCTTGTAATAACGCCCGCGCTCTGCCTCTCACTCATAATGGCTATAGCAAACATGGGCTTTTTACCCCTCGGAAGCTCTGACTTCCCCGCGCTCATAGCGTTTTACGGCTCACCCGTAGCCGTAAGCTCCGCAATAATGGCAGAGAGCATGAACTGCCACGGCAAGCTCGCAGGACAGCTCGTGATATGGTGTAATGTCGCGTCGATATTTACAGTTTTTGGAATTATAGTGGTGTTCAGAGGGTTGGGGTTGGTGTAAAGGAGAATAGAAATGAGAACATGGGATGATTATAAAAAATATGTAAAGCAAATTGACCCGGATGCAGGCAGGGAAATAAATAAAACAGAAAAATTTGCCGGAAAAATAAGTATTGTATTGCAATATACTTATAACTTATTGAATCGCAAGAAATAGTATATTTCGTTTTTTCCCCCCCCTCAGGCAGGCTAATGCCTGCCAGCTCCCCCTGTGGGGGCGCCAAGAGCTTGCGGTTGACCTATATCCCTTGGCTCCCCTTTCGGGGGAGCTGGCAACTCGTAGAGTTGACTGAGGGGGAGAGAGCTACAGGCAAGGACAGCGGCTCTGCCTAGCTTTTGTCCAAAACCAAAAGTCCGTCATTATCATTTCCTAAGCGAACATTGCACCGAAAGATTTATCGGTCGCACGCAGTGCGGTTTTCGGCAAAGCCGAAAATGCTGAACTTTAGTGAGCGGGGAAATCGATAAGACGGGCGAGTATATACTACTTCATACATTTCAGCAGGGCGGGAGAATATCGCCCTGCAAATTCCACTAAAAAACAGCCCCCATCGGGCTGTTTTTTCATTCACTTCACTATTACTCCTCCGCCTATCACGCAGTCGTTCTCATCATAGAACACTGCTGCCTGACCGGGGGTTACTGCGCGCTGGGCTTCATCAAACACCGCCTGCACAAAGCCGTCTTTAAAGCTTATGGTGCAGGGCGCTTTTTTCTGATTATACCTAAGCTTTCCCAGACAGCGCACAGAGCCGTCTATTTTTTCGACGGACATATGATTAAAGTCCTTCACAAGCACATTTTTCTTAAAAAGCTCGTCGTTTCCGCCGAGCACCACTCTGTTGTTTTCCCTGTCTATGGCTGTGACATAGGCGGGAACGCCCAAGGCTATGCCGAGCCCCTTGCGCTGACCTATGGTGTAGTTGGTTATGCCCCTGTGTCTGCCGAGCACATTTCCCGCGCTGTCTATAAAATCGCCCTCGGGTATGACCGCATCCGTATTTTGGGCTATAAATTCGCCGTAGTTTCCATCGGGCACAAAGCATATATCCTGGCTGTCGGGCTTATCCGCCACCCTAAGACCTATGTCGGAGGCAATGGCGCGTATCTCGGACTTTGTATATTCCCCGTTGGGCATGAGCGTATGCTCAAGCTGTTCCTGCGTGAGGGAATAGAGAGCGTAGCTCTGGTCCTTGTCGCCCGCCTGCCTTATGGTATACCTGCCCGCGCCGTTTTTAACAACGGAGGCGTAATGCCCCGTGGCTATATATTCCGCGCCTATCTCGCGCGCTCTAAAAAGAAGCGACTCCCACTTTATATAGCGGTTGCAGGCAATGCACGGATTGGGCGTGGAGGCGTTTAAATATTCCTCTATGAAATAGTCTATGACCTTTTCCTTGAAGTCACGTTTGAAATTGAATACATAATGCGGTATGCCTATGCTTGCGGCAACCGCCCTCGCATCCTCGGCTGCCGAAAGTCCGCAGCAGTTCCCCTCGGTGTCCTCGCCGTCCCAGAGCTGCATAGTTACGCCTATGACATCATAGCCCTGCTTTTTGAGAAGATAGGCGGCAACGGAGGAATCCACGCCTCCCGACATACCCACAACAACCTTTGTCACCGGTGCCACTCCTTTTATCAATAGTCCTCCTCGGGGACCTCCTCGTGCTCGCTTATGTCGTTTACGGGCTTTTTGAGTCCCTCTATAACAATGCCGTTCTTCTCGGCATAGTCCCATAAAGCGGCATGGAGAGCCTCCTCCGCAAGGCAGGAGCAATGCACCTTTATGGGCGGAAGTCCGTCAAGAGCCTCCATTACTGCCTTGTTGGTTATCTCCATTGCCTCCTGTATCGTTTTGCCCTTTATCATCTCGGTTGCCATGGAGCTGGTAGCGACTGCCGCTCCGCAGCCGAAGGTCTTGAACTTGGCGTCAAGCACAACGCCGTCCTCTATCTTGAGATATACCTTCATTATATCTCCGCACTTGGCGTTGCCCACGGTGCCTACACCGCTGGCGTCCTCTATCTCTCCTACGTTCCTTGGGTTCATAAAATGGTCCATTACCTTTTCACTGTACTGCATATCCTATTCTCCTTTATTTTTTATAAATTCCTCATAAAGCGGTGACATCTGCCTCAATCTCTCTACTATGGGCGGCAGCTCCGCTATGACATAGTCTATCTGCTCCTCTGTGGTGTAGTGTCCCATGGTGAGCCTTACGGAGCCGTGAGCCTTCTCGTGGGGCAGACCTATGGCAAGAAGCACGTGCGACGGATCGAGAGAACCGCTCGTGCAGGCGCTTCCGCTCGAGGCGCACACTCCCTTGTAGTCCAGAAGAAGAAGTATGCTCTCGCCCTCTATAAATTCAAACGAAATATTGGCGTTGCCCGGAAGCCTCTTTACGGGATGACCGTTGAGCCTTGAATAAGGCACAGTCTCGAGTATGGAGCTTATGAGCTTATCCCTGAGCGCCGTAAGCCTGGGCACCTCGGTGTCAAGCTCCTTAACAGCAAGCTCAAGCGCAAGACCCATGCCGACTATGCCCGGCACATTCTCCGTGCCCGCGCGCCTTCTTCTCTCCTGCGCTCCGCCGTGTATGAGCGGATTGAGCTTTATGCCCTTTCTGATGTAAAGAGCGCCTATGCCCTTGGGTCCGTAGAACTTGTGACCGCTCATGGAGAGCATATCTATATTCATTTCGTCCACATCTATAGCCACATGACCCGCAGCCTGAACGGCGTCCGTGTGGAAAATGATGCCCTTTTCATGCGCAATGGCGCCTATCTCCGCAATAGGCTCTATGGTGCCTATCTCGTTATTTGCAAACATAATTGTTATGAGTATGGTATCGTCCCTTATGGCTTTTTTGAGCTCGTCTAACGACACCATGCCGTACTCGTCAACGGGGAGATATGTCACCTCGTAGCCCTTTGTTTCGAGATATTCGCAGGTATGGAGCACTGCGTGGTGCTCTATGCTCGTAGTGATTATATGTTTGCCCTTTGAGGCATAGCTCTCGGCTATACCCTTTATAGCCCAGTTGTCAGCCTCCGAACCGCCTGCCGTGAAATATATCTCGTTGGGCTTTGCGCCTATGGCTGAAGCCACCTGCTCCCTTGCGTGCTCCACGGCGTTTTTGTTCTTCTGCGCAATTTTATATATGCTCGAGGGATTGCCGTAGCTCTCCTTAAAATAGGGGAGCATCGCCTCTATTACCTCATCTCTCGTGGCGGTCGTAGCCGCATTGTCTAAATAACACTCCATCATTTTCGCTCCTTTATTATATATTAAATAAGCTCGGAAAGGCTTATGTTGTCGGCTGCCTCGCTCACGCTCTCGCTAAGCCTTGCCCACACATCTCTTGTGGCGCACAGCGAGCAGTCGCCCATGCCGCAGCTTTCCTTGTCCGAAAGGCATTCCACAAGCTTAAGAGGACCCTCCACAACTCTCAGTATGTCCCCCACGCTTATGTCCTCGGGCGGCTTTGTAAGCGTATATCCGCCGTTGGCGCCCCTTGTGCTTTTCACAAGCCCGGCTTTTTTGAGAGAGGCTATGAGCTGCTCCAGATAGCTCTCGCTCAGGTTGGTGCGCTCCGCAATGGATTTGAGCGAAACACAGCCCTCGGAGCAGTTTTCCGCTATATCCACCATCGCCTTTAGCCCGTATCTGCCTCTTGTGGATATTTTCACCCTTTTCACCCTCTTTTTATACTCATTATTCCGAGTATTTTACTCGGCATTAATATAGTAACACTTATGTGCTGCAATGTCAAGTATTTTAGTGGGAATTGTGAAAAATAATGTGGGGGAGCTGTAAAGAATTTTGTAAATATATCCCCCTCAGTCAACTCTACGAGTTGACAGCTCCCCCAGAGGTGGAGCCGAGAGGTAACGGTCAACCCCTAATTCTCGGCTCCCCTTTCGGGGGAGCTGTCGCGAAGCGACTGAGGGGGGATATATATCGGATGTCTGCTCGTGCGAGCCGCTTGTCTGCCCTTTAGGGCAGGCTGCGGATAGCTCGCACCAAACAGCCCCTTTACGCAACGGAGCTCAAGCAGTCCGTTAGCTTTGAGGCGTAAAGGTCGTCAAGGGGTGTGGGGTGCCTCGAAAGCACCCCACGCTTTTTTTGTTTCTTTTTTTTGCGAAAAAAAAGAAAGATAAAAAATTTTTTTAAAAAAGAAAGATAAAATTTATTAAAAAAGACGGGCGTGCAATGGCTGGTCGTTTTGCTTCGCAAAACTGCTCGCCTATGCGACCACAGGTTCGCCCCGACATTTTGAAAAGGGCGTCAAGAGGCACTCCTCTTTTTTCGACAACATCTCCTATTGAAAAAAAAGCAACTATGTTGTATAATTGCCTATGTAGAAAAGAGGGAAAAATATGAAAAAAATAATTTTGGCAATGATTTTGGCGCTTATTACAGCGCAAAATATACAGGCGGCGGACTATATGCCCTACACACCGCCCGAAAACAGCGCCTCTGTAAAAATCGCAGGCGTAAGCATGACCTATCCCAAGGGCGAAAACAGTGACAGCATTTTTATAAACGGCAGGCTTTATGCTCCCCTTGACGAGAGCGTTGAGCTGATGGGCGGAGATGTCAGGCAGACGGGAACAATATACAAGATAACCATAGACGGCAGATCCACATTCCTTTCGCCCGAAGGGGGCAGAGCGCCAAAGCTCACTATCTACGGCGGAAAGCCCTATATATCCGTATATACCCTTACGGACAGCTTCGGCTATTGCTTCAAGCCCGATTTGAGCAAGGGCTCCGGCGCAATAATGAAAGAAAAATGCCTCAACACGAGGGAGAGCCTTTACTATGCCTCCGCGCCCAAGAGCGCCTATATAAGGCTGGAGGACATTACGGCAGACGGTATGCGTCCCTCGGGTAAGGGCAAATACACTGTGGATATGCTCGAAAGGCTGAGATACATGGCGGAGTATATGCACGCAAGAAAGCAGGAATACTATATAGCGTGGGTGCCCGTGTACGCCTGCCCCAAGGAGAATTATTGGAACGATATTTCGACCGACACGAGCCTTTACAACGCCTATTTCATATATGTTCTGGACTATATGACGGAGCACGGCGGACACATAGGTCTGCACGGCTATACTCATCAATACGGCAATGAGGAAAGCTGTATAGGCTATGAATGGGGCAATGACACGCCATTTAACCAAAACGAACAGCAGCGGCGCATGATAATGGCAAGACAATGCTGTGAAAGGCTGGGATATAAGGCGGAATTTTTCGAGTTTCCGCACTACGGCGCAGACGATACGCAGCTTTTATTGGCGGAGCATTATTTTGACGCCATATATCAGTCCTACCCCGACAAGAGGCTTGAAAACAGCATTACATATACGGAGTGTTCGGGCAAAAGAGTGTTTTACATACCCACGCCCGCCGACTATGTACACAACACGGAGGATGATTCCGTATACGCAAAGATGGAGGACTGCGTCAAAAACGGCTATACCCTAAGCCTTTATTTCCACCCCGTGCTGGACAAGGATATGCTGAGCATAAAGACGGAAAACGGCGAAAGGCTCTGGGCATATTCCGCTCAGGGCGCTTTGCCGAGAATAACGGACAAGGCTGTAAATATGGGCTACGCATTTACGACATTCGGGAGGTAAAATTATGAAGGTACTGATAATCGGAGGAGGTCCCGCAGGCGTTTCAACGGGACTTTACACACTGCGCGCAGGCATAGATACCACAATAATAACAAACAACAAAAGCGCGCTTTTAAAGGCTGAAAAAATAGACAATTACTACGGCTTTGCCGAGGGCATAAGCGGAGAGGAGCTTTACAAAAACGGACTGGATGGCTTTAAAAGGCTCGGCGGCAAAGTGATAGACGCCGAGGTCACGGGAGCGGGCTATGACGAGTGCTTTACGCTTTCGACCGACAGGGGCGAGCTTGGCGCGGATGTGCTTGTGCTTGCAAACGGCGTATCACGAAAAGCGCCCGATATAAAGGGATTAAAGGAATTTGAGGGCAGAGGCGTGAGCTACTGCGCCGTGTGCGATGCATTTTTTTACAGAGGAAAAAGAGTTGCTGTGATAGGAAACGGCGAATATGCCCTGCACGAGGCGCATATTCTGAAAAAAACCTCGTCGGAGGTGATACTTCTTACAAACGGCAAAAATGCCCCCGAATATGAAAACTGCGACAGCAGAAAAATAAAAGCCATAGAGGGCGGCGAAGGTGTTGAAAGAGTGGTGTTTGAGGACGGAGAAGGCATGGAGATAAGCGGTATATTTGTGGCGATAGGCACGGCGGGCGCGGCGGATATAGCCGTAAAGCTGGGAGCGCTTACGGACGGCAGATATGTCAAAACGGACGAAAATATGCTCACAAGCATACCCGGACTTTATGCCGTGGGCGACTGCGCGGGCGGTCTGATGCAGGTGTCAAAGGCTGTATGCGACGGCGCAAAGGCGGGCACGGACATAGTAAGGCGGAGCAAATGACAACTTTGCTCCGCTTTACTATATTCTTTATTTGCCGTACATCTCCAATATCCTCTCGCCTATATAGAGATCCTCGGGAGTGGTTATCTTTATGTTGTTGTAATCCCCCTCCACCATTTTTATTTTAATGCCCGTTCTTTCCGCGAGCATACTGTCGTCTGTTCCCAATATACCGTCTTGCATAGCCTTGTCATAGGCTTTTTTTATTATTTCGTATCCGAAGCACTGAGGCGTCTGGGCTATCCAAAGCGAAGACCTTTCGGGCGTAGAAGCTATCGTGTTTTCGCTGTCGCACACCTTTATGGTGTCCTTTACGGGCACGCCCAGAACACAGGCGCCGTGCTCATAGGCGGTGTTTATGAGGCTTTCTATATATTTGTCGGCGACAAATGGCCGCACGCCATCGTGTATGAGCACAACATCGCAGTCCGCGCTCACAAGCTTAAGACCGTTATTCACGGAATACTGCCTCTCGCTGCCGCCCGAAACTACAGCCTTTACCTTGTCAAAGCCGTATTTTTTGACTATGTTGTTTTTAACGCTCTCAACATCCGCCTCACCCGTCACAAGCACTATCTCGTTTATAAAACGGCTTTTGTTGAAGGTCTCAACGGTGTAGGAGAGTATTTCTCTGCCCTTCAGCTCTATATATTGCTTGGCAACGGCAGAGTTCATTCTCCTGCCCTTTCCCGCCGCAACTATTATCACGCAAGCTTTCATAAAAAATCACCTCTTGTTTTTATTTTAGCATTGATTTTTTTGTTTTTCAAGATTATACTATAATTATAGAGAAAAATGTTAATTTTAGGGAAAGGGGCCAAAAAATGAATATAATAGATTTGATAATAAAAAAGAGAGATAATAAGGAGCTGAGCGCCGAGGAGATAAATTTTTTTATAGAAAGCGTGTGCAAGGGAGTTGTGCCCGACTATCAGATATCGGCAATGCTCATGGCTATGTGCATAAATTCACTCAACAAAAGAGAAACGGCAGACCTCACAAGGGCTATGACAAACTCCGGCAGCATAATGGAGCTTGACGAGATAGAGGGCTTCAAGGCAGACAAGCACAGCACGGGCGGAGTGGCGGACACCACCACGCTCGTAGTTGCGCCCCTTTGCGCCTCTCTCGGTCTGCCCATAATGAAGATGTCGGGCAGAGGACTGGGACACACGGGCGGAACGCTCGACAAGCTGGAATCGATACCCGGCTTCAATGTACATATTTCAAAGGAAAAAGCCATAGAACAGGCAAAAAAGCACGGCATAGTGATCATGAGCCAAAGCGACGAGCTTGCGCCTGCCGACAAATATCTCTACGCCATAAGAGATGTGACGGGCACGGTGGACAGTATGCCCCTCATAGCCTCCAGCATAATGAGCAAAAAGCTTGCCTGCGGCACGGACGGCATAGTGCTTGACATAAAGTGCGGCAAGGGCGCATTCATGAAGGACCTTGCCTCCGCAGAGGAGCTTGCCAATGAAATGATAAGTCTTGGCAGGAGCTTGGGCAAGAAAATGTGCGCCGTCATAACCAACATGGACGAACCCCTCGGAATGAACATAGGCAACAGCCTTGAGGTAATAGAGGCAATAGAGGTGCTCAAGGGCAACAAGAGCGGAGCACTCAGAGATGTGTCCATCGCCATAGGCTCCGAAATGCTCGTCATGGGCGGAATAGCAAAGGACAGCGACGAGGCGGCAGAGATGCTTAAGCGCAGCATAGAAAACAGCAAGGGACTTTATAAATTTGCCGAGCTTATATCGCTCCAGGGCGGCAATCCCGCAGTGATAGACAATTATTCGCTCTTCCCGCAGAGAATATGCAAATCCGCCGTTATATCCGAAAGGGACGGCTATATATCCGAAATAGACGCCCTGTGCATAGGCAGAGCAGCAGCGGCAACGGGCGCCGGCAGACAGAAAAAAGACGCCGCGATAGACTACGGCGCAGGCATAATGCTCAAAAAGAGAGCGGGCGACAGAGTGACAAAGGGCGAAATATTGGCAAGGATATTCGCCGAAAGCAGTGAAATGTGCGCCGAGGCGGAGCAGATAATAAAAAGCGGCATAACGATATCCGACCAAAAGCCCGACAAAAAACCGCTTATATATAAGGTGATAAAATAATTATGAAAAGGCTCGCTTTATGCGGGCTTTTTTATTGCCGGCGTGCGGGGCTGTCCCCAAAGCCGCAACAGAGAACAGACAACAACCATTTTTGGGACAGTCCCCGTCCCTTGTCTTTGTATGTAATCCATAATTTCGTGCTTTCAAAAAAGTTAAAATTTGTATAAAATTGATGTTGCAATACCTTTATCACTATGCTATAATAAAGTTAGATTAAAGGTGGGAGATTGGCTTTTTGGATGCTTTTTTTGGCGATTAGGCACCCAAACCTTCATCTTTATCTTTGATCTCGATGCCATATTAATTGTTGCACAATTAAATATATGGGCAAACTTGTCGAAAGGCAAGGACGCAAAGCTATGGGTCTAAAGCTCCAGTGAGCAATGACAGCCGGT
>CANQVZ010000002.1 GCA_947627425.1 uncultured Clostridia bacterium | reverse complement strand
TATAGCCTTCGGGAAGCCTGTTGTGCCCGATGAGAAATATATTGCCGCATAGTCGTCGTCGGTTATGTCAAGCCCGGGATTTTTGCTTGAATGGTAAGAAACAAGCTCGTTGTAGTCCTCCGCAAAGGTGGGGCAGGACTGACCTACATATATGAGCAGGCGGTTCTTGCTGAGCTTATCCTCTATAGTCTCTATTCTTCCTATAAATTCGGGACCGAATACAAGTATATCCAGCTCCGCAAGCTCCGAGCAATAGAGTATTTCATCCGCGGAATATCTGAAGTTGAGAGGCACGGCAATGGCGCCCGATTTGAGTATGCCGAAGTATATCGGCAGCCATTCAAGGCAGTTCATCATAAGTATACCCACCTTGTTGCCCTTGAGTATACCGCGTTCGATGAGCATATTAGCCATGCGGTTTGCTTTTTCATTGAATACGCTCCAGCTTATTTCGCGTCTGTAAAACTGATTTGATGTAGGCTGAATAAGCGAATAATCCTTCCATGTGATCCTTCCCGGCTCCTTCTGCTCGGGATTAACTTCGATGAGTGCTGTTTCGTCGCCGTAAAGCGAGGCGTTCCGTTCAAGATAATTGATGATTGGCATAATATTTTTCCCTTCCGTTTTTAAACTAAGCATTGCCGAAACAACGCTCGTGATAAACACATCTGTGCCGTTATAATTGTCAATAATTCACAATTAAAAAATTGTAGAATAATCACACTATTTATATTATAACTAATTTATGCATAATAATCAAGATTATTTTTATGTAATGTTTTACTTTATAGGTTGACTTATACATTGGCATTTATTATAATAATTATATACACATTAAATAAAAAGGAGGCACAACTATGAGCAAAAAATTGACAGCATATTTCAGCGCAAGCGGTAACGGCGTAACTGCCGACGCAGCAAAGAAAATAGCGGAGATAACGGGTTCCGACATATACGAGATACGCCCGGAGGTGCCGTATACAGAAGCGGACATGAACTGGATGGACAAAAGCTCCCGCAGTTCTGTGGAGATGAGCGATAAGTCCTTCAGACCTGCCATTGCGGACAAGAAAGCCAATATATCGGACTATGATGTTATATATCTCGGCTTTCCCATATGGTGGTACACCGCGCCAACTATAATAAATACATTCCTTGAAAGCTATGACTTTTCGGGAAAGACAATATATCTTTTTGCCACATCGGGAAGCAGCAGCTTTGAACATTCGCTTGATGACCTTAAAAAGAGCGTGAGTACGGATACTGTCATAAAAGAGGGCATTGTGGTACACAGCAAGCAGAGCGAAGCAACATGGAAGAAATGGCTTGACAGTATAGAATAATTATTATTGCTTAAAAAATGCACCCCAAAGCGGGTGCATTTACATTTTTATTATATCATACATTCTGAACAGCTCGTCTACATTTCTGTTGAACTCGTCTTTATTTTTGGACTTTTTAATTTTCTTTTCTATCTTTTTGCTGTCCTCGAAAAGCTGCAATATGTACATAATCATACCCTTTAATTTGTGCACAAGCTGTGTTCCGCCAGACAGAATTTCCTCATAGCCGCGGTATATATCCATATAATAATCGTATAATTTGTCCTTAGTCAGGCTGCCTTTTTCTTTTATGAGCAAGGGCAGGGCAGGGTTTATAATAACGCCTCTGCCAAGCATAATTCGCTCTGTTTCGGGAAAAGCGTCCAAAAATTTTTTGTAGTCCTCTACCGTGAAAATATCTCCGTTGTAGCATAGCTTGTTTTTACTGTTTTCAACGGCATATCTGTATATATCGAGATAGGGCTTTCCGTTATACATATCTTTACTTGTCCTTGGGTGTATTATAAGCTCCTTAATGGGATATTTATTGTATATTTCCAGTAGAGCGTAGAATTCCTCCTTATTTTCGAAGCCTATGCGGGTTTTGACCGAAATATCCATACCGCTGTCAAAGATATCATATAAAAAAGTGTCCAACTTATCCATATACCGCAAAAATCCCGCTCCGCGTCCCTTTGAAACGACTGTGCCCGAAGGACAGCCCAGATTCATATTGAACTCATCATAGCCGTATTCTTTAAACACATTGCACATGGTGATAAAGCCCTTTGCGTTGTCCGTCAATATCTGAGGCACAAGGTTTATGCCCATGTTGTTTTCGGGAAGTATATCTCTTTTGTATTTTGCACCCAGAGTTCCCTTTGAGGCGGGAGTTATAAAGGGCGTAAAAAACTTGTCTATACCTCCGAAATGTTTGTTCTGGGCATTTCGGAGTATATATCCCGTGAGTCCCTCCATGGGAGCCATGTATATTTTCATATTCTTCTCCTTATTCCAACGACTTGAAATCGGAATAAAATGTTTTGTATCTTATTCCGCCGTCATCTATCCTTACAGTTACCATGCCGTCGCTTTGCGTGCTCAAAAAAGGAATACCCAAGCTTTTATATCCCTCCGTTGTGATGGGAGAGGGATGACCGTAGCCGTTATTATGTCCGGCAAAATTAACGGCGAGCTTAGGATTTGCAGCCTTTAAAAATTTCTCCGAATACGAGCTTTCAGAGCCATGGTGCGGAACCTTCAGTATATCCGCGCTTATATTCACACTTTCCGAAAGCCGTTCCAGAGCTTCTGAATCCATATCTCCCGTAAAAAGAATACTGTGTCCGTCATAATCGAGTTTATATACGGCGGAGCTGTTGTTGCTGTCGGCTGTGTTTTTATCGTCATATATAAGCTCAAGCTTCAGCTTGTCCGTCAGATTTTCGCTGTAACCGGAATCTATTTCTTTTATGTTTATGTCATATTCTTTGGCTGTATTCAGTAAAGTATCATAATTATCGCCGTGCGCGGAAGACTTTCCCACATAAACTCTCTTTATGTCAATATCGTCTGCTATTTCGTTAACCGCGCCCATATGGTCGTAGTCCATATGCGATATAAACATGCCGTCAACAGATTTTATATTGTAATATTCCAGCTGCCTTAGCAATGTACTACCCTTGGGTGCGTAGTAGCTGCTGCCCGCGTCTATAATGTAGCACTTGCCTTCATCTCTTAGTATGGTGCAATCGCCTTGACCGATATATATGAAATCCGCCTCAAAGCCTCTGTAAACGAGAAACAAAGGTGATAAAGCAATAGCAACACAAATTATAACGGGAATTATATTCCTTATTTTATCTATAAGCATAAAGAATATAAATATATAGAGCGCATAGACAGCCAATACGGCATAAACGGGAATGTGGGGCAAAGTAAATGTGAAGGGCAGGCTGACGGATATTTTTGAAGCTATTTCAATAGCCTTAAAAAGCATATATACCGCTCCGCCCAAAAACACGCCCGCATTTATGTATATCATGCCTGCGGCAACAGACAGTATGCCCAGTACAAGTATAAATTCGGTAAAGGCTACGGCTATGAGGTTTACAAATAAATCCGCAAGGTTTACATAGTGAAAATAATATATTGTTATGGGCTTTACCGCAATACCAACAATAAACGATATAAAAATAAGCTCCGAAAGTTTCATCAATATTTTGTGCTTTCCGCTGTAAAAGGGCTCTAGCTTTTTCTTATATTTCTTTTTGAAATGCGTCAGCAGTTCCACGCTCAGAGCTATGGCAAACACGGCGGTAAAGGAATACTGAAAGCCAATATCAAAAAGATAGTAAGGATCAATGCAAAGCATGAGAGTGCAAGCCGTTGCGGCAGACGACAGCATATCGTAATGTCTGCAAATGATATATCCTATAAGATATATATACATCATTATAAAAGCTCTTATAACGGATATGCTTCCGCCCGTAAAAATATAATAAAACAGCAGAAAAACCATCACTATACCGGTGGAAAGGTTTTTCCCGAGCTTTGAAACGACAAAAAGAAGCGCTCCCGCAAGAATGGATATGTGCAGACCGGATATTGCTATAATATGCACTATGCCCGCAAGTCTGTACAAGTCGTAAATATCGTCATCAATATCCAGTCTGTCGCCCGTAAGCATAGCTATGAGAAGACCCGCTTCCTTTTGCGGATATATTGCTTTAACGGTGTCCTTTACCTTTTCGGCAATAACGGCGCATATACTTTTTACGGAATTTCTATGTCCGGTAACATTTATGGAATAGGGGTAGGAGTAATAGTCAACTTTTTTGATTTTGAAATTCAAGGCCTTATTGTAATCAGCAGTGTTTCGTCTGATATCGGGCAGAGAAAGCCTTGTTACAACATTAACAATATCTCCGGGTACCAGCTTTTTGTCGGTATATACATAAATATTGATATCATCATCAAAACTTTTGTTCGCATAGCTGAAATCCGTTGTTTTTACATTGTACACGGATACATCGTCATATTGCTTATATTTTGAATTAACAACTGCGTTAAAGGTAATAGGGTAGTCGGTATCCGCAATACTGTTAAGCTCGTCATTGGGTACAACAGAAGCAGACAATGAAATACAGAACAAAATAACAGCCGATGTTATAAGAAAACAACAGGAAAAGCTTCTGTGAATATAAATAATAAAAGCAGTGAGCAAAAGAAGTATACATATGAAAACAAGCACAGTAAAACCCGATGTAATATTAACACCGAAAAGAACACCAAGTATGGCATATAATAAAATGTATAGTGCAGGTCGTTTCATATGTATATATCCTTAAAAAAATAGACAGAGCAGTGACTTGTAAATATGATTGTATTTTAGCATATTTTGTGCAAAATGTCAAAAAAGAGGGGAAATGCCCATCTCCCCAACTATTCGCAAAAGGACAATTTTGCGAATAGTTGGGGCGCAAAAAGCCCCCAAAAGCCCCAAAATCAAACAGGCAGCCATTTAGGCTGCCTATATTAATTCAGTATATAATTATATCATCTTACGGGCGGATATGTGTTAAACAGGTTTGACACACCCTCGTATATAGCCTGTCCGACCTTATTTGTTCCTTCGACACTTCCCATTATATCTGCATCGTGTTTATTTGTTATAAAACCTATTTCAATAAGCGTTGCAGGTATCGTAGACTGTTTAAGAACTATCCATTTTTCACTTTTGACCTTACGGTTTGTTGTTCCAAGCTTTTCAAGAAGCTGATTTAGCATTTCTTCCGCAAGCCTGTAGCTTGTAAGTCCATTTCCTTGGTCGTTTGCGTATAAGCTGTAGGTTTCGGTACCGTTTGCCGTAGTGTTGTTTTCAACAGAGTTAATGTGGATCGATATAAAAGCATCTCCCACTTCATTTCCCAGATCTGTTCTGTCATTGAAGCTTGGATACATATCCGTATCTCTTGTTACATAACATTTTATATCGCTTTTGTCGAAAAATGACTTTGCTGCCAAAAGCATATTAAGTGTCAAGTCTTTTTCCTCAAGACCGTTGCCAGATGCTCCGGGATCACTTCCTCCGTGTCCCGCGTCAAGCACGATTATCTTTGAATACTTCTGTTTTGGCGGCACGGGCTTGATGTATACATATCCGTTTGCTTGGCTTATATTCATAGCCATAATCTTGGATTCGTTGAATGTTATTGTTGTTCTGTCGTTTGATACAGCCACATTCACATTACTTATGCCGTCTGTCGTTGATGCAAAGCTCGATGAGGACATCAGATTGTTGTAATTTCCGTACAGCACGAGCGTGTATGTAAGATTATTGTAATCGTCAAGGTGCACGATATTATTAACATTTATACTTCCTGCGTTGTCTCTTACATAAAACTGTCCGGCAGTATTGTCAAAGCCGAAGCTGTCTGTATACTGTGTGTATGCGGGTGCCTGTGATGCAGGCTGTTGTTGCTGCGGCTGAGGCGCCGATGTCGTCTTTTCCGTTTGCTTTTCTGTAACAACGGGAGTCGCTGTTGTTGTCTCCGTCTGAGCCTCGGTCGTTGTTGTGGTAGTCGTAGTAGTTGTCGTTGTTGTAGTGGTAGTTGTCGTGGTCGTAGGAGCCTTTGGCTTTGTGACTATATTGGCTATTCTCGTGACCTTGTCCCACTCAATATCAAATCCCAGAGCCGTTGTGACAAATCTCAACGGTATCATGGTCTTGTTATTTATTATTTTGGCCTTTGTGTTCATATCCTTCGCCGTGCCGTCCACATAAGCTTTAGAGCTGTCCACGGGGATAACGACCGTCTTGCCGTTATATTTAACATAGACCTGCTCCAGCTCTTTAACCCATGTGACCTTAGCGCCTATGCCCTCAAAAACTTCTCTTGCAGGAACGAGAGTATAACTGTTCAATATTATAGGCGGCATAGGAAGATCTGTAAGCTTTTTGCCGTCTATAGCCACAAAAACCTCCTCGGCATTGTATCTGTGGTCGCTGTAGTCATATCTGATTATCATGTCTATATATCTGTTTGCAGCCATTACATTGGATGAAATAACATTAACGGCTATCAAAGCAGACAATAAACCAACTTTAAAGCGCAAAATACTCACACTCCTTTCAGAATATGATTATAGCATATTTCCTCAAATTTGTAACAGAATTCAGACGATTGTAATATAAAAGTAAAATTAGTAACATTATAGTATTATTTTTAATATTATAATCTTTTAGCTTTATCAAAAATAACGCTGAATGTACTGCCCTCGCCCACTTTTGAATTCACTTCAATGCGTGCCTTGAGCTGCTTTGCTATCGATGCCGCTATCGACAGTCCCAGACCGTTGCCCTCGATAGCCTTATTGCGGGATTTATCATATCTGTAAAATCTGTCAAATATCTTGTCAATATCCTCCTCGGGTATACCTATGCCGTTGTCCGTGACGGATACATATGGATTTCCGTCTTTATAGCCTGTTTTTATTACAATTTTGCACTTTTTGTCTCCCGAATATTTTATGCCGTTGTCAGCAAATATCCATATCAGCTGCTTCAGAAGATGCACGTCCGTATTCAGCCTTATGTCCTCTCCGCATTTGTTCACAAATTCCGTTTCTATGTCGGGATCGGCAATTTCTATCTCCTTTTTTACCTCCTCCGCCGTATCATTCAGCAGTATATCCTCAAAGCTTATCTCATTGTTTCCCTGAAGGTCCCTTGCAAGATATAAAAGCTGCTGTATAAGCTTGTTTATATGCTCTGTTTCGGACTTTATGGACTCTATTGATTCATTGAGTATATCGGGATCGTCCTTGCCCCACCTGTCCATCATATTTATATATCCCTGAATAATGGCTATGGGCGTTTTAAGCTCGTGCGAAGCGTCCGAAATAAATCTGTTTTCCTTGTTAAAGCTCTCCTGGAGTCTTTCTATCATGTCGTTGAAGGTTATCACCAGATTTCTTATTTCATCATCTGCTTCGGGTATGGCAATTCTCTGTGAAAGATCATACAGACTTATGTTCTCCGCCGTTTCTGTGACATCCATAACAGGCGCAAGCATCTTTCGGCAAATATACTTTCCCACGAGCACAGCAACAAGTATTGAAATAATATTTGTGACTATTATCACCGCTACACAAATATTTATCACCTTGTATTCGTTGTTGTATTTGCGGAATATCATTATATCGTATATTTCATTGTCAACCTGAAAAACTCTGTGCATGGACATATACCAGTCGTTGTCCACGCTGTTTTTGCCGTAAGAATCCTTGCCGTAGGGTCCCATTTTGTTGTCGGGCATAGGGAAATCCTCCGGGCGCTTCATCGTTCCGAAATTGTTTTCGGGCGCTCCGCCTCTTTTAAATATTTTAACATCTATATACGGATTGTCGATGACCTCTCTCAGGCTTTTTCTGTCAAGACTCTTGCCCTCTATGATATAGCTTTCTATCCTGTCCGCAGCGTCGTTAAGCTCCTTCTTTGAGACATTTGAATATGCCATACACATATTCAGAAGAGCAAGTATGGACAAAATTATTATCATCAGCATAAAAACGCATGAATATATAAAGGCAATTTTTGTGCCTATCGGCATCTTACTGTAATATGCAGTCAGCCTAGTCTTCATCCTTTGCAAAATAACCCACACCTCTTATTGTATGTATAAGCTTAACTCCGTATTTATCGTCTATTTTTGTTCTAAGATATCTTATGTACACATCCACCACATTGGTTTCGCCTATGTAGTCGTATCCCCACACCTTGTTCAATATCTGTTCTCTGGATATTACGATATTCTTGTTTTTCACAAGATATACAAGCAGTTCAAATTCTCTTTTTGTAAGCTCTATTTCGTTGTTATCCAATTTAACTATGTGTCTTGCGACATCTATAGTCAGATTTTTGAGCACAAGCAAATTCTTGTTATCATCGGGCTTGTCCGTTTTTCTCCTCATGGCAGCTCTTATTCTTGCAAACAGCTCCTCCACGACAAACGGCTTTGTCATATAGTCGTCCGCTCCGCTGTCAAGCCCTGCGATCTTGTCCATTGTTTCTCCCTTTGCGGTGATCATTATGATGGGCACATCGGCAGATTCCTTTCTTATCCTCCTGCACACCTCCAAGCCGTTCAGCTGCGGCAGCATAAGGTCCAGAAGAACGATATCTGGTTCCTCCTCAAAATATTTGTCTATCGCCGTTCTGCCGTCCTCTGCAAGAACGACCTCGTAGCCCTCGTGCTCCAGCTCCAGCTCCATAAATCTGGCAAGCTTGCTTTCATCCTCGACCACAAGCACCTTTATAGCATTATCCATATTTGATCACCTCTTAAAAACATAATACGGACGACTGCATTCGTCCGTATATCATATTACGCTTATAGCTTTAAAAGACCATTAGCAAAAAATTAGAATTTGATTAGAATTACATCTTTTTGGGTTCGGGATAGTCAACTCCGTCGGTATCCACGCTCACGGACTTTATCACCACATCCATAATGGGCTTATCCATAAAATCCGTAGGCACTTCGGCTATGTCATTTACTATCTCCATGCCCTCCATCACCTTGCCGAAAGCGGCATACTGTCCGTCAAGATGAGGCGCGTCCTTGTGCATTATAAAAAACTGCGAGCCTGCGGAATTTGGCGCCATAGTCCTTGCCATGGACAGCACGCCTGCCGTATGCTTTAAGCTGTTCTCAAAGCCGTTTGCGCTGAATTCGCCCTTAATGCTGTAGCCGGGTCCGCCCATTCCGTTGCCGTCGGGACAGCCTCCCTGTATCATAAATCCCTTTATGACTCTGTGAAAAATAAGTCCGTCGTAAAAATTATGCTTTATAAGACTTATGAAATTATTGACGGTATTCGGCGCCACATCGGGATAGAGCTCCGCCTTTATTTTTGAACCGTCCTCAAATTCAAAAGTAACAATAGGATTTTTTGCCATAATACTTCCTCCGTCTTTAAGATATTCCGTTTGTATCGGCGGTTTCCGCGAGCAGCGTTTCAAGCTCCGAGTTGAACTCTCTCAGCTTGTCGAGGTTGCCCTCCTGATAGAGCTTTATAAACTTATAGTTGTATTCGTTCGATTTTATGCCCGAACGGCTGTAAAGCTCGTGAATGTTGTATAATATCCTGTCGAGAATCTGTTCCTTGACCTCCAGAAACTGTTGAGATTCCAACAGATCCTCTTTTATTTTGTCCATTTCCTCATCGAGCTTATATGCTGCCTCTGCGCATACAGTGAGCCTGTTTTTTATCTCCGGTGGTATATTCCTGTTGAATTTATATCTCAAGGAATGTTCTATAGTTGCCCAGAAATTCATAGCAAGCGTCCTTATTTGCAGCTCGCACTTTATTTTTTTGTACTCTCCCTGCACAAACATGGGATAATTGATAGTTATATGATAGCTCCTGTAGCCGCTTGCCTTTTTGTTGGTTATGTAGTCCTCCTCCTCAATTATGAAAAGGTCGGCTCCGTCTCTTTTTTTGATGAGCTTTATTACCTCATATATATCCTCAACAAAGCGGCAAATTATCCTAATGCCCGCAATGTCCTCAAGGCTTGTTATCGCTTTATCAAGCGGAATATTTCGTCTGTTGGCTTTTTCAATTATGCTGGCGACCGTTTTAACTCTCCCGTGCACATCCTCTATGGGCGATATCATGTTTGCGTTCTGATATTCGCGCCTGATGCCCTTAAACTTTATTACCAGCTCGTCAACTGCCTGTTCATATGGAAGTAAAGCCTGCTTCCAGTCAAATAACATTGTTGTATCACCTCCATTTATAATTTTAACATATTTGTGAATATGTTTCAATGCAAATTAAATATTTAAGAATTTCTTTCGTTTTATGCTTTATTTCAAAAATATTATTGACAAAAATATGCTTAAATGTTAGTATATTACTATAAGTAATAATTATTCTTATTTAAGGAGGATATCTATATGAAAAAATTTGTATGTTCAGTATGCGGTTATGTTCACGAGGGTCCCGAGGCTCCCGAAAAGTGTCCTTTATGCGGCGCTCCCGCATCAAAGTTCAATGAGGTACAGGAAGGTCTTTCATGGGCTTGCCAGCATGAAGTTGGCATCATCGACGGCGTTGATGAGGAAATAGTTAAGGGTCTCAGAGAGAACTTTGCAGGCGAGTGTTCAGAGGTTGGTATGTATCTTGCGATGAGCAGAGTTGCCGACAGAGAGGGCTATCCCGAGGTTGCGGAGGCTTACAAGAGAATAGCTTATGAAGAAGCAGAGCACGCAGCTAAGTTTGCGGAAATGCTCGGCGAGGTAGTTACACCCTCCACAAAGAAGAACCTCGAATTAAGAGTTATGGCAGAGAACGGCGCTACACAGGGCAAGCTTGATCTTGCTATAGCAGCTAAGAAGGCAAACCTCGACGCTATCCATGATACAGTTCACGAGATGGCAAAGGACGAAGCAAGACACGGCTGTGCCTTCCAGGGACTTCTTAAGAGATATTTCGGCTAATACATAACTAAAATTAAAGGGCAGTTCACCTGCCCTTTTTTGCGTGTCGATAAAATATTTTTTGACCCTTCAGTCGCCCTTTGGGCGCCAGCTTCCCTGCATTGCACCGAAAGATTTATCGGACACACCCCCCCCTCAGGCAGGCTAATGCCTGCCAGCTCCCCCAGAGGGGGAGCCAAGAAGGGGGGGGTGGCTTTCGGCGAAGCCGAAAGTGCTGACTTCGCAAGGACGCCTTATTGTGTTGCGCCTTTCGGGCAAAATAAGGTTACTGTTAAGAATTCAAACATTATAAGCCGTCCTTTAGCCCAATAGGGCTAAGGGAAGGTGTCAATCCGAAAGGATTGACGGAAGGGTCTAGGATAGTTCACCTATTCAAAAATAAAATATGCACTACCTTCCATGTAGGGGCGTGCATTGCAACGCCCTGCAATTATTTTCTAAAAATACCTCTTCCTCTTAAACAGCACCACGCACCCCGCCACGATCACCGCCGACACAACGACAACCGCCGCATACCCATACCTCATACCAAGCTCCGGCATATACTTAAAGTTCATACCGTACCACCCCGCAATGAGCGAAAGCGGCAATATCACCGTTGTAACGATCGTCAGCGTTTTCATTATGTCGTTTTGCCTTACGCCTATTTCGGCTTGGTACATGTCCTGGACCTGCATGGAATATTCCCGCATTATTTCGGTTTCGCTCTTGAGCCTTTCCACCCTCTGCGAAAACAGCCTGAATCCTTCCATTTCCTCGCTGTCAAATATGTTCCCTGCCGTCAGAATATTGTCGCAGAGATTCAAAAGCTGCGAATAATGCCTGTAATATGCCCTTAAATAGTGCTTTATCTCCGACAGTCTGGCGTTGAACTTCTCGAATTCATCGGCAATTATTTTTTCCTCGGTCTTTATGAGCTTTTCCTCTATGCCCTCCAGAAAAATAAGATCCTGCGCCACGATTTCATTCATAAGCACGCCCAAAAACCTGCCCGTGCTCATATCCATATCCGCAGCCTTGTCAAAAAGCGCGTCCGACAGCTTTTCGGCATATCCGTCGTCGTCTATTATAATAAGCCTGTTTTTCTGCGCTATGCACTCAAAGCAGTTTTTAACGCTCGGCGAAAGCTTTGACGGCACGGCGAAAGTGATATATATTCCCCTTCCGTGCATTTCAGGCTGCGTATAGCCCTTCATTTTTGCCCGCCTCGGTATTCTTATGTCCTCGTACTTGAGCGAAAGAGCCTCGTATTCCTTCGAATTTGTCAGCAGAATCACATTTTCATCACTTCCGCTGAAGCTCTCGTCCGTTATTATTATCCTCTTGTCCTTTATTCTGTAAAGCATTGCCCCACCCTTTTTATTTCCTTGTCGGCACTATCTCAAGCCAATATCCGTCCGGGTCCTCTATGAAATAAATACCCATTTTGGGATTTTCAAAGCATATACAGCCCATTTCCTTGTGGAGCTTATACGCCGCTTCGTAGTCGTCCACTCTGAAAGCCAGATGAAATTCACAGTCCCCTAGGTCATAAGGTCTGTCCATGTCCCTGAGCCATGTCAGCTCCAGCTCGAACTCCGAGTTGTCATTCGACATAAACACTATTATATAGCTGCCGTCCTCGGCTGTCTTTCTCCTGACCTCCTTAAGTCCCAGAGCCTTAGCGTAAAACTCTGTAGATTTGTTTATATCCGCCACATTGTAGTTTTCATGCACCATTTTAAACTGCATTTTTATATCCTCCAATTTTCATTTTTTTGACTTATCTTGTGAAATTCTGTTCCTGCAAGCAGTTCTGCATTGTCGGCAATAAATTTATCCTGTATGTTATACTCCTCCCACATATGCATGGGGAAAATATGCGACACTCGGCATTGCTTCAGCAGATATTTTATGCCCATGTCGTAATAGTCCTCCTGCCTCGGATCGAGCGGAACAAAGGCAATGTCTATCTCCGTGCCCTTTATGCCGTTTATCTCTCTTTCATAGTTGTTTTTCATGTTGTTGTTGTACTGCCTGTTTTCCTCGTGCCACATCCAGCAGTTAAGATCTCCGCCGTGGTATATTTTCAGTCCGTCAACCTCCACCAGATAAGCCACGCCCAAGTCCGTTGAACGCAGTGTCTTTACTTTGAGATTGTCCACCTCGTATTCCTTCCTCGGATATACAAAGAGCATGGGGGTGTTGTCAATGGTTTTAACCCTCCTCTTTATATCGCCCGAAAGTATATATTTGACTCTTTCGTTGTCGAACACATTGAATATCTCCCTGTTGAAATGGTCCTGATGTCCGTGGCTCGAAAAGATATATATTGGCTTGTCCGTAAACTCCGGCATCTCCCCGTTGAAATAGTCAAAAATAATGTAGCAGCTTTCCGTCTCAACGCAAAAACCGCTGTGATTGATGTATGTTATACTTGTACTCATTTTCTCTACCTCCAATATTTATAGTATAAAACAAAATTTGTATTTTGTCATTAAAAATGTATAATTTTCTAAAAAATTTTAATAATAATTGTAAAGAACTCCCTTCAAGTAGGGAGACCGAAGGTCTCCCCTACACATAACAATACATCAAAAACCCACAAGGAGGAACCACCATGGACTTCGCACAAAGCAAAACCAAACAAAACCTCATGCGCGCCTTTGCGGGCGAATCCCAAGCCCGCAACCGTTACATTTTTTCTGCAAAGGAGGCGCAGAAAAACGGACTTTATGTCATCGAGGCGGTGTTTGAATTTACCGCCAAGCAGGAGGAGGCGCACGCCAAGGTATATTACGACTGCCTCAAGGACCTGGGCGGACAAAATATACAGATAGACGGCAATTATCCCGTGGACATCTACAGCAGCGTTCTGGATATGCTCCGAGCCGCTCAGCATAATGAAATGCAGGAATACGAGCACGACTATAAGCAGTTCGGCGATATAGCCAAGGAAGAAGGCTTCGGCAGAATAGCCAATATTTTCTATAATATAGCCGACATCGAAAAGGTGCATGGCAGCCGCTTCGGAAAGCTTGCCGACCTGCTGGAGAATGATAAGCTCTTTGTGAGCGATGTCGAAACCGAATGGATGTGCCTCAACTGCGGTTATGTCTATAAGGGCAAAAATGCCCTTGAGATATGCCCCGTATGTAAGCACGATAAGGGCTTCTTTATAAGAATTGCCCTCGCTCCGTATACCTGTGAGCATATGGTGTGATATGAGTTATATCCCCCTCAGTCGCTTCGCGACAGCTCCCCCAAATGGGGCGCCGAGACCTTGTGGTTAGCCCTTGCCTCTCGGCTCCACCTTCGGGGGAGCTGTCAACTCGTAGAGTTGACTGAGGGGGGACAACAGGGACTGTCCCGAAATGTTGTGGAGGAAAAATATCCGCCCCGCAATAAAAAAACAGGGCTTTCGCCCTGTTTTAAATACATTATCCAATCATATTATCCGGGTTGAAGTCAAGCAACGGCGGATCGGGTGTCACGGTTATATTACCGTTATATCCATTATACAGATACCACTTATCATTGTATACATATACGGCATATGCTACAACGCCGTTTGACATATATACTTGCCCTGTTTTTCCGGGTTCTACCTCTGCCACTTTCTGATTGTTGGTATCGTTGCCGTCAATACTGAATGAATCGGGATCTATCTGTGCAAGTTCGGCAATTTCATCTTTGTATGTACCATTCAGCGTGCTTGCCATCATTGAACTGCCAAAGCCGGGTACAATTTCCTCATCCTTTAATACAAGAGCAAGCTCCGCAGAACAAGCAAGATAAAGATTCCTTACCCTTGCCTGTGCTTCTGTTTCCTTAGCCTTATTTATATATCCTAAAACATTGGGGACTGCTATTGCTATAAGTATAGCTATAATAACAAGGACGACTATCACTTCGATAAGAGTAAATCCTTTGCCCCTGACCTCAAGATGTTGCCTCATTTCTTCCTTAAAGCTCTTCATTTTATATTCATCCCTTCCACATATTATTTTTATACACATTAATCTAATAATATAATATCATATTTTGGAAATGATGTAAAGCATAAATATTTAATTAAATAAAATTGTAATATAAAAGGCAGGATTGACCTGCCTTTTAATGTACCTATAATATCAATATAATTAATTAATTATTTAAATATCAGTCACTAGAACTAGTTGAAGTTTCTGTCTTAGGAATAGCTGCATTATATGTGATTTCTGTACCAACAGAAATATTGCCTGTATAACCATTGTAAAATACAACATTTTCCTTATCGGTAGGGTCTCCTACGCCTGCTGATGGTGTATAAAGAACACCGGCAATAGCATTATCTGCAACATAAACTTCAGCAGCATTTGCTGCAGGAGGAGTAGCACTGATTGTAGCAGGACCTGAAGCAGCAGGACTTGTATAGCTAATAGTTCCGCTAAAGTTAGCTAAATCCTTAACATTTTTATCATGTGTGGTATTAAAATCACTAGCTGTCATTGTATCTGAATTCTTTAAAATTTCAGCAGTTTCAGCAGTAGCAGCCATGTAGATTGATCTTGCCTGAGCCTGAGCCTCTGTGCCCTTAGCTCTGTTGATGTAACCTAAAACATTAGGTACAGCGATTGCCATCAATATAGCAATGATAACAAGTACAACGATTACTTCGATAAGTGTGAAACCTTTGGTCTCATTTAACTTTTTCTTCATAGACTTTAACATTATGTAGCCTCCTTATAATATAAAAATTTCGTTAACGCCTTCGGGACGAAAAGGCAGGTACGACCTTTCCCCTTCCCTATCTGCATTTATTTTAGCACATTTTGTGAACATTGTAAAGGATTTTTTTCAAATCTGTGGCTTGTATTATAAGTTTTTTATGTTTTTAACAAATTTCCAAACCTCTTTTTGGGCAGATTGAACAAAAAGCGTTCTAAATCGTTCCTGCAAAGCAAGGAAACTGTCAGCCATATTGTTACGACTTGACTGAAGAGTTATTTACCCTTCCACCGCTAACGCGGTCCCCCTTCCCTTAACCCTAACGGGTTAAAGGACGGCTTATATTGTTTGTAATATTGAATGTTATACTTTCCGCCCAAAGGGCGCAACACTATAAGGCGTCCTTGCGAAGCAGGGAAGCTGTCAGCCATATTATTATGGCTGACTGAAGGGTTCTTTATTCTGCCTGTGCCATCTTTTCCCTCAGTGTATCGCCAAGTCTTTGAAACGCAGGCACATATTCCTCTACAACTCTAAGCGCAATTTCATCAGCTTCGTTTTCTCTATATATATGCACGGAACTGTTCCTATCCTTAAGCATACCAAGCCAAGCCTTTTCGTCCCTTATAAAGCCGACCTTATAGCCGAGCTTCAATATTTCGCGGGGAGAGCCGGTGTCCGCTCCCGATACAGAATGACTACGCATTACCGCCTGCAAAGCCTTACACGAAAGCTCAAATGTAAGATTAAACTGACCCAGAATGCCCGTTCTGTAAATTTCATCCGTTTTAGCTCTTTCAATATCCGCCTTTTTCAGCACATTTAAAGCGGATATAAAATTGTCATATTTTCTCATATAAAACCACACCGTCGCTTTCTATTTCTGCTCTGAGTTCATCACTTATATTGCCGTGCATATCTACAACATCAAACTTAAGTAAAGTCGATGCTTTTTCGTCAATATCATTGTAAAAATGGTCTATATCTCCGCCCCAGACCGCCAGATCAACATCACTTGTTTTTGTATTGTCGCCCCTAGCCCGTGAGCCAAAAAGCACTATTTTGTCAATATCATTACTTTTACCGAAGGATATTATTTCATTTTTCAATTTTTCGGATAAATCGCCGCGCATAAAAATCTCCCCCCGATAAGCTATTTATCAGTATTATAACATATAATGAGGGGAAATTCAATTAATATTAAGGGCTTATCACCAAACCGTTTGCAAAATTAATATTATTATTGAAATTATGGAGAAAATTTATTATAATAAGTATAACGTTAAATATAAAGGCGGTGGTTGTATGGATAGTATGTTGCTTTATCATGGAAGTAATGAAATTGTTGAATTTCCCGAGATACGCAAAACAAAATATACAAAGGATTTTTCATGGGGATTTTACTGTACAAATGACTATGAACAGGCGCAAAAGTGGGCGTACAGAAGAACAGGCGCAGGCATAGTGAACATATATTCATATACCCCGAATGATGAACTTAAAATACTTAAATTCGATAAAATGACCGATGAATGGCTTGATTTCATAGGTGAATGCAGAAATGGCTATATTCATGGTTATGATATAGTTGAAGGACCAATGGCAGATGACACAATATGGAACTTTGTCAATGATTTTTTGGAGGGAAATATAAGCAGGTCTGTTTTTTGGGAATATGCAGCGTTTAGGCATCCTACACATCAGATAAGCTTTCACACGATCAAAGCCCTGTCCTGCCTTAATTTTGAAAGGAGCGAAAAGGTTAATGAATGACAAAGAAAAAGATGCAATTTTTTATTTTTGCTCGCTTATTGAATATATAGCCAGAGTTACCAAAAATCACAGAGGCGATATAATAAAACACTTCAGCAAGTCCGATATTATGAGGCAGCTGAAGGTCTCGGATGTGAATCACTGTCTGCCGTTTGAACAGGTGGCTGACGAACTGATAGAAATGTATAAAATATCGGAAGGTTCATATGATACCATAAGCAAGTGCAAGTATACCGTTCCGTCATATATTGCAATAGGCAGAATATATCAGATACTTATCTGCTCCGTAACGAGCGGGGATATTGCACAAACAATTATAGATGTGTTTTCGTCTTTTATAAGTGATGAAATTTCCGATTTCAATTCAAATGTATATTACAGTAATCCCGACTATTTGAGATGTTCTTATCTCGATGGGGAGCTGCTTGCATAAAAAGAGCGGATAAACGCCGCTCTTTTTATGTGTCAATTATCTGTTATCTATTAAATTTATTTCTTTTTTATTTTTTAGTCCATAACATTCAATAAGTTTTGTGCGCTTTGTTACCGAGCCTGTTTGGGTATTTTTTATTTCCAAATCAACTTTAAGAATATTTTTATCATTTTTTTCAAAATCAAGGTTTGAAATTCGGTATTTCATATATGCTTCTTTTCCAAGGCTCCATTTTTTACTGTCATCGGGATCGGGGAAGGTATCCGACTGCAAAAGCCGTAATATGCCATCGTTGTCGGTATCTGTATCGTCAAATGCATAAATTGTGACATCATTACCATTAGGCGTTTTATAAATAATGCGATTTTCGTGTCTGGTAGCGCCGTCTGATAGTATATTATCCTTAAATAATAAAACCGTTACATCACTACTATCGCTTACGCAGTCCTCAATAGTATTCATAACCGTATCTGCCACATTTTCGCCGAGAGCCATGGTGTTTATCTGCGTGTAAAGCTTCATATAGTTCGTGAGCAAAGTGCAGGCTGCCGTCATGAATATAGACAGCAAAGCAAACGAAATTATAAGCTCTACAAGCGAAAAGCCGTCATTATTTTTAATTATGCGAAATAGCTTTTTAAACATAATATCAACCTTCTTAATTAATGCGACAGAAAACTAAATTTGTATTACGGTCCTTCGGGAGGCGGCGGAACGGTTTCAAGTTCCTTTGAATAAAAATATTTAAAACCATAGTGATATTCTTCGGAGCTCCCCTCGTTCTTTGAAACCGGTAAATCAAAACTGAAAGCAGGATCCGAATCAGTTGAAAAATTAATCATTTCAGTTGTATGCTCCGAAGTTTTTTCTTTATAATAGTCTTCAATAGATTCTTCTATGCCGACTTTTTCATCATCTGCCATAATTATCATGTTTGTAGCAAGCTGCATACCCTTAGTGAAAAGAATACAAGCCGTAACAAGTATGCCGAAAGCCACCACAACTGAGATGATAGTCATACCGGAGTTGTTTTTTAACGGTTTGAACATCATTAATACACCTCCTCATATGGTACCCAATTGCATGGTTTATCATTACCATCAAAAACCTCACCTTCTTCGGCAGCCTTAATAGTATAACCTTTCACGATTGAATATGTTGACTTATTTGTTGATTTATCATCTTTTGACTTGTTATAGGTTGCTTTTGTGGTGATATCAATTTTTAAATCATTCCATCCGTTTTTTGTGTCAATCTTTATATTTATATCAAACACCCAATTGGGTATTGAAGTATTTGAGACATATTGAAAATTAATATCGGAAGTATCATGTTGTTTTAAATATTTATCATATAAAAATGATGACAGATTTTTCCCATCAGAGACAGCACCCGAACCTAAGTCATTTAAATATTGAGTGTAAACATCGGGCATAGGATTGTCGTACGAATCAGCATAACAATTATTGTACATAATAAGCTGATTCTCTATCGCCTGACTAAGCGTAATGGCATATATCTTTGCCTGTTCCTCACTGTAGTCGGACTGTACGCCACGCAGCACAGAATCGGCAGTCAGGAGAGCAGAAATACTCAAAACTGTGAACACAAACATAAGGCTTATAGCCACAAGCTCCGCCGCCATGCCTTTTTTGCTCTTAAGTATGTGTAGTAGCTTCATTGCTCTCCCTCCTTTATTATTCTTTTACTGATTTCCCTATGTTACTTGTAACAGGTCCATCAGATGAAGTAATATTTCCACTGAAATTAAAGCTGCTGAAATCTATCGCTGTTACAGGTGTAGAAAACTCATAACAACCTATAAATCTACCAACTTTGGTTAAATTGCTATAACCAGACACCTGACAATTAAAGTTACTTATAGTGTATTTTTCTGTATTTGACATACCCGCATATCCTATAACACCACCTAAAATATTTTGAGATGTAATAGAACCTACATATAAGTTTACATTGTTAAAAGTAAAGTTTTTATTTTTTATATTTCCGCTTCCTATAATACCTCCTGTTGCATTACTAGGAGAACCACCATGTCCATTTATATTATTTATACGAACACTGTAACAATTTATCATAGAAAAATCTTCTCCTGTAAATGAACCTATAAGTCCTCCGGTTGCATTATTTACTGTAGAAATTTCTGCAATATTAACATTTAAATTTTCAAGCGAAACAGATGAACTACAAGTGCCTATAAGACCGCCAACAGCACCATTAGAACGAATAATAGTTGAACCATTACCCAAAGTAAGATTGCAAATGTTTTCTATTGTTTCAGTTTCCGCATTGCCAATAAAGCCACCTACATTTGAACTGCCATTTATATAATTTGGCGAACACTCCATATTTCCTCCCGTCATATTTATATAATTTTTTGCACATAAAGAGCCAATATATCCACCTGCATTAGAAATAGCTTGTATATATCCTCCTTTTACATCAATATTACCGATTTGGCTTGATTTATCGCCTGCTCGACCAAAAACACCGCCTGCCGAATCAAACGAAGCAATGATAGGATTAACATATGGATTATCATTTGCATTTTTACATAATTCGTTATTGCTAAATCCGCTGTTGTCCAATATATAATTATTATGACCTATCAAGCCTCCGCTATATTTACACATAGTTATACTAAGTTGTCTAAGCATTTCTAAATAATAATAACCCATATTATTATTCATAAGCGCCGAATTATCGGTTACACAAGCTTTTACAATACCATTATTAAAGCCTGTAATTCCACCGCAGTAACTCCCTTCACCCGTGCTTGGATTGCCTGCCAAACTTACAAACCCAAAATTATTGCAATAAGATATTTTACAATCGTCATTGCCCGCCAAATCCGGATTAATATTTCCGGCGCCTTTATCATCAATAGCACTATTTGAACCTGTGATGCCACCAACACAGTAGTGTCCTATAACGGTTGCTCTATTCTCGAGACTTTGCATTTCAGCACTACCTGTTTCAGAATATTTTGAAAATTGTCCTACTAAACCTCCTACAAATTTTTTGCCAAGTATATAATCTGTTGTTACACTATTGCCTTTTATAATTGTACTGTCTACAGCCTTACCTGCAAATCCGCCTACATAATCGCCCTTAAGAAGTAAAGTAAGTTCATTTGGCACACCGTTTGTCTTTAATGTTCCATCACTATTGATTGTAACAATGCTGTGAAGCATGCTTTGTACATTATTAGGATTATAAAATTCCGAAGAACAGTCAGTAAATTTAATACTTTCACACAGACCTACAACACCGCCAAGATACATACATCCTGTAGAATCTTCGTCAAATTTAACTGTCTCATAATTATGTGAGGCTTCAATACTGCCTTGTGTTGATTCAACACCACCATTTGAGGCATGACCAACAATACCACCAACATTTTTTACTCCGGCAACAGGTGTGCTATTATTAAGCCCACTAAGCTTGTTTACAGTGCCGCTTGAACCTACAATACCTCCTACAGAGTCATTGCCTATGATATCGCCGCCCGAAGTGCTCAGATTATTAAGAGTACCATAGTTTTCACCACAAAATGCACCAACAAATTGACCGCCTCGTACTATGGGATTTTCTAAATGAATGTTTTGAATAGTACCATAGTTAATTCCTACAAGACCGATATTAAGTTCACCCTCATTGCCCACTCTTAGATTGGATACGGTTATATCTCCAGAATCAGAGTGACCGTCAAGTGTCTGTTCAGCCTTTACGATCGTTGGTTTATATATAAGTCGCTCCGACTCACTAATAGGCTCATTTGAACTTTCCGAATCATATATAAGCTTAGGCGATGTATTCCAATCAAGCGATTTAGTTATAGTGTATGTTGAGGTACCCATATTGGCTTCATCTGCAAACCTAACATTATGAAGATGTCTGAAATTGCTGATTTTATAGTTATTACTACTGCTTGACGAATCAAAAAGCAAATAATCATCATTAGCCGAATCGACAGGCTCACTCTTTTTTGTGCCATTATAAGAATAAACACGGGCATGTATCTTATCACTTATTTTAAGACCGCCATACTTTGTAAAGCGCATTGCGCTTGTTGTAAAGCCTGTAAAGTTGCCATCAAGCACATTTTTGTTGTAATCTATTGCATCAAGTGATAATTCTATACTATTATCTACTTTACGCATAAGGAATTCAATGCCTGAACCATTACCATTAATAGATACAGCTTTATTATGAAATGTAGGATCGCCATTTAATTCGTTGATAGTTTTTTTAGAAATAGTGATTTTTGCAGTATTATTCGACTCATCACTAAGCTCAACGATATTATCATATTCATATGGCTCGGAAGGATCACTAACAGGAATGTCCCATTTTAAAATAAGCCTGTCACCGTTTTCAAATTTAACATTCTGAACGGGATCGGGAAGCTTATCCTCCGGCATAGTAGCAACAGTTTCGTCTGAAGAAGGATAAAGACCTATCTTCTTTTCACGCCTATCCTCATAGCTTATTGTTGATGAACCATGTCCTATATACATATAAACAAGGCACTTGTTTTTGTCAAACTTAACGTTATCTTCACTGGAATCAGCAGCCTTATCTATATCCTTATCTGATTCAGACCGTCTAAATTCCATAGTCTGCTTGCAGTACCAAACTCTGCGCACTACACCGTCGTAAGGGTCTATTTCAACACTTAATGCGTGATTCCAAATGTCGTTGTCATATATGTAGTCACCGATAAGCTCTTTTAATATGGGCTTTGTTACATTATCCGATATAGACGCATCGGGGTTGTCATAATAATAACTGTTGAGATAATAATATCTGGGATTGAGATTAGTATCGCTTATTTTGCTCTCTGTGTCGTACCAATCTTCTTTAGGCGCTACAGAACTGTTTGATATCTCGCTTTCAAGCCTCTTCTGTATATCCTCCAATCCTCCGCTCTTTTTAAGATTAGTGAGCGCAGTCTGCGTGGTTGAAAATATGGTACGAGCGTACTCCTCGTTCTGATTGAACATGGAATAGTCGAGATAATGCAACATACCCACAGTGCCGACTGCGGATACGATAACAATTATCATGAGCACAACTATCATTTCTATAAGCGTAAAACCTTTATTTCTGTTTTCATACTTCATAAAATCATACCTTCTTAACGAAAAATACACAATTTCACCAAATACCACAAATATTATATAATAAAACACGAAATAAGTCAATAAATATGAACTAATTTTGTACATTATCACTATGCAGTCATATGTTTTTTAATATTATTACCGCATCAATGAGGTCAACTTCGCCATTTTTGTTGATATCCGCTGCGTTTTTGCAAAATTCAGATTTTTTGATATCGATCCCACTCAAATGCATTAGTATACTAATTGCATCGGTTTTGTCTATCCTTGTGTCATTGTTAGCATCTCCTATCAATACAAGAGCACCGTCATCCTCAATAACATAATCAGCACTATCTTCAAGCACTGCGCTGCCCTTATGATAAGCGTTTATGTATTCGACAACAATTCCTTCTATGTAGCTGACCGAGGACGGGATAATAATTTTCCCCCAGCCCGTAAACTCCTTTTTGCCCGTGAATACGCAACCCTTTTCCATGCGTTCTGTGCCGTCTTGTATGATAACATCTCCGCTGTGCTGCGTGGGAATATACCAAAGGCTTTTTTTGTCCGCAGAATAAATCATACCATCAACGGAAATATAATTCGGATTATCGGGCTTGACATTTACGCTTTTGACGGATGTATAAACATAGAGCGCCGCAGAAAGCGTATTGGCGTCTTGATTGAGGATGTTTTTGGGAAGGTCCTTGTTTATAACATAGCTGTTGGGGAGTACCACCTCATCCAGATTGCAGGCTCTCGAAAAAGCCATTTCGTCAATCTGTGTGACGCCCTCCGATATTTCAAATGTTTTGCCCACCCTGCCCCTGGGATAAGCGAGCATACGCGTCATGTCCGCAGAGTAAAGAACGCCGTCGACTGCCTTGAAATATTGGTTGCCGTCCGCAACCTCAAAGGCTTTAAAGCTTTCATTTTTTCCCAAGTCGTAGAATATATGTCCGCCGTAGCCCGTGTTTTCGCCTGCGTTAGCTCCGTAATCTCCGCCTATGGTGTGAACGGTCGAAGGAATGACCATTTTTTCGTCCGTTATGCCCGTCATATGGTCGAAAGCGCCATCGGATATGACTTCAAGACCTTCAGGGAGAGTTATTGTACTTATATGCGTGCAGAACTGGAAGGCATAAGGTCCTATATTTTTGAGCGTAGACGGCAAAGAAACAGATGTGAAGCCTGTTGAGGAGCTGCTCGAACCGAAGGAAAGACAGCCAATGTCGGTTATGCCGTCCTCAAGCACGAGAGCACCGTTCATGGAATGGCAGTTGTAAAATGTAGCCTCGCCTACCTCGACTATGCTGCCGGGCAACGTAATGCCGCCTTTGAGATTTATACATCCATAAAAGGCATAGCCGCCCAGATATTCCAGTCCCGAGGGAATAGAAACAGGCGTTGTAAGCGATTCGCACTTTGCGAAGGCGCCTACACATATATTTTTCAAATCCGAATTAAAGCTTACCTCGGAAACAGGTGTCTCGCTGAAAGCATAAAAGCTCACCGTGCGTATGCCCTCGGACAGACTGACTGTTTTTATATTCTTAAATTCGTTCTTAGCAGTTATATTTTCGTATTCATCAGCGGAATTTACAGCGCCGCCGACTATAGTTATGGGTTTGCCGTCGTAGAAATTGGGTACGACAACATCGGCGCTATCGCCCATGTAGTAATAAAGACTGTGACCATCCTCCGAAGTAAGCCATTTGTCGGATGTTTCCGTTATCATGACGGGATCGGCATTTATAGTTTTTTTGCTGTCACCAAATGAAATGGTAATATCAATGTTATCGACTGCCGATATATTATCTGCGGAAAGCTCCTCATAAATATAGCCTATGCTGTCGGGAGCGGATGTGACATCATGAGAGATGCCGTTTATATTCAATGTTATATTGCCGCCGAAGTTTTCGCCTTCACACATGAGCAATATGCTCTTTATTTTACCGGAGCCATCGGTATAAAGCGCTCTGAAATCTACGGAGGCAGGCTCCTCGGCTACGGAAAATAGGCTTATTTTGTTGTTTATGCTGCTAATTTCCTCCGCAAAAACTCTGCTGCGCGAAGGCTGAGCTGCCATTCTGACGCCGTCTTGTATCTCGTTTTTGTCGATAGCCGCATTAATGCTGTATGCGGGGAAGGAAAAAACAAGCGCTATGCATAATATAATATATGCCGTTCTTCTGTAAAACATATTATGCCTCCGTTGGGTGCTTATTGATTATATTTGATTATATTATAGCACGGCGAGTGACTTATGACAATATTTTTTAATAAAAAAAGCTCCCGAAGTGTATACGGGGGCTTTCATTTTAATATTTATTTGTCTGCGCTGCCGCAGTTATAGAGCCTAAGCATTGTGGCTATAGCCTGTTCTCTTGTGTAGTTCATCCACGGGGAGAACTTGCCCTCGCCCGTGCCTGCCATAACGAAGGTATCTCCGCTTTTCATAGAAGCTACGGAATATATAGCATCCTTTGCCCAAGCCGCGAAGTAGCTTTCATCCACAAATTTTGATGCGCTGCTGTCGCTCTCTATTCCAAGCAGAGAGGCAACATTGCGGAGCATCACAGCGGATTCCTGCCTTGTTATGTTCTTGTCGGGAGAAAAGATCCTATCGCCCGTTCCGGATGTTATTTTAAAGCCGTATGCCGCGGTAATATAGGGATCGGAGACATCTACAAAGGGACTTTGAGCCGTCATGTCTACCTTATAGCCCGTCTTTAAGGAATAAAGCTCCATTGCAAGACGGCAAAATTCCTGCCTTGTTATATTCTTTCTGTAGTCGGCTTGAAGCTCGGTGGGCACAAAGCCCAACTCTATAGCATCTTTTATGCTCTGCACAGCCCAGCTGCTGGGCTCTGATATATTGCCTGCGGAAATGACCTCCGTCTTTGTGTTATACTTTTTGCCGTTTAGGTCGTAATATTCGGTTTCAGAGCCTTCCCACACAGCCTCTATATATACAACGCCGTTTTCCTCCTTGACATACTTGTCGCCGTAGCTCATGCCGCATATGAGCCTATAATTTGAATCCAAAACACCTGTTGTGGGGTCGGAATGTCCCATGATCCCATGCACAATGACGGTATTGCCCGGCTGTACGGTGTCGTCTATGCCCATGTAGCCAAGCTCTGTGTATGATTTGCCTTCGCCGTCTATAATACGCACAATTTTGGTCAGATACTCATTGGTGTAAGCCGTCTGATCGTAAATATACTTTCCGTCCGAGCCTTTGAGAGGCTTCACAAAAATCATGTCGGAATTTTCGCTGCCCGTGAGCTTGGCGGTGCTCTTGTCGTATATGTCTATTTTTCCGTCAAGATAGCAAAGGTAGTCACCCGAGCCGTTTGTGTTTATATAATAATATTTCTCGTCTATAACATTGTTGAGCCTGCTGTCAAGCATACCATAGTAATACGGATATTTATCGCTGCTTCTGACAACAATGCCGCCGCCTGCGGAGTGGATTTCTGCAAAGCCCTGTTCCTTAAGTGTGCTGCCGTTTTCATCACATATATAATAAAGACCGTCTTCGCCCTGCTTTGTGAAATATGGCGTGGAATAAATAGATTCAACATTGACTGCGGGCGTGAAATCCGCATAAAGACATAGAGTTTCCTTCTTGTGGTCTACAAATTTTTCGCAATAAAATCTGTCGTTTCTGAATGACACCGTGGCATATTCAAAAGGCACGGCAGCATTGAGCTTGTCGTCATATATACCCTTATCATGGCTGTCCATTTTTTCGGCAATTATGCTGCCGCCTGCGCCCTCCAAGGAATAATAGCCTTCGTCTATGAGCTTATTTCCGTCCTTGTCGCAAATATAGTAGGTATGCGGGTGATCATCGCCTATCACCTTGAGAGCGTAATATTGAGTTGAATCAATAGGACTTATGTCCAAGGGCTGTGGTATTTTGTTGAAATTGCTGTCGTAATAGTCCATAGTATATGTGTCGTCATTGTCGATACGGCAGTTGAAGGCACCCGTGTTGTCATTATATTCTATCTCGGAATATATAGGCTCCACAACGATATTAAGCTCCATATCCATTATACCGCACATAAGCTTTTCCTTGTCTTTGAATACTATGCCCGTGCCTTCCTCCTCTGCCCAGAAATAGGGAGCCTCTTTTATAAACTTTCCGTCCTCATCGCAGAATTCAAGCATACCTCTGTCGTCGATATAGTGATAATAAGGCGTGTTGCCTATACGCTTAAGTTCGCTTGCATTGACAGAAGCTGCCATAGCTGCCGTAAGCGCTAATATCAAAAAAGCCTTTTTCATTGTAATTTACCTCTTTTCGCTTGTTTATTGAGTACATTATAACACAAATTAAATATATAATCTACCCCCCCGAAATGTAATATAAAAGTAATATTAAAGGGAGATAGTTGCCTCTCCCTTTAAATCAATTTAATTATTGCTCATATGAATACGCGTATTTTTCGGTGTTTGGAGCAACAGGCTCTACGGGAACAACTTTTACCATTCCCTCCTCACCCTTGGGTATATAGTTCTCGGACGGCACAAGCTTTAACTCTCCTTCCTCGTATTCGGGCGCAGTATATACGCTTGCGCCCTCATCGCTGTTTATTATGCGCTCGGGCTCAATAACCGAGCTGCTGTCTCTTGCCTCTATGTTTTCGCTTATCTGTTCCTGTTCAGCCTCGTCAATAACGCTTTCTTCGCTTTCTTCAAGCGCTTCTTTATCATAATAACGAAGCTCGTAGTTGTCGGGAAGAAGAGCAAATCTTTCAAGCGATGCCTTTGAACCCCTTATTGTAACATTCATGGACAAGGGTCTGTCATAGGAATATATTTCTCCGTTCTTTATGTCATCCAGAAAGGTCTTGAAAATATCAAACTCCTCAAAATCACTGTGAGCCGACCAACCTATAACAAGCTTGTTGACGGGATATTTTGACTTATTGTCCGTAGAAAAATTATATAGATACAGGTCTGTCTGTACATTACAATTTGGCTCTACCTCATAGTCCGCTCTGTGTCCCAGCTCTATAATGACCTTATTATACGGCAAGGTCTCATCCTCCGTAAATTCCATGTTGAAGTCGGTATAGAATATTTTTGCCAGATTATCGGGCAGTTCAAGCTCTGTCTGCGTATATTCAATGTCCGTATTGTCATATTTTTCGCCCTTATATTCCAAACCGTACACCTCCATAACGGCAACGGCTGTGCCTATGCCCGTTATGACAAGTCCCGCAAGAAGGATAATAAGCATAATTTTATAAAATTTACTCATTTGCAGCAACCTCCTTTTTTCTGAAAAACAAAATCTTTATCAGAATAACAAATATTGAAACCGCCGACATATCAAAGCCAAGCATAGCTATGCAAAAGCCTATGCAGGGATAGCCCATAACGGCAAAAACCAGCAGAAAGGCAAAAACCACTATACTGACCATGAGCATAAACGCTGCGGGTATAAGACAGAAAAGCACAAAAAACAGCTTAATGCAAAATACAGCCGCCTTTATGAGAAATGAAACAAGTCTTTTGACAAAAGAACATATATCTTTATAAAAGCTTCTGTTCATAGCTTCTTTTGCTTGACGCCTTTCTTCTCTTTCGCGTTTATACTCGTCGGCTTTTTCTCCGATAGTCTTTTTTATGGCGGAAAAATCCGTTTTAACATCCGATGCCTTTTTATTTCTCTTTATGTGCATGGAAATATATCTTATAAATATATATACAAATGTCGGAAAAACAATCATGATGTATAAAACATTCAGCACAACTTCAAATATATCGCGAGTTCCCGTCAAAGCGTCAAGACCTTCAATAAGCAATTCAACGACTAAAAAGCCTGCGCCGAAAAGAGCGCACAAAATACAGAACAATATTATCGTCTTGAGCAGGAACAAAAGCAGCTCCGATGCCTTCTGTCCGAGTATGTAATCGGTAAAAGCCTTCAAGGCGGCTCTTATTTTAACAATTCCGTTTGAAATAATGTTTTTTATGTTTTCTCCCTTTTTCTTTGTGGACTGTCCCGAATTGCTGTCATATTCCGGATCTACATTATAAGCGGAAAGTGTTTCGTTTACCATGTCCGCTATATTGCCTAGCGTATTTATAGCCTCGCTCTCCGTCATTCCCTCCGAAAGCTTGTTTTCTATATGCTGGAGGTATTCGTTTATTATATCGTCTCTCTCCGCCTTGTTTAGCACGGAAAGTCTGTTCTCAAGATATGTAACAAGCTCGTTTTTAGTCATCATTATCACTCTCCTCTATAAATTTACTTACCCTGCCGAAGAAATCCAGATATTCCCTTTTTAGGTTATTCATATATATCTTACCGCCCTCCGTAAGATGATAATATTTTCTGGGAGGACCCTCCGTTGATTCCTTGAGATAGGTTTCAAAGTAATGCTCATTTGTGAGGCGTTTAAGCAAGGGATATATAGTGCCTTCGTTTACATCCACTATCTTGGACACCTCTGCCACAAGCTCGTAGCCGTACATATCCTTTTTTACAACGCTTAAAAGAACAATAAGCTCCAGAACGCCCTTTTTAAACTGTACATTCATCCTATTCCTCCTTTCAACTATTATTTTACACCAACTACTATGTAATGTCAAGTACCAAATATAAAATAATTCTAAAAAATATCCTCCCGCAAAAATGGGAGGATACATTTGAAAAATAAATATTATTTATTGAAGTATGAGAAAACTATTTTGCCCGATGCGCTGAGCTCGCTGTCGCTAAGACCGTCCGAAGCGTTTGAACCCTGCACAAGAGCAGCGGAGGTCTCGTTTTTGTCGCACAGAGACCAGTTGCACCAGCTTATATTATTTGCGGAAAGAAATTCCATCCACTTCTGTGTCTCGTCGGCAAATACTCCGCCGTTTCCGCTGGCATCGCTTGTGCCCCACTCCGAAACAAATATGGGTATGCCGTTTTTAACGGCGTTTAAAACCCTGTCCCTGAGCCATTGAGTATGAGTGCCCGAATAGAAATGACAGGTGTACATAATGTTATCGAAGCTCAATCTGTCCGCAACAACGCTGTCAAGATCCTGATCCCACTGTGGGTTGCCCACAAGTATCACTGCATCGTTGTCTATAGCTCTTATTGCGGGAATAATTCTTTCCGCATATGGCTTTACATTTCCGCTCCAGCTTATGCCGCCGTTAGGCTCGTTGCATATTTCATATATTATGCCCTTGCTGTCCTTATATTTTGCTGCCATTTCCTTAAAGAACTGTTCAGCCTCATTCACATAGGTCATGGGGTTGCCGTCGCTTAATATATGCCAGTCGATTATGGCATACATATCGTTTTTGAGCGTATTGTCAACAGCAGTTGTAAGCGTTGACTTCACGGAGGGATCTTGTATATATCCGTTCTCGGATGTGTACATTGCAAATCTCATTACATTTGCGCCTCTGTCGCCTACAGCCTTTATATATTCATTCGACACGAACTGCGGGAACCACTGCAAGCCATGACTGCTCATGCCTCTTAAAACAACCGGAGCTCCGCTTTCGTTGCAAAGTTGTGTGCCTACGACCTTGAGCTGACCGTTTTGGCTCACTCCCCCTGCCCTTGCTTCGGTTGAAACAGGCGCCGTCTGCTGAGGCGTTACGGCAGGCTGTGAGGACTGTGAGGTCTGAGGTGTCGCTGAAACTGCCGTGTTATACTTATCCATTGCCCTTTTTATAAGCGTACAGGCTTCGGCCCTTGTAAGCGGTTTGTCCGGATTGAAGTTGCCGTTGTTGTCGCCGCCCGCAATTCCTGCGCTGTATGCCGCAAGAACGGTATCATAATATCTGCCGCTAAGCTTTGAAAAATCCTTCATTTTAGCTGACTCAACATTGTAGTCATAGCTGAAGCTATCCGCAAGAGCCTTCATAAGTATCTTGACTGCGATCTGTCTTATTATGGGCTGGTCATATTTCTCGCCCGTGGGCGGATTTTCGTCATAGTCATACCAGCCCGCATCTAGAGCAGCCTGCATAAGAGGAGCCGACCAATGCGAGGTCTGCGCGCTTTTTGGCGAAAGACCTTTTATTCTGCAAAGTATAGTGGTAAATTCCGCCGATGTTATTGTGTTGTCGGGCTTGAAGCTGCCGTCATCATAGCCCGAAAGTATGCCCTTCTGTGCCATTTCCGTAACGGTGCCGTAGTACCAAGCCGTGATTGCCACATCGGTAAAGCCACTTGCAGAGCTCTGCCCCTGCGCGGATGTGTCAACACTTCCACACCCCGCAGCCATAAAAATGCTGAGAGATAATATTATTGAAATAAATTTTTTTGCTTTCATGGTTCACCTCTTGATTTGTTTTACCTAATTTTGAAAGAGTACTAAAACTTGGCGACTGTGTTACCTCTAAACGAGTAAGTTTTACTATACCTAATTTTGAGAGAGTACTAAAACGCATTGTCGGCATAGAGCGTAGCCTCGCTTGTTTTACTATACCTAATTTTGAGAGAGTACTAAAACTAACTTAACATAGTTATCACATTCGTTTAGTTTTACTATACCTAATTTTGAGAGAGTACTAAAACCTAGTGTATCCACTAGCAAAAAACATATTAGTTTTACTATACCTAATTTTGAGAGAGTACTAAAACTGAGGGCAAAGATGTCAGCGTATATTTGAGGTTTTACTATACCTAATTTTGAGAGAGTACTAAAACCTCAAACTTATTATACATCATAAAGACAGAAAAATCAAATATTATTATAAAAATCCTTCACATCGTTATTTTTAATGTATTCAAGTTCAATATTGATTCCGATTGCTTTGCATAAATATATTATGATATATTGGCATTTTATACTATTTTTGTTAAATTCATAATAAAAGGAACTGCTGTTCAAAAAATCAACCAGAAATTTTGCAGAAAAAGTAAACTCATACTCATAGAACATAAACGGTAAACTTTCTTTGACTTTGTCACAAAACAAATTAATGTAATATTCGTTTAAGATTGAATCATTTAATATTATATTTTTGCAGTATTCACATTTAAACTCATATCCCGAAATCAAAATAAAATAAGTTTCATTTTTGTTGTTATGATTTATTATATCAAGTAAATTATTCAACTGTTTACTATCCGCATATATTTCGGGATATTCAATAATTATAATTCTGCATTTTGTCTGCGATGAAGATAAAAACCATTTAAGAAGAATGAGTCTTTTGTCAAAAAACAATAAATCTTGGTCAGACACTATTTTAAGATTAGAAACTATGGCAGAAACAGGAATGTCATTGTATTGTAAATTAAGATTTAAGTCAAGACTGTTCATTTGATTTTTAAATATGTCTGTAAGCGTATCACAGAAATCGAACCATGAATTGTGGAGTATAGTATATTCGAGAATATCTGTATTTTCGTTTACAAGCTGTAAAAGCTTTAAATATATAGGAGATTTTAATGTGAGTTTATCCGAAAAAGATATTGAATCCGAGAAACTCAAAAATATACATTCCCAGTCTTTTTTATTAATTGCAACAGTGTCTAAACAAAGCTTTGTGTCTGAATTTTTACCATAAAAAAATTCTTTTATGCAATTTACAATATCATACCAAATATTGCTATATCCGTGTAAAATAGTAAGTTTTGAAAATGCAAGTGTATATTCCTCTTTATCTTTTAAAATTGAAAGTGTCCTCATAATACAGTCAGCGGACAAGAGGTAACGTTGTCCTCTTGAAAGCTTTTGCCTCCTACCAATATTGCCATTGATTGATATTGTGCCTCGGTTATTATTATTGCTCTTACAGCTCCCTTGTTGGGCACAATACTTTTAATTCTTTGCATACCCTGCATAGCTGAGGTTTTGTTAGGATAACACTTGACATAAATTGAATATTGGAGCATAACGTAACCTTGATTTAATAAATTTTTTCTAAAATCAGTATAAATTTTCACATCTTCTTTTTCTGTCATAGGCAAGTCAAACATTAGAATCAATCTCATAAATCTATATATAGATCGCATTATCCATAGACAAAAGATCATTTTCATTGCCCGATGACATGGCTTTTATTAAAGAAGATACATACATACCGATAATATTGATGAGTGTTCTTTTTTCCTTATTTATAATGATTTTATTATTCATACAATTTACAAGCTCAAGTTTATGCTGCCTGTCCAATATAACACCGTTGTCAAAATTTAAGACAGTCCACATATCGATCATGGGTCTGAAAATCTCCATGCAATCATCAGCAAGATTAAATTGATTAAATCGGCTTGAGTGCCATATTCCAAGCGATGGATGCAGCCCATTACCTGCAATATGTCTGGCAACACAACTTCGCAATATGGAATATCCATAGTTCAGCGCTGAATTATATCCCGAAAAGCTATCAACATCTCTAATAAATTCATCACCAAATAATGCCCTGAAATAAACCTTTGCCGATAGACCTTCCCTGTTTGTCTTATCTCCTATCTCTACAGTGTTTTCAAATGAGTCAAGATAATTTATTGCGTTTTGATCACGATCAAGATACTTCAATAATTCCTTTTGATTATGTATTTTTTGTTTAACAATTTTTTGCCAAATAATCTCTTTATTTTCAATGCTCCAATTTACCTGTTCAAACAATACTTGCGAAGTCTTAAAATAGGAATTAAGTCCCATAAGATAATTGCAGGGCATATGTTTTTCATCACAAAAAACAATACTTATTCTGTATTCAGCCAGCTTATTAATTAATCTGCCTGTTATACCCACATCATTTTTATCAACTATTATGCTAAAAATGTCACTTAAGGGTATAATTGCCTTCTCATTATCTCTTTTTACAAGTAGATTGTCCAGATAAAGCTGCATTGAGTCAGCTTTTTCAATGTATACTATCCTTCAGCTCATAAAATCATCTCCTTATAAGAAATAGAAAAAGCCCCTAATAATAGGGGCGAGTTCGGGATAAACCCTTATTTTAGTAGTTATCCCAAAATTAGGTATAGCAGCAGTCTCTCTCAAACTGCAATAATATTATAGCATACTTTTTTATTCTTGTAAAGATAATTTTGGACCTTTTTCTTTTTTTATATAATATTTATTGCCGAGGACATCAGTATTAATTTTCACTATATCTTTAAATGTGCCAAGAGTTCTGATCCCTTCTTTCTGTTCGTTTTTCTTTTTATCAACAAAGTCGATTTCTATTTTGTTTGTGAGCCTGTTTGAAACAGCAATAAATATAGCTTCATTCTCAACAAGCTCATTCTTTACAGCAATCTTGTACATAAATTCGTCAAATTTATACAGACTAAAGCAAAACTCAGCTTTATCATCTATCTTTGACTCAGCTTTAAGTCTTTCATAGCTTTCCTTGCTTATAACATACTTATTGCCTTTAGGCAAAAATTCCATATAAGGAAGTGCAACAAATCTATAGCCTTTCTCGCATTTATATATATCAACTCTGATATACTGCATTTGAAGCATAACTACCTTATTTTTTGGATTTATATATTTATTTGATATATCCTTATAAGTTCCCAGCTTTCTGTCATAATATCTCAAAGTCTTTACGGGAACCTTGCCATTTTTAAGAATATAGCCATATTCATTTTTATATGCCAAGAATGGATTATTTGCGTCTTTATATTCGTCAATTATACGCATAATAAGTTCATAGACTTCCCTGTTATTCACATAAATAAGGAACTTATCCGGAGTATCCTTCAATTTCTTTATAAGCTCCGTACAGGATTTCTTATCAAGGCTGTATATGTCTGAATATTTATTTATTATGTATTCGTCATTGTCCTTTGTCCTTGTGCCATAAATTGTTTGTTTACCAATAATCGCCCTATTGACCTTTCTGTCGACCTTATGGGAATAACATATATTGTCATAAGATGAAAGCTCATGTATGTAACGGAGAGTTATGTTATCAAAATATGTCTTATCGGCAAAAATCTCTCCTGTTTCCTTGTCAAATATATCTCCATTGTCATTGCTGGCATATTTCCTGATCTGGCTGAATGAAGGAATGCGTTTTGCCATACTTGCTACAATAAGAGCGTCGATAGCGTGATGAGCATAGGATTCGTCTCTGTCCTTTTTTATTCCCGATGCCTTTCTGAATGAATTGGTAAAGCTGCCCCTTATGCTGTATACCTTTGTGTCTATATTGTTTGCCTTAAAATAATCCTTCAGAGTAGACATGAGGCTTCTGGCAGCATATCTTGTGTCAACAAGATTTCTGTTTATAAATTGCTTTTGAAGCTCATCGTTGAATTTTATATCTCTTTCTTCAAGCAGATTATTAAGCTTACTCTTGTTGCCTTTATAAAGCCTAAGAACTTCCGTTTTGAACTCCGTGTAGCTTATTTTAGCTTTTCCGGATGAATAATACTCAAAAGGTGTTCTCTGCCCTTTTGCCTGATTTTCCTCTCTGTAACAAAGCACCTTATTGTTCAGGCTGTCATCAAAAGACAGTGAAAGAGGTATAATATGGTCTATTTCAAACCTTCTGAAATTTTCCTTAATATCATAGATATTTATAGGATTATGCGAGTATATGCACTTTCCATCCTGCTGTCTTAAAAGTTTGATAGCGAGCCACTGTTTAGAGGTGAGCGCAAGCCTGCTCAGGTCGCTTTCCCGGAATTGCTCCTTGACATAGCTTTCGAGTTCACCCTGCTGCTTCTGCATATTTTTATACATATCTTTCAAATCTTCGGAATTCTTTTCTCTTGCCATTTCAATGGAAATTCCATCTAATTCTCCGTATAATTCTCTGACTTTATTTATAATTTTTATAGCTTCTCTATGGGCTCTTTTGGCAACAGTACTCAATATTGCGGTATCGTCAAACACGATATTCTTGCCTTTATTTGCCTTGCTTTTGGTCTCGAAAAAGCCCTTTTCTGTGAAAAGCTGCATCTGATTGTCATTTGTGTGCCATAAGTCGTCCAAAATACACTCTATCGCAGCTCTTGACAGCGAATGATATTCCTTGAACTTGGTATCCTCCGACAAAACTTCGATAGTGTTTTTCATATCTTCATCGTTCAGAGATTTGCTCAACAAGGCGCGGAGCTTTTCTTCACGATTTTTTATATCCTTGTAAGATGTCAGAATTTCTATAATTTCATCTGCTATAGCCTTATCTTCATATAAAAATGTCGGAAGAGCCTCGCTGTCTATATATTTTTTTAATATTTTGAATCCCTTGAACTCGGTTATCATGGGCTTTTGATTTTTTAGATCCATTCTGAAGCCCGAAATAGTATGTTCATCTATTTCATCATCCATATCATCTTTATATTTTGACTTAATATATTTTGTAATTATGTTGGGCGTGATATTTTTCCCTTTATCTACATATTCCGAAACAAGGTATTGTTTATCCTCAAATGACAATTTATTGCCATTAAATCTTATATTATTGAGGTCGTTGAGCAAATTGAATAAGTCGGCGGTGTAAGTCATTTTGGCAATTCTTGGCTCATTCGGAAAAAATGTACACTTTCCCCTCATTTTCTCGATCATACCTATGTGCTGAAGCTTGCCCTGCTCATCATAAAAAAACTGTCCGTACGGAGTGGGAGATTTTTCCGAACCGGGTCCGTCATAGTACATTCTGCGAGATTGCATTATGTCAAGGTACTCTTTAATAAAATCATCCGAAATTTCATTGTGGTATTGTCTTTGGTTGTTCAGTATTGCCTCTGCTTCTTTAACATAGTCAGCAAGACGAAATACATTTTCATGTCCTCTTATTTTGTTTCTGTCTCTCAGCCATTCAAGCTGTACCTCACATACATACTTATTATTTAATGCCTTGTCGTTTTCCATTATCTGCTCTTTAGTTGAAAATCCGTTGGTGTCGGCAGAGGGTTCTTCGGGAACATCAAGAACCGAGCCTCTTCTCTTGGCAATGTGAAGAAGCGCAGCAGATACCTCCCAAAGCTCTGCACGCTCATAAATTGTTTTTCGCCTTAATTCATATGGATTTGTACTTACCGCATCAACAGGAAGTCCATACTTTGAAAAGCATTTCTTTATCCTTTCAAGCCTGTGATGTCTTCTCCTTATCTGTCTTCTTATACATCTGAAGCCCCGACGATCCTCATTTGCGTTTCTTTTGGCTTCTTCAAAAAGTCTTACGCCTGACTTTATTATTTCACCGCTGTCGCTGTCTATTATTCCATAACCTACATTGTTTATTCCAATGTCGAGTCCTAATATTTTTCCCATAATTTACTCCTTTCTTTTGTATAGTATTTTAAACTGCAAAAGCCCGTCAAAAGACAGGCTTTTGCTTGTATTGATTTTATCTTATAATCACTCCGCCTTTTCCTACGCCCGTTTCGTTGTGTATAGCCTCGATATTGGAGAGTACCCAATCATACTCACCCGTAGTTACAATGAAGCCGCAGTATTCACACTTGCCCGCGCTTGTTATTTGTGTGGGAGCTCCGCAATGCGGGCAGGCAACAACGGAATTGTTGCTCTTGGCGGGGTCAGTCTTGACACCGTTCTTTCTTATAAATGTGTAGAGATATTTCATTTCATACTCGGCATCGGGACTGCCTTTTATGACATTGCCTGTCTTTTCGTCTATGATATAGTCGGACATCCTGGACTGAATATAAACGGTGAGATATTCATACTCACTGTCACGAGTATATTTAAAGAGATAGGACTGATTGACATTGAGTCTGTCAAGCCTGTTTATCCAGCCTTTATCCTTGTATTCCTGTATCTGAGAGATGTGCTGAGCATAAAGCTCCTCCTTTTCAAAGGGTCTGCACTTTTCAAAGTATCTGTTGCTCCACGCATTCTGGAGCGTAACAAACACTTCCTTTACCCAGCCTATAAACTTCTCATAGGAGAAATCGGGATCGTTCTTGTGTATTTCAGCAACTATCTCCTCCGTATGGTCGGGAACAATGACATTGTAGCCCTGGCGTACGGTTTTTCCGGAATTTCCGGTATTTTTGTTTTTATTGCGCTTCGCATTGGAAATAATGATCGCAGCAAAAATAATAACCACTATTAAAGCTTGTACAAACTCCATGATCGAGCTGTCGGAATCACCGCTTGGAACAACGCGTATTCCTCCGCCATAGCTGCCATAACCACTGTAACCGCCTCCATAGCTTCCGCTGTAGCCTCCGCCGCTGTAACCGCCCGAATCGGAGCTGTAATTATTGAAGTTTCCGAGGTCGGCATCGGAAGCAATGGGGAAAGCCATCACAGAGAATACCAAAAGAAAGATAAAAAGTATTTTTTTAGCCATTGACTCATACCTCCTTACGGTCTGGGCTTTCCGCACTCCGAGCAGAATTTACCTGTGTTCTCCGCGCCACATTCACAGGTCCATTTGTCGGTTCCGGGCTTTGGCTTTCCGCACTCGGAACAGAATTTTCCCGTGTTCTCCGCGCCGCACTCGCATTTCCAGCCCGTAGCGGTATTCTGCTGCTGAGGCGCGTTATTGCCCATAGCAAACATCTGTGCCGCATTTGTTCCGCCTGCATTCATAGCCATTCCCATGCCTACAAAACCACCCATTGCACCGTTGGGGTTTTCAGCCGCATTTTCCATAGCAGTTGCCTGAGCAGAGCCAAGTCTTGCGCCCATCATCTGAGGATTGGTATATACTCTGGACTCCTGGAACTGTGCTATCTTGTCGGCGCTTTCCTTGTCAACGGTTATTGACGCAAAGGCAACGGAAACTACGGATATTCCCCTAAGCTTTGTCCAGTCATCCGAAAGCTCTGTGTTAAGCTCTGCCGCTATTTCCTTTGTGTAGAGAGGGAGCTGGTCATAGGCTATGCCCTTGAGCGCAATTTTACCGAGTGCGGGCTGTAATGAGGACTGTACCTCCGCCTTGAGCTGTTCGTCAATGGCTGATTTTTTGAAGCTATTCTCGACATTTGCACATACATTGGTATAGAACATAACGGGATCTGTTATTCTGTAGGAATAATTGCCGTAGCCCTGTATTTTAACGGTAAAACCAAACTCGGAATCTCTGAAAGGCACCTCTCCTATGCCAATTTTGTTGTTCATTATTTCCTTTGTGTTTACAAAGTAGACTCTTTGATCGTTTTCAGGCTGTCCACCGTAGGTGAAACGCTTTCCTACCATATTAAAGCTGTCCTTAAGCCCTTGAAATCCCGCGTCGAAAAGCGAAGGCTCCGTGCCCGTGTCATAGGTGTAAGCTCCTGCCTCCGATGTAAAATCGACAATTTTGCCGTTCTCCACTATAAGCATGAACTGTCCTTCATTTACGGCTACTCTGCTGCCGTTTGTTATGATGTTGTCATTTCCCTTTGTGTTGGAGCTTCTGTCGTTCGTTTTCTTGACGCCCTTCTGCATAAGAGTGTCGCCGTCCATTGCGTCGCAATAGATGTATTCCTTCCATTGATCCGCAAGCTCACCGCCGAGAGAACCTGCCGCTGCTTTAATTAATCCCATAATAGTTACCTCCTTAGTCATAATTTATTATTTATTTACATTATATAACAAAATATTATTATCTGCAATAAAATTAAATCAAAACTTTGCCGTCAAGCACGGCATTGACCAAATTTTCTCCCACATAGCTCAGCTTCAATGAAAAGAACGGTCGGTCTTCATCCAGAAGTCTTAAGAAAATTTTATCTCCATCCCACAGCTCCAGCTTGAGGACATCTTTTCTGTCTATCCATTCCAGCATACCCTCGTCACATTCCTTCAATGTGCCTGTCCACTTATCGGCAGTGTAAAGACACATATATTCCGTTTCATATGTGTCGGTCATAAAAGTGACTATGCCTCTGAAGCTGTAGCTTTTAAGCGTAAGACCGGTTTCCTCCCTTACCTCTCTTATGAGACAGTCCTCGGGACTTTCTCTGTCCTCAAAATGCCCTCCTACACCTATCCATTTGTCTTTGTTTATATCGTTTTCCTTTGATATGCGGTGCAGCATAAGATATTTGTTGTCTTTTTCAATGTAACAAAGTGTTGTCATTTTCATATTTTTTACCTCATTGATATTTTTTGCAATCAGCTTATTGAATTATGTCCGTAAATGTGATATTATTTAATAAGGAGGTGTATGGCATGGCAGACGAATATAATAACAAGAACGACGAGGTTGTCGACAGCATACCCGAAAATACACGCAATATAAATGAAAGCAATACCCCAAGCACGGAACAGCGCAGTTCTTATTCACAGCAAAACAACGCGCAAAATGCCGACAACACGGTATATGCCGAAAGCTCCCTTTTAAGCATAGTATGTCTTGGCTTGGGCATTTTCTCGGTCATATGCTGCTGTACCGTTGTGCCTGCGGGAATCTCATCCATAATAGGCCTTATAGTGGGTATATTCGCGCTTAAAAACAATTCCGCCAACAAAACCGCAGCGGCTGTGGGAATTGTGTTATGCTGTATAGGTCTTGCAATATTCCTGCTCTACGGAGCTTTTATGATAATATTCGGAAGTCTCGGCGCCATATTCAATATGCCTGCCGCAATACAGCCTAAAACAATGTAAAATTCCTTAAAATATAATATATAAATATTACAGCAAGTACAACTGCCCAGAAAGATAGTTTCTCGGGCAGTATTTTTTTGTCCGTTATCTTGCCTATGAGCGCAAGTAATATGACTATGACCAGCACAACGGCTCCGGGATTGTATATCAAAGCCTTTATTATGTGTCCGTTCAAAAGGCTTATTATTGCCCTTGTGCCGCCGCAGCCGGGACAATATAAGCCCGTGTTTTTATATATGACGCATTGAGGCACGAGCGGCTGCCATAATTCTATTGTAAATTTTAGTATAACAGCGCCTATGATAAGCGCTGCCAGAATAAATATGTAATGCTTTCTTTTCATAATATTTCCTTAAGCTTGTGCAGGTCCTCCAGATATACGGGTCCCTTTGCCCTGTCGTATATGACGGACGCGGGATGATACAATGGGAATATCCTTTTGCCGTCCTTTTCTATGAGCTGTCCGTGACAGTCGCCTATAACGACGGACTTGTCCATGAGCACATATTTCAGAGCGAAATTGCCGAGAGTTACTATTAGCTTGGGCTTTACAAGCTCTATTTCCCTGTGAAGATAAGGCACAAAAAAATCAAGCTCCTCTCTGTCGGGAGGTCTGTTTACGGGTTTATTTGTCTTTGGGCTTAGCTTGAAGGGACGAAGCTTGACTACATTCGATATATATATATCCTCTCTTTCAAGCCCCACTATATATAAAAATTCATCCAGATTTTTTCCCGCCTTGCCTACGAAGGGTCTTCCCTGTTTTTCCTCCTCGCCCCCGGGCGCCTCGCCTATGAGCATAATTTCCGCATTTATTTTGCCGTCGCCGAAAACCACTCTGCGGTCGCCGAATTTCTTCCTGCTTTCTTCCTCCATTGCTCTATTGAACTTTTCCATTGTTTTCTCCTTTCATAATGACAAACGCCGTGAACATACCCGTTATAAATCCGCCTATGTGTCCCCAATTGTCCACATCGGGCATCATAAAACCGCTTAATATGCCGATTATAGCAAATATTATCAATAAATATGTGTCAATTCCGTCGGCAGAACGCTTTTTTAGCCTTGTATATACGAGCACCGATGCCATAAGTCCGAATATAGCCCCCGATGCGCCTACAGCTGCAGAGGTCGTGCAAAGTACAGTCAGCAAGCCCGAGCCCAGACCCGAAAGGAAGTAAATTATAAGCATTTTAAGCTTACCGAAATATCTCTCTGTCCTTCCTCCGAAAATATAGAGCGAGAGAGCATTTGTCAGAAAATGCATCAATCCGCCATGCAAAAAGAAATGGGTTATAATTCTGTACCATTCGCCGGACAAAACAAGCTCTCTGCTGAGCGCTCCGCCGTCGGAAAGGCTGAAGCCATACAGATTTTTACACAGCATATCAATGGCGAGGATAAAGCCGTTTATAAGTATGAGCGCATAGGTAAGATAAATATTGCCGCTTTTGATCTCGGCTTTTCTCTTGTCGGAGGTCTTGGCATATAGCGTGGATATATCCTGTGCCGCCGTATATCCTTCACTGCCAAAGGATGAATTTATAAGCTTGTCCAAATCAAGTATTTTATTGGGCTGACTGCCCCTTACTATAAGCTTCTTTTGACCGGTGTCCGCTATCCATATTATATTTATGATATCCTCCGTGTAGTCCTCTATATCCTGTTCGGCAAAATCCAAAAGCTCCTCGTTCGGATCATCACTTACAAAGAGCACGACTACTATAGCCTTTTTTAGCCTGGCAAAATAATTGTTTACGGCATCCTTGCAGAAGCCAATACAGTCATATTTTTTGTCGGCATTTATGAGCACAACTCCGTAGAGCATAGCTCCCGACTGCTTTAAAAAGCCTATATATTCCGTATCATCGCCTATGCTTTTGCTGTTGTAAAAGTTCGGTATTATGCGGTATTCGTGTTCAAGTAATTTTTCGGTAAGGTTTTTTATGAATGCCATCTGTTGTACTCCTTATTTTTATAATATGTAAAGCATAAGATACATAAGTCCTATACCGGGCAGCCCAAGCAGCGCGGATAAGCTCACCGTAAAAAAATTGATACCCAGACATATATCCAATTGGCACATAAGGCAGTTGATAATAAGTATAAATGACGAACCCATTATACCATGCATAAAAAAGCCCGCAAGCCTCCGAAATCTGTTCACGAAGGCAAGACAGAGCAAAAACAGCACAACGCCGTAAAATGCCCAGCTGAAAAGCTGTGTTGATATCACATTACTCATTTTATATCACCTCGATATATTATATTAACCTCCGAGGCTCAATTATTACTTATGTTATTTAATTATATATACAACGGCATAATATATCACGGGCACAATGACGGCGGGCAGAAGGTTTGCGACCTTTAGTTTTTTTATACCCAGCATATCTATACCAAGTCCGGTTATAAGTATGCCGCCCACAACCGATATTTCGCGCATTATATCGCCCGTGAGATAAGGCTCCACAAAGCCTGCCGCAAGAGTAATTGCTCCCTGATATATGAGTACGGAAACAGCCGCAAACATAACACCGAAGCCCATTGTGGATGCAAAAATTATAGCGTATACGCCGTCAAGCACGCTCTTTGTGAAAAGTATGGCATAGTCGTGATATATACCGCTGTTTATAGAGCCAAGTATTGCCATTGTGCCCGTACAGTAGAGTATACTTGCGGCTACAAACGACCTTGAAACGGAGCCCTCTCCGCCCTTGCATTTGCTCTCTATGAAGTCGCCTGCCATTTTCATTTTGCCCTCTATGTCTATGATAGTGCCTATAAGTCCGCCTATAACAAGACTTATGACAAAGAGCACGGGATCGCAGGGCTCGTTTATCATACGGCTGAACACTCCCGAAGCGCCCACAAATAGCACCGCAAGCCCCGTTGCCTGCGTTGTTATCTCCTGCATCCTTTCGTTGAATCTTCCCTTTATAACAAGTCCTATCAAGGCGCATATTATTATAGCTATAACATTAACTACAGTTCCAAGCATTATTTATCTTTCCTTTCTGTTCCTATTTTCAGACTCCTGGCATAATAAAAGAGATATTGCTGGGCATAGCCCGCAAGCTCGCCCCATTTATCCCTTGCAAAGGCATGAATCGTCTTTATATCGGTCTCCTCTCCTCCGAAATAAAGAGTTTCCATGACGCGCTTCACCCATACATCGGTAGGAAAAACCTCGCGTCTGCCCAATGAAAAAAGCATAACGCAGTCTGCCACCTTTTGACCTACGCCTTTTATTTGCAAAAGCATTGACAAAAGCTCATCCGTAGAGAGTTCGCTTGCACTTTCAAACGTTACATTCCCCGATATAAGCTTATCTAGGCAATCCCTTATGTATCTTGCTCTGAAACCCATTCTAAGCTCAAAAAGCTCTGCTTCGCTTACATCGGCAAGCTGTTCAAGAGTGGGAAATAAAAATTCTCCGTCCGATGCCGTGCCGTATTTCTCGGACATACGGCTTATTATTCCCTTTATTCTGGGTATGTTGTTATTCTGTGAAATAATAAAGCTTATAAGACATTCATACGGTTCTTGATTTAAAAGTCTTATACCGCCTCCGTATTCCACAGCCTTTTGCATTATTTCATCGTTGACCGACACCTTATTTTTTATTTCTTCGTAGTCGGTGTCCATATCGAAATAATTTCGCCATATATTTTCATAGTCCGAGAGCGAACAGGGATAAAGCTCCGCTGCGTCCGCGTTCTGCTTTATATAAAGCGCCCGCTCCACAGCTATTATTTTGTACTCCTTTTCACCGAGTCTTTCAAAGCGGAAACATTGCCCGCACTCCAATATCTGTGAAATATCGAAGCTATCAAGCCCGCTGAGTATTATTTTTCCTTCTGTTTCCGTATATCTCATATTTTTTCCTCCGTATCATATCAATAATAAATATATCAAATTTCGGCTTTTTTTGCAATAAGGTTAATTAAACTCTTTTATAATATTTGATTTTATGATATAATTACACAAAGAGGTGATAATTACATGAAAGAACAAATTTATACTATACCCGTAAACGAAGGCTTTGAGGAGGGCGGAGAGTGCCCCTTCTGCAATATGTACCATAAGCTTGAAAAGGATGCCGTGGACTATATGCTGGGGGCATCTTACATGGAGGACGATATCCGTATGGAAACGAACAGGCTTGGCTTTTGCAAAAAGCACTATGATATGATGTATAAGGAGCAGAACAGGCTCGGTGTTGCGCTTATGCTTCATACGCATATACAGAAGCTCTGTGCTGATCTGGAAAAGCTCTGTCCTGAGCTTAAGGGCGAAGGAAAGAAGGGACTTTTTTCAAAGGGCTCCAAGGGTGAGGACAAGGTATCGCCCTATATAGACGGAGTGCTTGACTCCTGCTATGTCTGCAACAAGATAAGCTCCGATTTTGACAGATATTTTGATACATTTTTCTTTATGTGGAAGAAGGACAACGAGCTTAAGGAGAAGGTTAAAAATTCAAAAGGCTTCTGTCTTGAGCATTTCAAGATGCTTCTTGAGACGGCGCAGAAGAAGCTTAACGCATCCGCCTATGAGGAATTTATAGATATAGTGGTGCCCTTGCAGCTTGAAAACATGAGAAGACTTGAAAAAGAGGTAGAACACTTTACAAACAAATTTGACCACAAATACAAGGATGTGGACTGGGGAACGGCAAAGGACGCCCTGCCCCGTGCCATACTCAAAATATCATCGCAGAAAGTTGAGGACTGAAAATGACATTCAAGGAGCTTGACACAAGAGGAAAGATAGAGCATATATGGGAATATTACAGGCTGAGGATATTTATGATAACATTCTGTGTTATAGCCGGTATATCTCTTATATACACCATATTTATAAAGCCTCATCCGCAGACATACTGCGGACTTGCCATGTATGACCAGTTCATTTCAATGGCAGATATAGAGACAATGACAAATGAGCTTAACACAATGTTTGATCTTAACACGGACGAATATACGGTAGATGTGCAGAGCTTCTATGCGGACGGCACCGACGTTATGGTCGAGGCGCAGTTAAATGAAAAATTCAACACCTATATATTTGCCTCGCAGTTCAATCTGCTTTTCGGCACAGAGGAGGACACAAATACATTTATAGAGTCTACCTATGTAGCGCCGCTGAGCGACTATCTTTCAGCGGAGGAAATAGCACAATATGACGCAAAAGGACTTGTGCTCTACGCCACAGACCCCTATTCCGGCAAGGTCATGCCTATGGCGCTTAATATAAAGGATTCCAAAATGCTAAAGAAATACGGGCTTTATGAGGGCAGAGAGTGTTATATATCCTTTGTGCCCATGCCGGAGGAAACAAAAGAAAATACTATCAATGTTTTCAGAAAATTTGTTGAATAAAAGAAATATACCGATATAATATATACTTGAAATTTATTCCTTTAGGGTGTATAATATAAAATTAATATTACTATGGAGGAAATATTAAATGAGCACAAAATACAATTACAAGGAAATTGAAAAGAAATGGCGCGAAAGATGGGAAAAGGATCCCGTTAATCCTACTCATACCGATAAGCCAAAATATTACTGCCTCGATATGTTCCCGTATCCCTCGGGCAACGGACTTCATGTAGGTCACTGGAGAGGCTATGTTCTCTCCGATGTTGTGAGCAGATACAAAATACTTCAGGGTTATGAGATACTTCATCCCATGGGCTGGGATGCCTTTGGTCTGCCTGCCGAGAACTATGCTATAAAGACGGGAACTCATCCATCGGTCGCAACACAGGAGAGTATTGCAAACTTCAAAAGACAGGTGAACGACATTGCCGCTATATATGACTGGGACAGAGAGATAAACACTACAGACCCCGCATATTACAAGTGGACACAGTGGATATTTGTGCAGATGTTCAAAAACGGACTTGCTTATGAGAAGGAAATGCCCCTTAACTGGTGCCCCAACTGTAAGTGTGTACTTGCAAACGAAGAAGCCACCAACGGCGTATGCGAGCGCTGCGGCTCTCAGGTTACAAAGAAAAACCTCAGACAGTGGATGTTAAAGATAACTCACTATGCAGAGAGACTGCTCAACGACCTTGACAAGCTCGACTGGCCTGCAAAGGTAAAGAAAATGCAGTCAGACTGGATAGGCAAGAGCTACGGCGCAGAGATAGACTTCCCCGTTGACGGCACGGACAAGGCAATAAAGGTATATACCACAAGACCGGATACTCTCTACGGCGCCACATTCATGGTGCTTGCTCCGGAGCACAGCATTGTAAAGGAAATAACAACGCCCGAATATAAGGACGCTATAGATAAATATGTTTTTGACGCCAGCACAAAGTCAAATGTGTCCAGAATGACCGACAAGGAAAAAACGGGCGTATTTACGGGCGCTTACGGTATCAATCCCCTAAACGGAGCAAAGACGCCCATATGGGTATCGGACTATGTTCTTGCCGACTATGGTACGGGTGCTATAATGTGTGTTCCCGCACATGATGACAGAGACTTTGAGTTTGCAAAGAAGTTTGACCTGCCTATAATACAGGTAATAAGCAAGGACGGCAAGGAAGATAATGACCTAAAGGAGGCGTATACAGAGCCCGGTATAATGATCAATTCGGGCGAATTCAACGGTATGCCCTCCGAGGAGGCAAAGGCAAAGGTTCCCGACTATATGGAGGAAAAGGGCTTCGGTAAAAAGACTATAAACTATAAGCTCCGTGACTGGGTATTCTCAAGGCAGAGATACTGGGGCGAGCCTATTCCGCTTATCCACTGCGAGAAGTGCGGTATCGTTCCCGTACCCGAGGAGGAGCTGCCCGTTATACTTCCCAATGTAGAAAGCTATAAGCCAACCGACACGGGCGAATCTCCGCTTGCGGCAATTGACGAGTGGGTAAATGTAAAGTGTCCCTGCTGCGGAGGTCCCGCAAAGAGAGAAACCAATACCATGCCCCAGTGGGCAGGCTCCTCATGGTATTTTCTTAGATACTGTGACAACCATAATGACAAGGAGCTTGCAAGCAAAGAGGCTCTTAAGGAATGGATGCCCGTTGATATGTATGTCGGCGGTATAGAGCACGCTGTTTTGCATCTTCTCTATGCAAGATTTTACACCAAGTTCTTATATGACATAGGTGTTGTGGATTTTGATGAGCCGTTCAAAAAGCTTTTCAATCAGGGTATGATAACAAAAGACGGCGCCAAGATGAGCAAGAACAAGGGCAATGTGGTTTCGCCCGATGAAATGGTTGATTCTTACGGCTGCGATTCTCTGAGAATGTATGAGCTATTCATAGGACCTCCCGAGCTTGACTCCGAATGGGATGACAACGGTATAGACGGCGTATACAGATATCTCAATAAGCTCTGGAAATTTGTTGACGAATACAAGGACAAGATCATTGACACTACGCCTGAGCTTGAAAGAGCAAGGCACAAGATGATATATGAGATAACAAACAGACTTGAAGCTCTTACGCTTAACACGGTTGTTTCGGGCTTTATGGAGTTTACAAATAAGCTCATAGCCGTTGCCAAAGAGGCAGGCGGCGTGGATATGGCTTCGCTTGAAAGCCTTACTGTTCTCCTTTCGCCCTTCGCTCCGCACATTGCAGAGGAGATATGGGAAATACTCGGACACAAGGAATCGGTATTCCGTTCCGTATGGCCGAGCTATGATGAGTCAAAGCTCAAAGAGGACACTGTAAACATTGCCGTTCAGTTAAACGGCAGAGTAAAAGCCAACATTACGGTTGCTGCCGATGCCGACAAGGACACAGTGCTTGCAGCGGCAAAGGAAGCACTTGGCAATAAGCTTACGGGAACCGTAATAAAAGAAATTTATGTCCCCGGAAGGATATGCAATATAGTTGCAAAATAATATTTAAAAGAACAGCCTTTGATTTGAGGCTGTTCTTTATATTTGTTGTTTATTATGTTATTAATATAGTAAGGAATAAAATGTAATATTTTTTATAAAATTTACACAAATATACTTGAAATTTTATTCAATATGTTATATTATATAGTTAAGTAAGTTAAACTTACTAATATTTAAGGAGGTGCTTCATTATGGCATATACTATTGGTGATGATTGTATCAGCTGTGGCGCTTGTGCAGCAGATTGTCCTGTTGGCGCTATAAGCGAGGGCGACGGTAAGTATGTTATCGACGCAGATTCTTGTATCGACTGCGGAGCTTGTGCAGGAAATTGTCCTGTTGGCGCTCCCCATAATTGATACATAACTGTTAATTTAAAATAAAAAGGACCCGAATATATCGGGTTCTTTTTTATATCTCCGTATTTAGAGAAGAATATTTATTTAATATATGCCCTTGTCTATACCGCCATTGAAATGTCTGTTCAGCTTGCCCATAAAATCCTTATCATACAGCACCGCATTTATCTGCGAGCCTACGAGTATGAGCACCGAAAGCAGCAGAAGCCAAAGCGCAAACACAAATATGGCGCCTATACTTCCGTAAATGACGGAATATCTGGAAAAGTTTGAAATATATATATTGAAAAGCTTTGAAACTATGAACCAGCTTGCCATAGTAAACACTATGCCCGGCAAAAGATATTTGAGCCCTATACGCATATTGACCGAGAATTTGTACAAGAGTACAAGGAAAATAGCTATTATGACTGCGATTATTATATGCATAAGCGAGCCTGTTACAACATCGGGTATATGGCGTACTATATTTCTGCTTTCCAAGAAGCTGTTTATGGTGTCGCCAAAAATGGTTATATACAATGTCGCCACTATTATAACAACAAAAACGAGCATAAGTATTATGCTTATAAATCTTGTCTTGAAGAAATTTCTGTCCTCATGAGTTTCAAATGTCGCGCAGACGCCCTTTACCATTGTGTGTATGCCCGCCGAGGCACTGTACACGGCAATTATTATACTCGATGAAAGCAGGCTGAGGCGTTTTTCTCTCAGTACATCGCTTATAAAAAAGCTTATCATATCTGCCATTTCCTTCGGCATATCCTCAACTACGGTATTTGTTATTCTGTCCACGGGCAGATTTAAAAAGCCCAGCAGCGTCAAAAGTGCAATGAGGAACGGGAAGATTGCCAATATTAGTCTGAATGTAAGCGAATTGGCGTAGGTCATGAGGTCGTTTTTAATTACTCTGTTCTTGACCTCGCACATAAACAAAAATAATTTCAGCAGCATTTTACATACTCCTTAAGCTTTTCAGTATAAAAGCCACAGATAAAAACTGTGGCTATTATAACGATCAAAGGTAAAACATAAGTGTATTGCCTCAGACATCAAAGCTTGATGTGCTTAGGCAGACCGTTTACCATGTAAGGACATACCTCGCCCTGGATAAGCGGGCTCATATAGTCGATAGCCTCCTGTGAAAGGTATGTGCCGTCGTTTATTATCCATTCCTTGGGAACAGTCTTCTCTACATTTGCTATTGCATTTACATCATATATATCCGTATTCATCATATAAGGCTTGTTGGATACTCTTACATAGATACCAACCTTGCCCGTTTCGCCCTCTGCCGCAGCCTTAACAACCTGACCGCCTACAAGGAAGGCTTCATTTACATCGGTAAGAGAACCGATATGGCTTGCACATCTCTGTATTGTGCTGAACTCTATGGGTCTTGTCTTCCATCCGAACTTATCGGCAATTATACCGGCAAGTGTTGAAGCGGTACCGCCGAGAGTCTTGTGTCCGAAGCTGTCAACAGCCTTATTTGCGGCTGCTGCCTCGCATACATAGCTGCCGTCAGCAACCTTGATGCCCTCTGATACGGCAACGAGCACCTGCTTCTTTGTCTTGTGGATATCCTCTACCTTTGCAAGGAACTTGTCGATATCGAATACTGTTTCGGGAAGATAAATAAGATCTGCGCCCTCGCAGTCCTCTCCCTTTGCAAGAGCTGCTGCAGCTGCAAGCCAGCCTGCGTTTCTGCCCATGATCTCAACTATTGTAACGATATCTATGAGCTGAACCACAGCGTCTCTTGAAAGCTCCTTTATAGTAGTGCCTATATACTTTGCCGCAGAACCGTAGCCCGGAGTATGGTCGGTAACGGCAAGGTCGTTATCGATAGTCTTGGGTACGCCCATGAATGTGATATCCGTTATGTTCTTTGCCGCAGCATACTCGCTGAGCTGCTTAATGGTGTCCATGGAGTCGTTGCCGCCGATGTAGAAGAAATGCTTGATGTCAAGCTTTCTTAAGACTTCGATTATTCTGTCATAGGTTTCGGGGCTTTTATCAACTGTGGGGAGCTTAAAACGGCATGAACCCAAAAATGCCGAGGGAGTTCTCTTGAGGATCTCGACCTCCATGTCGCCCTTAAGATATTCTCTCATATCTATATACTGCTCATTCAAAAGACCCTCTATACCGTTTTTCATGCCGTAGATCTTTGGTGCGCCAAGCTCCTTTGCAGCCTGAAATACTCCCGCAAGGCTGGAGTTGATAACTGACGTGGGACCTCCCGACTGACCTACAATAATGTTGCCTAACTTCATAAAAATATCTCCTTTCCTTTTGTATATATTTTAATTTATTATACCATTTATTGGCTTTAATTACAATAGTTATTTGAAATATTTATTAATATATCGCATTCATAACATATTATTTTTTGTTTCAAAAAAATAATATAAATACTTGACTTATAGACAAAAAGAATATATATTATTAAGTAAAGCAAAAACTAAGGAGTGTAATGATATGAGTTTTACAAAAGTCAGAAAAATGCGTCCGGCTGCGGAGATAAAGGAAATGACTCCTCTTACTCCCGATCTGAAGCAGATAAAGGACGAAAACGACAAAGCCCTCAGAGATATTTTTGAAGGCAGAGACAACAGATTTATAGTTATAGTAGGTCCTTGCTCGGCTGATGAGGAGGAATCCGTGTGTGATTACGCACGCAGGCTTTCGGAGGTCAGCAAGCTTATAAGCGACAAAATATTCACTATTGTGAGGGTATACACGGGAAAGCCCAGAACAACGGGCGAAGGCTATAAGGGAATGATGCATCAGCCCGACCCCAACGGAGAGCCGAACATGGCAGAGGGTATAAAGGCTATAAGAAATATGTACTTAAGAGTTATAAGGGAAACAGGTCTTCCCATTGCCGATGAAATGCTCTATCCCTCAAATCTTCCGTATGTTGACGATATTCTTTCATATATAGCCATAGGCGCAAGAAGTGTTGAAAATCAGCAGCATAGGCTCACATCCAGCGGTATCGATGTGCCTGTGGGCATGAAAAATCCCATGAGCGGCGATCTGAGCGTTATGTTTAATTCCATAAGAGCTGCTCAGCAGAGCCATGATTTCATATACGGTGATGATGAGGTGAAGTCCAGCGGAAATCCCCTTGCCCATGCCATAATGAGAGGCTCGGTAAACAGACGAGGCGTGCATATACAAAACTATCACTATGAGGATCTTATACTTGCCGCCGATATGTATGATGCCGGAAAGTATGCAAATCCCGCTGTTATAGTGGACGCCAACCACTCCAACTCAAAGAAAATACATACGGAGCAGCCCAGAATAGTCAAGGATATACTTCATTCACGCTCATGCAGTGACAGGCTCAAAAAGCTTGTTAAGGGCGTTATGATAGAGAGCTATATTATGGGCGGAAATCAAGGCAATGACATAAAGGGTCATATATACGGAAAATCCATAACAGATCCCTGCTTAAGCTTTGAGGACACAAAGAAGCTTTTACTGGAAATGTATCAGATACTTTGATTAATATAAAAAACAAACGGTACAGAAAATATCTGTACCGTTTTTTATGTTGTCATTGCATATCGGGAGGTATGTCATAGGGTATTTCTTCTTCAAGCGTATCGAAAAACCTGGTATACTGCCCTTTCCATGTAAGATTTATGGTATCTGTGGAGCCGTTTCTGTTCTTTGCGACTATGACCTCGCCCTTATTCTTGACATCGGGATCGTCTTTTTTGTAGTATTCCTCTCTGAAAAGCAGACATACCACATCGGCGTCCTGCTCAATGGCACCCGATTCGCGCAGATCCGACATCATAGGTCTGTGGTCTGTCCTGCTCTCCGGACCTCTTGAAAGCTGAGAAAGCGCTACTACAGGCACATTAAGCTCTCTTGCTATATTCTTTAGTGAACGGGATATAAAGGATACCCTTTGCTGATCTGATTCGTTTCTGCTGCCCGAGCCCTCCATAAGCTGGAGATAGTCTATCACTATAAGACCAAGTCCCTTTTCAAGCTTCAATTTTCTGCACTTTTCTCTCAAGCTCATGGGATTTATGCCGGGGGTGTCATATATCTCTATGGGCGCGGCAGAAAGCGTACCCATTGCCATAGCTATGCTGTCGCATTCCTGCGGAGACAGATTTCCCACTCTGAGCTTGCTCGAATCCACAAGCGCCTGTGAGGATAACATTCTGTTTCCGAGCTGAAGCATGGACATTTCAAGTGAAAAAATAGCTACGGGTATTTTCTTTTCGACCGCAACATACTGTGCGATATTAAGTCCGAAAGCCGTCTTGCCCATAGACGGTCTGCCCGCAATAAGTATGAGGTCTGCATTCTGAAGTCCAGCGGTGAGTCTGTCAAAGTCCTTAAATCCTGTTTCTATGCCGGTTATGCGACTACCCGAACGGGTCACCTTGTCAATGTTTTCTATGACCTGAGCCATTATCTTATCCATTGATACAAAGTCTTCCCTGTTTATATTGCGTGAGATATCGAGTATGCTCTGCTCTGCCTTCACTATGAGAGTGTCCGAGCTTTCGCTGCCGTCATATGCCGCGGATGAAATGCCGTCCCCTGCCTTTATGAGCCTTCTCAATATAGACTTTTCCTTTACTATGTCCGTATAAAACTTTGTTTTGGCAGTTGTGGGCGCAAGATTGCTAAGATTAACGAGATATTCTATTCCGCCCACCTGCTCCATATAGCCCAATGCTTCGAGCTTATCCTTAGCCATAACAAAGTCAACGGGCTTATTGCTGTTATAAAGATCCAGAAAGGCATTGAATATGAGCCTGTGCGCAGGACTGTAGAAATCGTCTGCCGAAAGATTTTCGGCTGCAATTCTGACGCCCTCGTCATCGGGATAGAGCATACAGCCAAGCACCATCTGTTCGGCTTCGTTGTCATGAGGCGGTATTCTGTTGATATATGAATTTTCATTGCTGTTATCGGGCATGATACTGCCTCCTTAAGTATATTACTGCTCCGATACCGATATCTTGAGCTTAGCGCTCACCTGAGGATGGAGCTTTATAGAAGCCTCCGAATCGCCTACTGTCTTTATAGGCTCTACGGTTATCTTTTTCTTATCTATGTCAAGGTCAAACTGTTCCTTCAAAGCCGCGGAGACCTCCTTATTTGTGACAGCTCCGAAAAGCTTGCCGTTTCCTCCGACCTTTACCTTTATATCAACTGTTTTGGCTTCTATTTCGGAACAGAGCTTTTTTGCCTTTTCAAGCTCCTCCGCTGCCTTTGCCGCCTCGTCCGCCTTTTTTCTGTCAAGCTTTTTTATGTTGGCGTCCGTAGCCTCCACAGCCAGCTTTTTGGGTATAAGATAGTTCTTTGCATAGCCGTCGCTTGCGTTTATTGTCTGGTCTTTTTTGCCGACATTCTTGACATCTTCCAAAAGAATTACTTTCATATTAATTTTTCTCCTCCAGATATTCTTCTATTTTTTGCTTGAGCATTTCTATTGCTTCATCTATGGTAACGCCCTCAAGCTGCGCAGCTGCGCCTGCCTGATGACCGCCGCCGCCCAGCTTTTCCATAAGCTTCTGCACATTTATCTTGCCAAGGCTTCTGGCGCTTATATTTACGGAGCCTTCAAATTCACAGAGTACGAAGCTTGCCTCTATGCCAAGTATATTCAAAAGCTCGTCTGCCGCCTGAGCAATGAGTAAAACGGGATTGTCAAGCTCCGCCTTGCTGTCAAGCACCGAGAGCGCCATATCCTCGTATATTATAACGGCATTTCTTATAACACTTGAGCGCGCCATATATTCGTCAAACGAGTTTTTGAAAAGTCTTCTGACAGAAACCGTATCCGCACCGTTCTTTTTGAGATAAGCGGCTGCCTCAAATGTCTTTATACCCGTTTTAAATGCAAAGTTCTTGGTGTCCACGGTAATGCCCGCAAGAAGTCCGTCTACCTCCGTTCTTGTGAGCCTTATTCCCTTTATATGCATGAGCATTTCGGTAACAAGCTCGCAGGTGGACGAAGCATATGCCTCATGATATATTAAAGCACAGTTTTCTATAGCCTCGGTAGCCTTTCTGTGATGGTCGAGCATAACTATACTCTTTGCCCTATCCAACAGCTCGGGACATTCCGTAAGGAACGGTCTGTGCGTATCTACGACTATAAGCAGAGTATTCCGCTTTATAAGCTTTTGAGCCTCTTCGTTATTTATGAATGTGTCTTCATATCTGCCGTCATCCGAGAGCCTTTCGTACAGAGCCTTTATACTGCTCGTTATTTTGTTGAGCACTATATAACACTTTTTGTCATAGAATTTGGCTATTGCGGATATTCCGGCAGCTGCGCCAAGACTGTCAAGATCGGGATTTTTATGTCCCATAACTATGACATCTCTTGCAGAAAGCATAAGCTCTACAAGTCCCTGAGCCTTTACTCTGGCTCTTACTCTGGAATTTTTGTTGACCTCTTTTCCATCGCCGCCGAAGAACTGATAGCTGTCCTCGGATTCCTTTATAACTATCTGATTGCCGCCTCTGCCGAGAGCAAGGTCAAGCGCGCCCCTTGCATATGCCATACTCTCGTTGACGGTATTTCCGTTCATGCCTATGCCTATGCTGAGCGTGGCGGGGACATCGTTTCCCATGTCGAGCTTGCCTATAGTCTCGACAAGTGAAAATTTATCCTCCTTGAGCTGAGCCAATGTGTCCTTGTTAAGCACAAAGAGATATTTTCCGCTTTCGTACTTTCTTACAAAGCCGCCGAGATTGTTGAAATAATCGTTTATTTTTCTCTCGATTATGGCACAGAAATGGGGATACCTTATTTCGTCCATAGTTTCCTGTATTTCTATGCTGTTGTCTATTATGACCATACCTATGAGTATATTGGTACAGAGCATACCCTTACTGTTTATATACGGATTTTCAATGAATATAACATTTATGCCCTCTCCGTCAGCCATAGTATAAAGGTCATAGTATTTTTCACCTATAAGCGCTCTCTGCTCGGCTTTGTCCGCATCAAATTCGGGCATAAGGTCAAATATGGTCTTTATATCCTTAAAGCCCTCCACCCACTTTTTGTAGACAGAATTGTACTCAACTATGTTAAGCGCCGTATCAAGCCCTACATAAGGGAAAGGAACAGCAATACGCTCGTTCATTAATAACATCTCCTCTTAGTACATATGATCTGTTTTTTGTCGAATAAAATATTATAACATATTTTTATTATTTTTTCAACCTTTTGTCTATTATGGGATAACAGCCTAAATTCTTGCAGAATGTGGTCTTACGCTCCAGAAGCCTGATAGCTTCTTTTATATCGTCGGAGTTCCCATCCACATCCAGATCTATGACAAACACATACTCAAGAGGTCTGTTCCTCATAGGTCTTGAAAATATCTTTGACATATTCACATCAAATATGGAGAATATATCGAGCATTTTAAGAAGCTCGCCCGGCTTATTGGCTGTGGAGAAGCATATTGTAGCCTTGTTGCCGTTTGCGTAGCCTATGTTTTTTTGCTTTGACAGTCTTACGAACTCCGTGAAGTTGTCGTTAGTGTCCTGTATGCCCTCTGCAAGCACATCAAGCCCGTAGAGCTCGGCAGCGCATTGAGCGCCTATGCCCGCAATATTGCTCTCTCCCTCGGCGACTGCCTTTATAGCTCCCGCCGTGGATGCTGTTGTTTCGATTTCAGCATCGGGAAGATTTTCATTTATAAAATTCCTGCACTGCGGTATTGCGTGGGAATGGCTCATTATTTTTTTGATATCCGATATTTTGGTGCCCTTTTTTGCTATAAGGCACTGCTCTATAGGCATTATTAGGAGCTGCTGTATATATAGCTCCACATCAAATGTCATACAGTCTATCGCCGCATTCACCACACCCTCTATTGAATTTTCTATGGCAGCTACAGCCTCGTCCGTCTCGCCCGCTTCGACAGCCTTCATGGCATCTGCGAAGCTGTGATACGGCACAAGCACGCTGTCCGCAGGGCTTAAAAGCCTTGCAGCCTGCTCCGTAAATGTACCCTCAGGGCCTAAATAACCAACCTTCATAAATTTTTCTCCCGTATAAATTGATCTGATTTATATTATAATACCACAATTTTACAAGTAATACAATGTTTAATTTGAGCATACAAAATAAATTTTTAATATTTACCTTTATAAATAAATGTGATATACTTATTAAAATGTTATAAAATGACTTTCAGAACGTGTCGGAGGCAAAATATGGTCAAAATCGACAGCATAAATATAGATGAGGCGCTCAGATATATGGGCTATAAGGACAATATAGATATAGATAACCTCAAGGATATAATATCGGAATGCGAGAAAAGACTTCTTTCCTCTGCCGAGCCAAGATATTGCTATAGGATAGCCGATATAGAAAAGACCGACGGCATAACGGTAAAAAATACCGGACTTGTGCTGGTGGGAAAAAGTATATTGGACCATCTTGCGGAGTGTGACAGCGTGATACTGCTTGCCGCAACGCTCTCGGACAAGACGGACAAGCTTATGAATCTTCTGAATGTTACGGATGTTACTTCTGCGCTGATAACCGACGCTATGGCAAGCGCTATGACCGAGCAGCTTTGCGACATTGCCGAGGAGGAAATAAGACAGGAACGCGGCATAAAATACACTACCTTTAGGTTTTCGCCGGGCTACGGCGATTTGCCCATAGGTATACAGAGAAATTTTATAAAGGCGCTGAATGCTGACAAAAAGATAGGTCTGACCGTCAACGACAGCAATATACTTATACCCCGCAAGTCAGTGACGGCAATAATCGGCATATCAAATAAGCCTCTTCCAAAGCAGAAAAGAGGCTGCGCAATATGCAGTATGAATAAGAGCTGTCAATACAAAAAGAGAGGTGCTCACTGTGGAATTTAAAAAATTGCTTGAAAAGGACTATATAATACTAGACGGCGCTATGGGCACAATGCTCCAAAAAATGGGGCTCAAGCCGGGCGGCATACCCGAAATTCTGAGCATAACCGACCCCGACAAAATAATAAGCATACACAAGAAATATATAGAAGCGGGCTCCGACATTATATATGCAAATACCTTCGGAGCCAACAGCTACAAGCTAAAGGAAAGCGAATACAGCGTAAGCGAGGTCATAAAGGCATCTGTAAGGTGCGCAAAAAAAGCCTGTGAAGGCACAAGTGCGCTCACAGCTCTTGACATCGGTCCTATAGGTCAGCTGCTGGAGCCCACGGGAACGCTTAAATTTGAAGCGGCATATGAAATATTCAAGGAACAGATAGCTGCGGGCAAGGATGCAGACATAATAGTGCTTGAAACAATGACAGACCTTTACGAGGTAAAGGCGGGATTGCTTGCGGCAAAGGAAAACAGCGACAAGCCTATTATAGTCACTATGACCTTTGAAGAAAATATGAGGACATTTACAGGCTGCTGCATAGCGTCTATGGCTCTCACTCTGGAGGGGCTTGGAGCGGATGCGATAGGCGTAAACTGCTCCTTGGGTCCGAAGGAGCTTATACCAATAATAGAAGAGCTTTCAAGGTGGACAAGACTGCCAATTGTTGTAAAGCCAAACGCAGGTCTGCCCGACCCCGTTACCGGTGAGTACAATGTAAGCGCAAGGGAATTTGCCGAGAGTATAGCCGAAATGAATAAATACGGCATAAAGCTTGTAGGCGGCTGCTGCGGTACGGATCCCGACTATATAAAGGAGACCGTAAAAATACTTTCGGGGCTGACGCATGCAATAAATGAAAAAACCATTCCTGCGGCTATATGTTCGCCTACTTCCGTTGTTGTAATAGATCAGCCCAGAATAATAGGCGAAAGAATAAATCCCACGGGTAAAAAGCTATTCAAAGAGGCGCTTAAAAACAAAAATATAGAGTATATTCTCGGTCAGGCTGTGGAACAGATACAGGGCGGCGCAGAGATACTTGACATAAATGTGGGACTGCCTGACATAGACGAAAAGGAAATGATGGTCAAGGTCATAAAGGCTGTTCAGGGTATAGCGGACACGCCCTTGCAGATAGATTCCACCGACCCCGAGGTGCTGGAGGCGGCTCTGAGAGTTTATAACGGCAAACCGCTTGTGAACTCGGTGAACGGCGAGGACGAAAGCCTTGAAAGAATACTTCCTTTGATAAAAAAATACGGAGCTGCCGTTCTTGGGCTTACATTGGATAAAAACGGCATACCCAAAAAAGCTGATGAAAGATTTGAAATAGCTAAAAAAATAATGAATAGGGCTCTGGAATACGGCATATCCAAGGAGAATATATTCATAGACTGCCTTACGCTCACCGCCTCAGCAGAGCAGGAAGCGGTAATGGAAACGCTTAACGCTCTTGAAAGAGTTAAGAAGGAATTGGGGCTTAAGACCGTTCTGGGTGTGTCCAATATATCATTCGGACTGCCCAACAGGGGGCTTATAAACAGCACTTTCCTCACAATGGCGCTCACAAAGGGGCTTGACCTTCCCATAATAAATCCCAATATGGAGGCAATGACGGGGGCAGTGAGGGCTTACAGGCTGCTTGCCTGCCATGACAAAAATTCAAGTGAATTTATAGAGCACTACGGTTCCGATGTACGGGAAAAGCCCGAAAAAAAGGACGCTGATTATAGTCTGGAATATGCCATAGAAAAAGGGCTAAAGGAAAAGGCAAAAGAAATAACGACCGTTCTGCTTGAAAAGCATGACGCCATGCAAATAATAAATGATATGATAATACCTGCTTTGGACAAGGCGGGCACAGAGTTTGAAACGGGAAGGATATTCCTTCCGCAGCTCATACTCTCGGCAGGTGTTGCGCAGGAGGCTTTTGAGGTGCTTAAAAAGAAAATAGCATCCTCAAATGACAGCACAGTTGAAAAAGGCACTATAGTGTTGGCTACCGTAAAGGGTGATGTACACGATATAGGCAAGAATATTGTAAAAGTACTGCTTGAAAACTACGGTTACAATGTCATTGATCTTGGCAAGGATGTGGAGTATGAGGATGTCCTTAAAGCCGTTAACGAAAACAACTGTCACCTTGTGGGGCTGAGCGCTCTCATGACCACAACGCTTGGCTCTATGGCTGCAACGATAAAGCTTTTGAGAGAGAATAACTGCGACTGCAAAATAATGGTGGGAGGAGCTGTTCTCACTTATGAATACGCCATGAAAATAGGCGCCGACTATTATTCAAAGGATGCAAAGCAGTCTGTAGACATAGCTAAAGAGGTTCTCGGCTAAAATAAAAAATCCACCCGATTTACGGGTGGATCTTTTTATTTTAGAAATTATCTGCGCTTTCACGCATTTTTACGGAAACTGTCTTTGTCTGACCATTTCTTACGATAGTAATATTTACAGTCTGTCCTATCTTGCACTTCTTGACAGCCGACATGAGCTGTTCTGTGTTGAATACGGGTGTTCCGTTAAACGAGGTAACAAGATCTCCGGGCTGTATATCTGCATAGCTTGCACTTCCGCCGGGTATTATCTGCTCTATCTTTACGCCTGCCTGCGGAAGATTGTTCTGCTGAGCTATCTCTGCGGATATGCTTGTGATGTAAACTCCGAGAGTAGGCGTGCTCTTGCTATTCATAAGCTCCTCTATGATGGGCTTTGCAACATCGGACGCTATACTGTAGCCTATACCCTCAACGGTCGTCATAGATATTTTTGCAGTATTTATACCTATTACCTGTCCTCTGCTGTTTACAAGCGCGCCGCCGCTGTTGCCGGGGTTTATAGCCGCGTCTGTCTGCAAAACGGTAAGCTTTGTTCCTTGAATATTGACATCTCTTGTCTGTGAGCTCAATATACCCTTTGTGGCTGTATTGCCCTCGCCCAATGCGTTGCCTATAGCTATGACTGTCTCGCCTACCTTGACCTCCTCGGAGTTGCCGAATTCAGCTACCTGAACATTACTTACACCTGCTTTTGCAAGGTCACTCAATGATACGGATATTACCGCAAGGTCGGCATTTGCATCCTTGCCCACAAGCTTGGCATTTACAAGGTCACAGTTGTTTAGCGATATGCTGACAGTTGACGAGCCCGAAATAACATGGTTGTTTGTGACGATATAAGCGTTTTCGCTGTCCTTATGGAAAACAACGCCCGAGCCTGCGCCCTTGCTCTGATAAGCCATATTGAAATAGCTTATACCCTCCGTAATGGTGGTTATACACGCTATAGAAGGCTGTACCTTCTTTATTATCTCAACGGTATTTTGGGATGCCTCATCCATTGTCGTTCTTACATCCGCATCGCTTTCGGAAGGCAGAAGCGCAACATCATCCGAAACGGCAGGCTTTTGTCTGTTCTCTATGACCTGTGTGGTAACGGGTATTACTGCACCCACACAAAGTCCTATTACTCCGCAGGCAACCACAGCTGCCGCTATTTTTTTGATATATTTCATCATCTGATATTACCCTCCTTTCAGAACTGTTCATTCTGATTCTGCAATACGGCTGTTATAGTCATTTCCTTCATACCGTCTCTTACAATGGTAAGCTGTATGCTGTCGCCCGACTTGTGCGAGGATATAGCCTTTGAAAGAGCATCAACATCCGTCACCTTATTTCCATCTATTGCGGTTATTATATCGCTCACCTGAAGTCCTGCCTTTTCTGCAGCAGAGCCCGATTCTATGCTGTATACAAATATACCCGGTATGTCTATGCCGTATATCCTTTCAAAGCTATCGTCTATCGTATAGCCCGAAATGCCGAGATATGGCTTATCAACCGTGCCGTTCTGCATAAGAGTGTCTATTATGGACTGAGCTGCCGACATGGGTATGGCATAGCCTATGCCCTCAATGGCACTGCTTGAAAGCTTGGCTGTGTTTATGCCTATGACCTCGCCTGCCGTATTGATGAGAGCGCCGCCGCTGTTGCCGGGATTTATAGCTGCATCCGTCTGTATGACGGTAAGCTTTTTGCCGTCTATATTTATTTCCTTGTTCTGTGCACTTATTATGCCAAGTGTGGATGTCTTGCCCTGTCCCAGAGCATTGCCTATGGCAATTACATTTTCGCCGACCTCCATATTATCGGAGCTGCCGAACTTGGCAGCGGTAACATCGTTTACACCTGCTGCTGCAAGATCCTTCTTTGAAACCGATATAACAGCCAGATCGGATGTAGCGTCCTTACCCACAAGCTTTGCATTCACCTGTTCATTGCCCGTTATGGAGATGGCAACCGAGTTTGCGTCCTCCACAACGTGGTTATTTGTGACTATATATATGGTATCTCCGTCTACCTTATATATAACGCCTGAGCCGGAGCCTTCGCTCTCATATACCTGACCGAACCAGTCGGCTGCCGACTGCGCCTTTATGGAAATATTTACAACGGAGTTCTTTACGCTGTCTATCACCTTTACAATGCTGTCCTCCGATGCCGCAAGATTGACAGCGGGAGAAGCGTCAACATTGCCCTCTCCGTCCGCATCCTCCGAATTATCGTTGAAGCTGAAGCCTCCCGTGACAGCATCCGTAAGCGCCTTTGATGTGTTAAGTCCGAGTCCGAGACAATAGCCCAGTGAACCGCCGCATAAAAGCACGCCCGCAAGACCTATTGCTATGCTCTTTTTGTATGAATATTTTTTGGCGGCAGCTTTGGGTTCATCTGCCCTGCCGCTATCTTCTGCCTCTGCGGTATTTTCCGTATCGCCGTTATAGGCAGTCTCGGCAAAGACAACCTCGCTTTCGCCGCTGTTATCATATTCAGATGCTCCCGTGACCGTCTCCGCACTTTCCGTGTTTTCAAAAGAGGTCACATCGGCTTCTGAATCATTCGGCTTATTGTCAATAAACTCATTTACATTTTCATTTCCGTTTGTGTTTTCAAATTCTTCATTCATATTAAAAACCTCCTTTGCTGTTTTCAAAAATATTTTATCAGCATTTTAAGCAAAAAGTGTGAATATTTTGTGAACATTTGCCTCCTTTAATCAATTTTAATGCCTCTTTAATATTTGCTTAATAAATTCATAATTGCTATTTAATAATTGGATTAAATTATACCGTCACCATACATATATGTGTTGCATATAATGAAATATATATACTACAGGTGGTAGAAATGAGAATATTTTTAGACCCCGGTCACGGCGGCTCAAATCCCGGCGCTGTGGGAGCAAACGGGCTTGAAGAAGCCGATGTAAATCTGGACATAGCCCTTAAAACGGGAAGACTGCTGCAAACGGAAGGCTATACGGTAAACTATTCCAGAACGGATGACACTAATGTAAGCCTCTCGGAAAGAGCCGCTCTCGCAAATCAATGGGGTGCCGACTACTTTGTGAGCATACATTGCAATTCCAATGTCAATCCCATTTACAAGGGAACATCAACATATTTTTACAGAACGGGTACGGTCGCAGAGGAGCTTGCACTGACCGTAAACAACGCTCTCGTTGAGGAGATAAACACAAAGGACTTAGGTATATTTTCAGCCAATTTTGCCGTTTTAAGACTCACAAGGATGCCTGCCATACTCGTGGAGCTTGCCTTTATAAGTAATCCCGAGGAGGCGGAGCTTTTGAGCAGCGAAGGCTTCAGACAAAAATGCGCCATAGGCATATCAAGAGGAATAATAGCGTTTACGAGCTGAAATATAAAACCACCGACAAAGCATCGGTGGTTTATATATTATATACTGTTTTATCAATATGTTCCTATATCTATGCTGTTTATAATTACATCCTCTATGGGCTTATCGTTCTGTGTCGGTACAGCTGCGATCTCATCAACTATGGTTATTCCCTCATATACCTGACCGAATACAGTGTAGCCAAGATCAAGATAAGGATATCCGCCGCTTATATAGGCGTCTATTACCTCCTGCGGGAATACATCACCGTTTGTAAGAGTTTTTCCGTCCTTGTTCTTGAATTTAAGGTTGCCGTTTATATATTCCTCATCCATATTGAAGCTCTTTATTGCATCCTGCATTTCGGCGCCCTGTGAATTCTGTACGATGTAGAACTGACTTCCGTTCGTGTTGGGACCTGCATTTGCCATACAAAGCGCGCCTCTTATATTTCTCATATCGAGTGAAACTTCATTTTCAAAAGCGTCGCCCCATATGCTCTCGCCGCCTGTGCCGTTGCCGTTGGGGTCTCCGCCCTGTATCATGAACTGATTTATAACTCTGTGGAATGTAAGTCCGTTATAATAGCCTTCCTTTGCGTGAGTTGTAAAGTTCTCCACTGCCTTAGGAGCATACTCCGGGAAAAGACGAACCTTTATATCGCCGTGGTTTGTATGGAACACAGCAACGGGATCTCCCGTTTGGGGAGCCTCAAGCTGCGGGAGCGATTTAAAATCGTCTATTGTAACATAATCAAACTGTTCTTCCTCTTCGCCTGTTATACCTGTTTCATCCGAACCGTTTGAATCGGCATCCCCGTTCTTTCCGCAGGCACAGAAGCTTGTGAGCGCAAGAGCAAGAGCCAAAACAACAACTACCTTTTTTTTCATATCCTTATCCCCTTTACTGATTAAATTATAGATCATATATCCATTTATATCTATAATATTTAATTATCCTTTTTTTGTCAAGAGATAAATTGAAATTTAATTATTAATTATTTATACTTTTATTCAATGCGTCATATATGCTGTCAGCTATTACCTCTGACATATTCATCACCACGGACAATCTTGTGCTGCGAAGCTGATCTATGCCGTTCAGGCTCCATTTGTTCACTATGCCTGTTATGGATATATCCCCTATTTTGGAGAGCTTTTTGGATATCCCTGCGCCGGGACTTAAAGCGCCTTCCCATATGCTGAGACTGCCTATATGATCATATATCCCCAAACAGGCGTCTATGGCTATCACCATTGGCTTGTCGTAGGTGTCGTAGAGCTGTTTTATTTTTTCGTCCATATTAATGGCGTGTACGGGCTTGTCTATAGTTCCCATAACATTATCCATTCCCAAAGACCTGAGCTTTGTGCCTACAAGAGGTCCCAGAGAATCGCCCGTAGCGCGGTCGGTGCCTATGCAGAATATAACTATACAATTGTGATTGTCCTTGCGCTTTGAAATGTGTTTTTTTATACTTTTGCTGAGCATATCTCTGCAATTTGTGTCCGATACCGATATATATTCCCTGTCGCTGTACACCTTACCACCTCTTTTATTAATATAAACAAAATCACATTAAATATGTATTTGGCATTTCGCACCTAATTTGAAATTATTTGCGGATGAAAATAGTATATGGGCAACATACTTTGACATAATACTTTTTTGTCATCTGCTATTATTTTTACATAAATCATTAACGAAAGGGTGTCTTGAATGACGAATGACGAAGCAAACAGCTTACCTAACAATGTTAAACAAATAGGCAGTATATCGGGAAATGACAGGATATATCTTGAGGATTACGCGGGTACATATCTCGAACAATATGCCTCATCTCAGAACGGAAGTGAAAAAATCGCCCTTCTTGTGGGCAGAAATCTTACGATAAATGATGACAATGTGCTCTTTATAAACGGCGTTATACAGGGTAAATATACCATACAAAAAAACGGTATGCCCGAGCTTACGGAAAAAAGCTGGCAATATGCCGAAAAACAGATGGAGCTTTATTTCAAGGATTGCACCGTTGTGGGCTGGGCATATGTACAGCCCGGCTTTGAGGACTACATAAGCGAAAAGCTTTGTAATTTTCAGAAACAGTGTATTGCAAAGGGACTTCAGGTCCTCTATATAACCGACCCTACCGAAAAAATATCGGGCTTTTACAGATGGAACAACAATGAGGAAAACTTTGAGGCAATAAAGGGTTACATAGTATATTACGAAAAAAATGAAGGTATGCATGAATATATGCTTGAAAACAAGATAAAGGAGGACAAGCCCGAAGAAGAGCACGAAAGCGACACCGCCGACGCAGGTGCAAGGGCTAGAGCCGTGACATCTGCGAAAAAGCGAAAAAAAGGCAGACACTATTCACAGGCGGATCAGACACGTACCATAAATCTTTTGGGAAGTCTGAGCTTTGTTATGCTTTTGGTTTGCTTTATAATGGGCGTTGGATTGGTGCAGAATGACGAGAGGATAAACTCGCTTGAGCTTCAGCTTGCATCTCTTGAAAATGAATTTGAGAACACCAAAGAGGTATTTGCGGCATATACGGCTACACAGGAAACCACCGTACAGACTACCGACGAGACCACTACCGAGGAAACTACGCTTCAAGAAAAGGCAGAAGCCGAGCCTGTGAGATATACGGTAAAAACAGGAGATACGCTCATAAAAATAAGCAATTCAAAATATGGCAGCTCTGCCAGAGTTGACGACATAAAAGAGCTTAACGACCTTAAAAGCGATAAAATCATAGTGGGCAAGACATTACTTTTGCCTTAGGAGAGTGAATAAAATATATGAACAACGAACTTGCGGCGGCTCTTGCGCATGAGATAAAAAATCCCATAGCGCTTATAAGAGCTAATATAGATCATCTTAAGCTATGCACGGGAACGGGATATGAAAGATACTTCGATATAATAAACAAGGAATTGAATAAGCTCAACAGCCTTATTTCTGACTATACGGAGATTTTGCAGCCCGAAATAAGGAACGAAACCATATATCCCGAGGATCTGATATATGATGTGACCGAGGAATTTGTTATTCTGGACAAAAAGGAGATAGATTTTGAATTTGACATAGACGGCGATATAAAGCTTAAAGGAGATTACAAAAAGCTATCCATACTGCTTTTTAACATTTATAAAAATTCTGCCGAGGCAATAAATGAAAACGGCATTATAAGGACAAGCCTATATCTTGAAAATAACAAGGTGATAATTGACATAGAGGATAACGGCGGAGGTATATCGGAGGATATAATAAATGATGTGGGCACACCTTTTTTCACGACAAAATCGGGAGGCAGCGGACTGGGAATAATGATATGCAAGACTATAATGGATGCTCACGGCGGAGAGATGCATATTGAAAATACCAAAGACGGCTGCTGCACAAAATTGATATTCAATAAATAAATTTGCTATTTATCCCAATTTGAGTTATACTAATATAAACGCAATAAAACTCAAGGAGAATAGCTATGGAAAGAATGCAGGAACTTATTGAAATACTTAATAACGCCTCAAAAGCTTATTATCAAGAGGACAGAGAGATAATGAGCGATTTTGAGTACGACAGGCTCTATGACGAGCTATGTGCGCTGGAAAAAGAAAGCGGCGTTGTGCTTTCCTCAAGCCCTACGCAGAAGGTAGGTCACGTTGTACTCAGTTCACTAAAAAAGGTAAGGCACGAAAGCCGTATGCTCTCGCTTGACAAAACAAAGAGCGTTGAAGCGCTCAAAGGCTTTTTGGGCGACCACAAGGGTATTCTTTCCTACAAAATGGACGGTCTTACTGTGGTTTTGACCTATCGGGACGGAAGGCTTTATCGGGCGGTCACAAGAGGCAACGGCGAAATAGGCGAGGATATCACACATAATGCCAGATTTTTTAAAAATATACCGCTTAAAATAAGCTTTGAAGGCGAGCTTGTGCTCAGGGGCGAGGCAGTCATTTCATTTAAGGATTTCAACATAATAAATGAAAAGCTGGATGCAGATGACAAGTATAAAAATCCCAGAAATCTTTGCAGCGGAACTGTCAGACAGCTCAATTCAGAAATAGCTGCCGAAAGAAATGTCTGTTTTATAGCCTTTGCTCTTGTAAGCGCGGAGAATATCGACTTTGGCGACGACAAGAACAGCAGATTTGAATGGCTTAAAAAGATGGGCTTTGAGTGCGTAAAGCGAAAAATAGTGGATAAGGACAACATAGAGGATGCGGTAAAGAGCTTCGAGGCGGAAATACCCGAAAATCCCTTTGCCACCGATGGACTTGTGCTTACATTCAGCAGTATGGAATATTCTCTTTCGTTGGGTGAAACAGCAAAATTCCCCAGGGATTCTATTGCCTTCAAATGGGCGGACGAGCTTGCCGAGACAAGGCTTCTGGCTGTGGAATGGAGTACATCCAGAACGGGACTTATAAATCCCATAGCAATATTTGAGCCTGTGGAGCTTGAGGGAACGACAGTGGAAAGAGCCTCCCTTCACAACCTCAGCATAATTGAAGGACTTAAACTCGGCATAGGCGATAAAATAACGGTGTATAAGGCAAATATGATAATACCGCAGGTAGCCGAAAATCTTACTAAAAGTAATGACCTTGAAATTCCTTCCGTATGTCCCGTATGCAGAGAGGAAACCGAAATAATAGGCTTAAGAGACGGAAAAGCTCTTAAATGCACAAATCCAAATTGCAGAGCGCAAAGAGTATGCTCTCTTGAACACTTTGTATCAAGAGACGCCATGAACATAGAAGGTCTCTCTGAGGCAACCATTGAAAAATTTATAGATAAGGGATTTCTGGATAATTATACAGACCTTTTCAAGCTCGAAAGATACAAAGACGAAATTATTGCCATGGACGGCTTTGGCGAAAAATCCTATACCAATCTTATGAATGCCATAGATAAAAGCCGTGATATAGCCCTGCCCAACTTTATATTTGCTCTGGGAATAAACAATGTCGGCCTAAGCAATGCCAAGCTTCTGTGCAAAAAATACAGAAATTCACTTGAAGAAATAAGAAAGGCTGAATTTGACGAGCTTATAGCCGTAGACGGCTTTGGCGAGGTCATAGCTCACAGCATAATCAAATATTTTGATTCAGAGCAAAACAACAGGCTTCTGGACGAGGCTCTCAAGTATATACGCATTGCACAAAGCGACGAGGACGAAGTAAATACACTGCTTGAAGGAAAAACATTTGTAATAACGGGAGATGTGCATATTTTTAAAAACAGGAAGGAAATGCAGTCAAAAATCGAGGATCTGGGCGGAAAGGTGACGGGAAGCGTGAGCGCAAAAACGACTTACCTTGTAAACAACAATATTAATTCCACATCCTCAAAGAACAAAAAAGCCAAAGAGCTTGGAATACCGATAATAAGCGAAGAGGACTTCCTTGAAATGATAGGAGAGCAATAAAAAAGGCAGAGCACAATGTTCTGTCTTTTTTATTTATTTTCGTATAAAAGTCTATATAATGTAGGCTTTAAATTATATTCCTCAATAAGAGCCTCAAGCTCGGCTTTTTTATGTCCGTCGGGCTTTTTGTCGGTCTTAACCGACCTTATCATTATATTTTTGGGCGTATGCTCCATGTCTATAAATTCCATTACCTGTACATCATATCCCATAAGCTCAATAAGTCTTGCCCTTATTGCGTCAGTCATGAGAGCCGAAAAGCGCTCTTTAATTATGCCGTGCTCCAGCATAATATCCATTTTGTCATTTTTTATCTGAGAAAAAAGCTCATGCTGACAGCAGGGAACATTCATCATTACCTTGCAGCCCCAGCGTATACCGTGATATATAGCATAGTCGGTTGCGGTATCGCAGGCATGGAGAGTTATTATCATGGATATTTTGTCATCCATGTTCTCAATGTCCGCAATATCCTCACAGTAAAATTTAAGGCTTTTGAAGCCAAATTTGTCCGCAAGCGAATTACAATACTCCACAACATCTTTTTTTAGATCATAACCCCGTATTTCAATATTTTTGTCATTTATAATATTGAAATAGTGGTACATAGCAAATGTAAGATAGCTTTTGCCGCAGCCCATGTCTATAATGACGGAATTTTCGGGGATATGTTTTTCAACATCCTTTAGCATTTCAAGGAATTTATTTATCTGTCTGAATTTCTTTTGTCTGTGGGCAGGCACAATGCCCCTTTTATCCATAAGACCTAGCTTATAAAGCCAGTCTGTGTATTCGCCCTCGGGTATGATATAATTTTTCTGTTTGTTGTGCTTTCTTACGGAGTGCGAAAAATTTATATTATCCTTTACGCCCGTAAGGGTAAACTGTCTTTTTTTATTCATAAGCACGGTACACAGCTTATCGGCTTTAATGTCGCACTGCTTAAAGTTGAACTGCATTTTGTCCAGAACAACGGCGAATACATCATCGGGAGATATATTTTCGTGAAGCACCTTATCCTTTGTGTATTCCGAAAACTGATAGCAAAGTCCGTCCTTGAGCATAATAAACCTTTATTTTGGTTACAGCTTCGCTTTTTTTGATAGGACTGCTTATGGTTATACTTTCTATTGAATTTTTATCTATCAAGCCCTCAAGCTGATTTTTTATCTCTGTAATGTCAAGCATTTATTATTCCTCACAAATTCTGAGACATTTTTCGTTGTCGGTATCCACCAGAACTATATCCGAGCCTATTTTTACAACATTGCACCAGTCTATGCAATATTCTTTCTTTTTACCGAAGAAAGAGAAAATACCTTTTATGGCAGGTACAATGATATGCTTTATCTTTCCGTCGCAGCAGTCGACGCTCACATCACACACCGTGCCGAGCCTGCTGCCGTCGCGCACATTTATGACTTCCTTGTCTATAAGTCTTGATGTGTTGACAACACTCATATTATCACCCCTAAAAAATATATATGCGGGGCAAAGAATGTACTAAAACATTTAAAAGCCTATTCTTTCAAGCCAATTGCAATAGAGAGAGAACCACTGTTCCGTTCCCTTTATGCCCTCGGCAAGGTCTGAACCATGCTTTCCGTCGGGAAAAATGTGCAGTTCAAATACACAGTTCTTTTCCTTCAGCGCAGATGCCATTTCAAGTGAATTTCGGCAATCGACGCTCTTATCGCCTACCGTATGCCATATGAATGTCGGAGGCATATCCTCTCTGACTGAATTTTCAAGCGAAAAATCAATTTTAATGTCCTCGCTGCCTCTGCAAAGGTTATCGCCCGAACGGAAATGAGATATGGGCTTTGTGAGGCTTACAACGGGATAACAAAGACAAAGAGCATCGGGCTTTGCAGACACGGCGTCAATATCATCCGTTGCCTCATGGTCGTACTTGTCATAAAATTCAGCCGTAAGCCCTGCCAGATGAGCGCCTGCACTGAAGCCCATTATGCCTATTTTGTCGGCATATATATTGTATTTATCGGCATTATATCTTATGTACCGCATAGCTCTTTTGCTGTCCCAAAGCTGAACGGGATGCGCATAGGGTGCAACTCTGTAATAGAGCACAAAGGCGCTTATGCCCTTTTCATTTAGCTTTTTTGCCACATTTGCTCCTTCATGATTGGCAAGGTGGTCATAACCTCCTCCGGGGAGTATGAGCACACAGCTATGCTTTTTACCGTTGTTTATAACAAATTCTTCAAGCTCGGGTTTATTTATATTCTGACCGTCGTTATATGCCTCATTATCGCCAAGAGGCTTGTTTATCCATATGTTAAGCATTGCCTTCTCCTTTATCATAGCGTGAGTATTTCATATCCGCTTTCTGTAACAAGCACTGTATGCTCCCACTGTGCCGAAAGGCTTCCGTCCGCCGTGGTTACCGTCCAGCCGTCCTCGGATGACACCTTACAGTCCCATGTACCCTCGTTTATCATGGGTTCAACCGTGAACACCATGCCCGGCACCATTATCATTGTTTTTCTGTCAGTCCTGTAATGATTTACAACGGGATCCTCATGAAATTTCAGTCCAACGCCGTGTCCGCAGAGCGCTCTCACAACGCCGTAGCCGTTTTCATCCGCAATGTCATTTATTACATTGCCTATGTCCGAAACGGGTCTGTAGGGCTTTATGGCATCTATTCCCGATAGCATACATTTTTTTGTGACTTCCACAAGCTTTTTTGCATTGTCGGGGACCTGGCCTATCATATACATTCGGCTCATATCCGAATAATAGCCGTTAAGTATGGTCGTTATATCCACATTTACAATATCTCCGTTTTTGAGTATTTCTCGCTCCGATGGTATGCCGTGGCATACGACATTGTTTATGGAGGTACAGCAATGCTTTGGGAAGTCCTCATACTTATAGTCTGCGCATATTCCTCCCGCATCCTCCGTCATTTCGTACACAAGCCTGTCTATTGCCTCTGTGGATACTCCTTCTTTTATAAATTTGTCAAGCGCGTCCATAATGGCTATGGACACCTTTGCGCTCTCTTTTATGCCCTGTATCTGTTCGGGCGATAATATAAGATGTCTGTCGGGTATGGGATAACCCTTTTCGACATATTCCTTAAGATTTTCCTCGTCGCTTCTTTCGTGGCACTGCTTGTATTTTTTACCGCAGCCGCACCAGCATTTATCATTCCTGCCTATTTTAAACAAAGCTCAGGCTCCTTTCTGTAGAACTCTACTATATCCGCGTAGTCCTTGATATCAAGTGTTTTCATACCTTCCCTTCGGGCGGTATATACTCCCCTTTTAATACGCACAAAATAATTGTAGTGATTTCTGCTCAAAACCTCTTTTATGTTATCCCTGCATTCTCTCATATTTATGCTGCCGTATTTCTCTATGTAGCACAAAGCCGCGATAAGGCTTTCCTTATGCGCCGTTACTATTTTTCTCCTTGACTGTCCGCCGAGATTAAGTGACATTTTTCTGGCGGACACCTCTTTTTCTATGCCCTTTCGTCTTGACCTCTTTGCGCTTGTGTCCTCTCCTCGCGGTTCAAGTACAATATCCGCTCTCTTGGTGGAATTGAGCACTACTATAAGCCCGCAGTCAAGCGCCCTTAAAATATCCAATTTTTTGCGGAATGCTGCTGAGCGCATATTTTTGGGTCTCGGAATAACGGCATACACATAAGGCGTCATTTTTTTGCGATTCACAAGCTGATATATAAGCTCTATCGTAAAGCCCCTTTTCAACTCGCATATGACAGTTATATCATCCTTCGTCGCCACAACGTCGCAGTCTCTGACCTCAGCGTCCACCTTAAAGCCCAAGCCCTCAAAAAATTTTTGAATCGGAGCATAAAGCTCTGTCTCACTTTTTATCATTTAAGTTTACCTGCCATAAAGTTTTCGATATCATCGGCTTCTTTTATTATATCGTCGGAGAGTACTCTGCATCCGTCATCCGTCACAAGCACATTGTCCTCTATTCTTATGCCTATTCCCTCTTCTTCTATATAAAGTCCGGGTTCCACCGTAAACACCATGCCTGCTTCAAGCAAGCCCTCATTGTGTCTGCCCGCGTCATGGGTTTCAAGTCCGAGACTATGGCTCACGCCGTGATAATAATATTTTCCGACCTCCGACTTATCCTTTATAAGTCCAAGCTCTTTAAGAGCTTTTTCATAATAATCTATGAGTATGGTATTGAGCGAGCGGAATTCAATGCCCGGTCTTATGGCGGAAATGACCTTCTTCTGACCTTCAAGCACCGTGTTGTAAATTTCCTTCTGTCTGGGCGTAAATCTGCCGTTTACGGGAAAGGTTCTTGTAATATCTCCGTTGTAATAATGCCATTGAGCGCCCAAATCGCAAAGAATAAGGTCGTTTTCACCCGTTATGCCGTCATTGGAGCTATAATGAAGGACGGCGGCGTTTTTTCCGCTTGCGGCTATTGTTTTGAAAGCAAAATCCTTAACACCGTTTTTCTTTAATTCAAAGTCAAAATATGCCTCTATCTCATATTCTGCCATACCCGCTTTGGCATTCTTCATCATTGAATAAATTCCCTTTTTTGTTATCTCAATAGCCTTTTCTATCTCCGATATCTCACAAGGCTCTTTTATCTTTCTGAACTCTGCAATTATGTCATATACATTCAGGATATTGACATATGGATAGCCCGACTTTATGCGTTCTGAAAGCTTTATTGCCTGTGTCGAGCATGATATATCCCTGTTTTCAAGATCTAAATATACATTTTTCAGTCTTTTATTGAATATAACGGAGGACAGAGAGCTTTCAAAATCATCTCTGTATTTTATATCCGAAATACCGCTTATTTTTTCCGCATCGTCGGCAGAAACGGTTTCTCCCGTCCACTTTGCGGCTATGGGATCGGGGCGGGCAATAAAAAGCGTAGTTTGAGTAATGTCGTCTTTTTTGCACATTAGCAGTATGATGTTTTCATCATCTAAACCTGTCATGTAATAGAAATTTCGCGACGGCGTAAAGGGATAGAATTCATCCCCCGCTTTGACGGGCGCAGCTCCGCTTAAAAGTATCACTGCCGAGCTATCCTCTATTGCCGAAAAAAGTTTGTTTCTGTTATTTGTATAAAAGCTGCTTTCCATTGTTATCTCCTGATATCACTATATGCATTTTTAATGCCCTTTTCTATGTTTTCCGCTATGTCAGCCAGCCTGAAACAGACATCCACAGCTTCAATGCTTTTAATTTCCGCATTTGTGACAGGCTTGCCGCTGTTGTCTATGCCGAGATCGGCAATACTGAGCCATATTTTATTTTCGGCAAGTATGGCTGCGCTTAAAAGGGATAGATAAATTATTTTTTTCACAAAAATCACCTCATAACGAAGTATTGACTGTTTTGTGAATATAATACATCAATCCTCTCTGAGTTTTACAACTCTTGCCGCCTTTCGCCTGTTTTGATCCTGCATCTGGGCATAATGCCGTCTTGTTGTGTTTACATCCTTATGTCCGAGGACATCCGCCACAAGATATATATCGCCTGTTTCGTTATAAAGCGTTGTACCGTATGTGCTCCTGAGCTTATGCGGCGATATCTTTTTTAATACCGTGACCTTCCCCGCATATTTTTTGACGAGCTTTTCAACGGAGCGCACGCTTATCCTCTTATTCTGTATAGAGAGAAAAAGCGCCTTTTCGCTGCCCTCCTTAGGATCCTTTTTGTTTCTTTCCTCCAGATAGTCCTTAAGGGCTTTTTCGACCTCCTCGCCGAAATAGACTACCATTTCATTTCCGCCCTTGCGCGTTATTTTAACGCCGTTTATATCAAAGTCTATATTGTCAATATCTATGCCCACACATTCCGAAACTCTCATTCCCGTTCCAAGCAAAAGAGATACTATTGCAAGATCTCTTTTGGATGTTATATCGTGGAATTTTTTTTCGCCGTCGGTGAGCCTTTCGCCGTTTTCTATAACATCCAGAAGCTCTGCCGTTTCATTGGGTTCGAGCTTTATTATTTCCTTCTCGTGTATTTTGGGAGTGATGACAAGCTCTGCGGGATTGGCTGATATTTTCTCCATTCTGTAGAAATATTTGAAAAGAGCGCGAACAGCCGCAAGCTTTCTTAGCTTACCGTTTTCGTGGTTGGACTTTTCCTCGCCGTCGGAATTTATGTAATATTCCGTGTAACTCATAAATTCGTTCAGATCCGTGGCAGTTACCTTTGAAAGGTCGTCTAGTGTGAGTTCCTTTACACTTTTGCCCTCAAATTTGGGATTTTCCTCCACAAGGAAATTAAAAAACACCTTCAGATCATAGCTATAGGCAACTCTCGTGCGTATCTCCCTGCTGTTTGCAAGGGCAAGAAAAAACTCCCTGCAAAAAATAGGAAGCTCTTTGAGCATATCTCTCAGCTTTAATGTGAGCTTATTTTTTACTTCATCGTGATAACCCGACATCAGTCAATCCTCCATCCCTCTATGTCCGAACGCTTTATGGCATTGAAGGTTCTTTCCTCGAAGTGATCATATTTGAGAGAAAGCTCCTTTATCATATTTTTTATATCCTCTCTTGTAGTTTTGCCGTCTACGGGGCATTTGTTTTTTACAACGGGCAAAGCTTCTTTCTTTGCAAAGCCTATAACATCCCTTTCGGGAACATAAATAAGAGGTCTTATGGATGAGATCTTGCGCCTGCTGAGATAAGTACACGGACTGAAGCAGTGTATCCTGCCTTCGTATAAAAGCGCCATTAGAAAGGTCTCTATAACATCGTCCCTGTTATGTCCGAGTGCCATTTTATTGCACTTAAGCTCGTCGGCAAGGGTATTGAGCGCACCCTTTCGCATCTTGGCGCAGAGAGCGCAGGGATTTTTTTCCTCTCTGGCTTCAAAAACTATGGGAGCTATATCCGTATCTATAATATGATAATTAACGCCTATTTTATTGCAAAAAGCCGTAACGGATGAAAAATCCATACCCTCAAAGCCCACATTGACAGTTATTGCCTCCAGCTCATAGTGCTTGGGATAAAACCTCTGCATGGCTTTGAGCACGGACAAAAGCGCCAAGCTATCCTTGCCGCCCGATATGCCTACGGCTATTCTGTCGCCGTCCTCTATCATATCATAATCCTGCACTGCCCGCCTGACAAGGCTGAGCATTTGCTGCATCCTCATACAATTCCTCCAACTATTCGTAAAATACAAGTATATTATATAACAATGAAAATATTAAGTCAATAAAAACCTAAATATTGACTTAACAATAAATTTATCTTATAATGATGATAATAAAAGGAGAAATGCCTATGAAAAATATACAGCTGAGAAAGGCGCAAAGAGATGATGTGCCCGCTATAAACAAGATATTGAATTATGCCATAATGAATACAAATTATAATCTGAATGAAAGCCCCAGAGAGCTTGAAGATGCATATAAATGGTATGACGAGCATATGGCTGAAGGCTATCCCATATATGTTGCCGAGGTGGACGGTAAGGTCGAGGGCTGGGCTTCTCTTTCACATTTCAGAGCCTATTCCGGATATAACCCAACGGCTGAGGTCTCGGTATATGTGGACAAAAACTACAGACACAAGGGACTTGGCACGCTGCTTGTGACCGAGCTTGAAAGAGATGCGTCACGCTTTCACACTCTCATAGCCGTTATAACGGACAACAATACGGCAAGCATATCTCTGCACAGCAGATGCGGCTTTGTACCAATGTGTACCATGAGAGAGCTTGCAAAGAAAAATAACGAATATGTGGATATAACATTCATGACAAAGAGAATAAACAAAAAATAAAGGTACATAATAATAATGACAAAATAAGCAGTACGAAATGATTGTACTGCTTGTTTATTAAAAAAATGGGAGGTCATTATTATGGATAAACCCGAATTCCTTATATGCGAAAAATGCGGAAACCTTGTGGGACTTATACATGACGCAGGCGTGCCTATGTGGTGCTGCAAGCAGCAGATGACGGAGCTTAAGGCAAACAGCACGGAGGCATCGGGAGAAAAGCATCTTCCGGTTGTGAATGTGGAGGGAGATACCGTGAGGGTATGCGTAGGCTCGGATATGCATCCTATGGGAGAGGATCACTATATACAGTGGGTATATCTTCTTACCGACAGAGGCGGACACAGAAAGATATTCAAGCCCGGCGACAAGCCCGAGCTCCTTTTCAATGTAGCGGGAGAAAAACCGTTGAGCGCCTATGCCTACTGCAACAATCATGGTCTGTGGAAAACGGATATAATAAGTTGAGCAGGGAAAGCCCTGCTCATTTTACATTTATTGCGGTTTTTTATTGTAATATCCTTCGAGCCTGTATATAGGCATACCCTGTTCGGAAAACTTCTTTTCATATTCTGTCATGATATTACCCTCGTAATCGCTATGGTGAAGATCAAGGGTGATATTATGCAGTGTCCAGCCCTTATCCGCTATTTCATTAAGACTGAATTCAAAGAAAATACGGTTGTCGGTCTTTAGAAAAAGCTCTCCGCCCTTTTCGCCGAAAAGCTGTTCGTATAAATTGAGGAAATTCCTGTGGGTAAGCCTTCTTTTAGCCCATTTTTTTCTTCTGTGCCACGGATCGGAAAAGTTGGAATATATCCTGTCTATCTCGCCCTTTTCAAATATTTCAAGGCAGTTTGCGACATCCTCGCAGAAAAATTTTACATTGTCCCCTACTCCCATTTCACGGCTTTTCCTAAGAGCCGATACTATAACCATATTTTCTCTTTCAATGCCTATATAGTTTATATCCGGGTGGGCTAAGCTCATCTCGCTTATGAAATTTCCCTTGCCGCAGCCTATTTCTATATGAATGGGATTATCGTTGCCAAAAAGCTCATGCCATTTGCCCTTATATTCTTTGGGATCCTCTATGATAGTTGTATTTTGGCTGAACTCCTTATCCGCCCATGCCTTTTTTCTTATACGCATATATGTTTCCTTTCCTTAGTGCTAACATTTCATAATATAATAACAGCTTTTGCCCTGTTCCAAAGGTTCATTTACGGGCGGCTTGATGTCCTTGAATCCCTGCGCCTGAGCTTCCAGCCTGTATTCTCTGTCATATACGCCGGGGACTGCCAGATAACAGCAATTGTCATCCTTGCCCAGAAGTATATAATGATAGTCACGGCAGCTCTTGATGACAAAGGGATTATTTATGTATTTCCACATACCCTTTACTAGGCAAAGCTCCTTAATATTGGCTTTTACCCACTTTATGCCGTCGTCTCCGAACGGCTGCTCGCACTCTCTGTCAAACAGAGCATTTTCGCCCTCTTGAATGCTTGTTTTGATATCGTTTATGTTTTTGTCAAATTCGTTTATTATGCAGATAAGCTTTTCCTTGCTTTCTTCGGCAGAAGCCGTTTCTGTTGCTTTATGCGGTGTTTCAGCCTCCGCTGCGCTTACGGACGGCACTCTTGCCCTTGCCATAAGGCAGCGCTGCCAATTGTATTCGCCTGCCACAAAACCTATAAGGGGCGCTTTATCTCCCGAAAGAACGGCAACAGCCTTTATATCCGATACCTCTATACCTGTTTTTGACGGTATGAACTCCCACTTTATTTCGCTTTTGCCCGATATGTCAACATAAAAAGGCTTTGCCACCTCGGTATAGCTGTCTTTTGTGAGCATACACACTCTGTAGTCGCAGTCGTTCCTTAAGCCCTGCGTCTGTAGAAGCAGCCTTCCAACACCGTTCCTAAGCTCGATTATACATCTGCCTACGGCGCCGCGCGCATCCCTTGTAAAATCATTGCAGCCCTGCTTAAGGGCAATAAATACTCTTGAATATGCCATTATCAAATAAGAACCTCCAAAGCATAAGATCTTATTTAATTATATGTGCTCACGATAATATAAAGAATATATTTTTAAGCTTTGAATTCAAGCATTTTATCGCTGAGCACGGCATAGTCGCTTAGGCTTAGGCTTTCACCCCGAACTCTTTCATCATAGCCAAGCTCTTTTAAAACCGAGGCTATGCCTTCTTTGTCAAGAGATGTGATGCCGCTGTTGTAAATACAATTTACAAGCGTTTTTCTTCTCTGTGCAAAGGCGGCTTTTATAAACAAAAACATGAACTGTTCGTCCTTGACGCTGACCTCCGGTTTTTCGAGTACGGTAAGCTTTATTACGGCGGAGTCTACATTTGGTCTTGGCATAAAACAGTTCTGCGGCACATTTGCCACAAGATACGGCTTGCAGTAATACTGAGTGACAAGCGAAAGAGAACCGTAATCCTTTGTTGACGGAGAGGCATTCATCCTGTATGCCACTTCCTTTTGTATCATGACCGTAAGACTGTCCATGGGAATATGCTTTTCAAGTATATTCATTATTATGGGAGTTGTAATATTATACGGGAGATTAGCGACCATTTTGACCGTCATACCGGGATAAGACGATATTATATCGTTTATATCCACCTTGAGTATATCCTCGTTTATTATCTCCACATTGTCATAATCGGAGAGCAGCTCCTCCAAAATTGGCACAAGTGTCTTGTCTATCTCTACGGAAATCACCTTTCCCGCCTTTTTTGCCATAGCCTGTGTGAGCGTGCCTATTCCGGGACCTACCTCTATAACCAGGTCGTTTTCGCCTATGTCCGCAGCGGAAATTATTTTGTCCAGAACTCTCTCATCCACGAGAAAGTTCTGACCAAAATTTTTTTTGAAATTAAATTCATAGTGCTTTATTATTTGCTTTGTCTTATAAGCCAGACTTTCCATTATTTTAAACTATCCTCAACAGTTTTCATTGCGCTTTCGAGTGCCTGCGGTATCTTTGAAGCGTCCTTGCCTCCCGCCTGAGCCATATTGGGGCGTCCGCCTCCGCCGCCTCCACAGACGGTTGCCGCGGCTTTGACGATATTTCCTGCGTTTGCGCCCGCTTTAACGGCAGAATCGCTGCACATTACAACAAAGCTGCATTTGCTGCCTTCGCCGCTTGCAAGAACTATTATACCGTCAAGCTTATCCTTGATCTGATCGCCCATAGTCCTCAAGCCGTTCATATCAAGTCCCTTAGCCTCTGACATTACTACATCTATACCCTTTACATTTACCTTGCTGTTTATTATATCATCCACGAGCGAACCGCTCATCTTTGCCTTAAGGCTTTCTATTTCCTTTGAAAGACGCTTGTTTTCATCCACAATGTGAGCTATCCTCTTGGGTATATCTCCCGTTGTTATCTTAAGAAGATCGCCTATCGACTTAAGCGCAAACTCTTGTTCCTCATAGTACGAAAGAGCGCCTGCACCCGTAAGGGCTTCTATTCTTCTGACACCTGCAGCCACGCCGCTTTCGGAAAGGAGCTTGAAGGTGCCGCAGTAAGCGGAATTTGTAAGGTGTGTGCCTCCGCAGAACTCTATTGAATATCCGCCGATATCGACTACTCTTACTATGTCACCGTATTTCTCACCGAAAAGCGCGGTTGCTCCGGTCTTCTTTGCCTCGTCTATAGACATTTCCTTTACCACAACGGGCAGAGCCTCAAGTATCTTTTCATTGACCTTTTTTTCTATTGTATTGAGAGTTTCCTTGTCTATAGCTTCAAAATGAGTGAAGTCAAATCTGAGTCTTTTATCATTTACGAAAGAACCTGCCTGTTCCACATGGCTTCCCAGCACTTCCTTTAAAACAGCCTGTAGAATATGCGTTGCTGTGTGATTTCTGGCTGTTGAAAGACGCTTTGCGCTGTCTACCTCCAAAGTGAGGGTATCGCCTGTGTTTACGGTACCGGAAACAACTGTGCCGGTATGCACATATTTATTTCCGCCGAACTTTGTACAGTCCTCAATTTCTATCCTAACGCCGTCATTATAGGCAATACCGCTGTCGCCTGCCTGACCGCCCATTTCGGCATAAAAAGGTGTATTGTCCATTATTACGGATACCTTGTCGCCCTCGGATGCGCTGTCCTTTATTTCGTCATCCGAAACGATAGCAAGCACCTTTCCGTCTGCCTTAAGATCGTCATAACCGCAGAACTCCGTGGACATTGCGGGATCGAGCCTATGGAATACGGTCTCCTCGGCACCCATGTAAGTGTCCGTTGCTCTGGCGTTCCTTGCCCTCGTTCTCTGTTTCTCCATTTCAGCCTTGAAGGCGCTTTCGTCAAGACTGAAACCTTCATCGGCAAGAATTTCCTCCATGAGATCAACGGGGAATCCATAGGTGTCATACATCTTGAATGAATCCTCACCGCCGAGAACCTTTTTGCCCTCTGCTTTAAGCTCATCAAGCTTGGAGGCGAGCATTGCCATACCCGTGTCAAGAGTGGCATAAAATCTTTCTTCCTCCGTAGTGAGCACCTTAAGTATCATATCCTGCTTTTCAACAAGCTCGGGGTATGCCTTACCCGAATTATCTATAACCACCTTGCAAAGCTCCGCAAGGAATTTTCTGTTTATGCCCAGAAGCTTGCCGTGTCTTGCTGCCCTTCTCAAAAGTCGTCTTAAAACATAGCCTCTGCCCTCGTTTGAGGGAAGAACTCCATCGGCTGTCATAAATGTAACGGAACGCACATGGTCTGTGATCACTCTTATTGAAACATCCTTTTTGTAGTCCTCGCCATATTTTGCTCCGCAGATATCGCAGACGGCATCTCTTATGGCTTTAACGGTATCCACATCGAATATGGAATTTACGCCCTGCATAACGGTTGCTATTCTTTCAAGGCCCATGCCCGTGTCAATATTGGGATGAGAAAGGTCGGAATAAGAGCCGTCCTCCTCCTTGTTGAACTGTGTGAAAACGAGGTTCCATATCTCCATATATCTGTCACAGTCACAGCCTACGGTACAGTCGGGCTTTCCGCAGCCGAATTCCTCGCCCTTGTCATAATATATTTCCGAACAGGGACCACAGGGACCTACGCCGTGCTCCCAGAAATTGTCCTCCTTGCCCATTCTGAAAATTCTTTCGGGCGCAAGACCTATTTCCTTGTTCCAGATGTCATATGCTTCGTCATCGTCCTGATAGACGGAAACATAGAGTCTGTCCTCGGGAAGCTCCACTACCTTTGTGAAGAACTCCCAAGCCCATGCAATAGCCTCGTGCTTGAAATAATCACCGAATGAGAAATTGCCGAGCATCTCAAAGAATGTACCGTGTCTTGCCGTCTTGCCTACATTTTCAATGTCGCCTGTTCTTATGCACTTCTGACAGGTAGTTACCCTTTTCCTCGGCGGTATCTGCTGACCCGTAAAGAAAGGCTTTAAAGGCGCCATGCCCGAATTGATGAGAAGAAGGCTTTTGTCATTCTGAGGCACCAAAGAGGCGCTTGCCATTCTGAGATGACCCTTGCTCTCAAAAAATGAGAGATATTTTTCTCTGATTTCGTTTACACCCATGAATTTCATTTTGTTTTCCTCCTGTAAATTAAAAAGCCCCCGCAAAAGTGCAGGGGCGAAAATATTTCACGGTACCACCCTGATTTACGCAAAAAAGCGTATCTCATAGCTATCGTTAACGCCGATAAGACGGCAGAGTATTGGTCTGCACGGGATAATAAATATCAAAAGGGAGCTTCGCCTTACACAGCGCAAATGCTTTCACCTGCCGCATTCTCTCTGGAGCTTATGTATAAGACTACTTATCCTTCCGTTTTAAGCTGTTAAATATTATATAGTAAATGCACGGCTTTGTCAATCTGTTTTTACATTATTTTGTTCAAAATAAAATATACCACGGTATAGACAAACAGTATGAAGCAGGCAAAATAAATGATGGTGTTGCTTACTGTAATATTAATGGGCAGATAATACACATCCAGAATGAGGGCGGCAATAAAAGAAATATTAACGGCAATAGACATAGCCTTATTGCTTAGCATTATATTCCTTTCATCCTTTGAACGAGTGATATACTTCTTTAAAAGCTTTTCATTCTTTAAAAGCTTTAACATACGCAAAATACCGACCGCGCCTATAACCGTAAATACCGCCGAAAGTGTCTCATACTGCACAAGCGCCCTGCCTTCGAGTTTTGCAATGTAGTCTATATTTGTAAACTTCAGCAGCATCATTATTATGCCTCCCAAAAGATATACCGCATACAGCATATGTTTTAACATATATTCCTTTTTTGCGCCTTCCATATCAAAGTTATTGTTATTTTCCATTATTTTTCCTCCTTGTATAAAAATATTTCCTCTATGGGCAGTTCAAAAAGCCTCGATATTTTAAAAGCAAGCTCCAGAGAGGCGACATACTTTTCCTTTTCAAGTGAAATGACCGTCTGCCTTGTAACTCCAAGAGCCTCTGCCAGCCCTTCCTGAGAAAGCCCTCTTTGCTTTCTCAGCTCTTGTATTCTTGTTTTCATAAAACACCTCCTTATGTAAAGTTAACTTTACAATATCAATATATCATATATAATCATAAATGTCAAGTATGCTTTACATTTTTTTATAAATAATTTAAAAAAAATACCCGATAGGAAAAGCCTATTGGGCGTATGAAGCGTTAATTTATAAAAAAATTTCAAATAGAATTATATCACTTTACAGGGAAATAAATATCCGTTTCCCATTCGTCTGCGGGAACATTGTCAACATGGGATATGCGATATATCTCATAAGGCGGAGCGGCAATTTTATAACCGTTTTCATTTATCCATCTTACAACGGCTGCATAGGCTTCAGTAAGATTGGCATAAGAGCCTTTGTGCATGGTAACCGCACATTTTCCGCCCGAAATTACCCTTGAAGCCTTGCTTGCGTCTTTAATGCCTATACCCACTTCAATGTCGCTGTCGTTTTCGTCAAACTCGTCATCGTGGTATATGGCAAGTACATCTCCCGTTGTGGTTATTGCCTCCCTTGCAATTTTTGTAAACAATATGCCGTAGTACTTGCCGAAATCCTCAACGGACATTCTCTGTCTGCTGCTCAGTATAGGCATATCTTTGGTTGTTGTAATGCTTATTTTGTAATTGTTCTGATAATCCATAATTTTACCTGTCCTTTCAAAATTTTTGATGATACTGTCAAGTTCCTTCAGAATAAGGCTCTTATGCATAATGTCGCTTTTTAACCCTTCTTCTTTTTCCTTTAATTTTGAAAAGAGTATACCCTTATCTTTTTCATTTATAAATGCTTTTATTTCCGCAAGAGAAAAACCGTATCTTTTGAGCCTGTTTATAACAAGCATGGTCTCAAGCTGACTTTCATCATAGTAACGGTATGATGTAAATTCGTCCACCTTAACGGGTTTAAGCAGACTAAGCTTGTCATAGTATCTTAGAGCTTTTACGCTTACAGAGCATATTTTGGAAAACTGTCCTATACTTATAAGCATTTATATCACCTCCGGAGTAATTTAAGTATAAACCCTGCCGTTGGGGAAGTGTCAACAGTTTTTTTCAAAAAAAATAAACCCTCTGCTTAAAACGCAAAGGGTGCATCTCTTTTTAACAATTACTCTATTCCGGTTACCTTATAGCCTGCTTCTTCGACAGCCTTTGTAATAGCCTGATCGTCTGCGTTTCCGCTTATCTCGGCGCAGTTGTTTTCGAGAGAAACATTTACCTCGCCTACACCGTCGACCTCCTTAAGCGCCTTTTCAACATGAGCCACGCAGTGCATACACATCATGCCTTCGATATTGATTTTTTTCATTTTGGTTTCCTCCTTTAAATTATTTTTATTTTTATTTTTTATTTTTTTGTCCTTTTTGGTGCTGTATATATCCACAAGGTTGAGTCTTAAAGCATTGGAAACAACGCAAAAGCTTGAAAGGCTCATAGCCGCCGCTCCGAACATGGGATTGAGCTGCCAGCCGAAAATAGGTATAAAAACGCCTGCGGCAAGGGGTATTCCAATTATATTATATATGAACGCCCAGAAAAGATTTTCGTGTATATTCCTAAGCGTTGCCCTGCTGAGCCTTATAGCCGCGGGAACATCCTTTAAATTACTTTTCATAAGCACAACATCCGCCGCATCTATAGCTATGTCCGCGCCTGCGCCTATGGCTATGCCCATGTCGGCTCTTGTGAGAGCAGGAGCGTCGTTTATGCCGTCGCCTACCATTGATACCTTGCCGTTTTGCCTTAGCTTTCTTATTTCCTTTTCCTTACCATCGGGAAGAACGCCTGCAATTATGGTGTCAACTCCCGCCTGCTTTCCTATAGCTTGGGCAGTTTTTTCGTTATCGCCCGTTATCATTACTACCTCTATGCCCATATTGCGGAGTTGGGATATTGCTTCGGGGCTGTCGGATTTTATGGTATCTGCTGTGCCTATAATACCGCAGAGCTTATTGTCCTTTGAGAAAAACAGCGGTGTTTTGCCTTCCTGTGAAAGCTTTAATGATTTTTCCTTTATATCCGAGGGTATTTGGGCAAAGCCTTCTATAAAATCAAGCTTGCCTCCCGCAAGGCTCTGTCCGTTCATTTCTGCCTGAAGTCCGTTGCCCGCAGCCGCCTTGAAATCGGTCACGGCATATGCCCTTATGCCCTGCTCCTCAGCCTTTTTTATTACGGCGCCCGCAAGGGGATGTTCACTCTTTATTTCAAGAGAATATGCCGTTTTAAGAAGCTCGTCGGCGCTTATGCCCTCGGTGGGTATTACATCCGTGACCTCAGGTTCACCCGATGTGACCGTACCTGTTTTGTCAAGAGCAACGGCGTTTACTCTGCCCGTTTCCTCAAGCGAAAGAGCAGTCTTGAAGAGTATTCCCTTTTTTGCACCCACTCCGCTGCCAACCATTATGGCGACGGGAGTCGCAAGTCCCAATGCACAGGGACAGCTGATCACAAGTACGGAAATGGCTCTTGCAAGCGAAAAGCCTACCGACCTACCGACCAAAAGCCATATAATGCCCGTTAAAACGGCAATTGTGATGACAGTTGGTACAAATATACCCGAAACCTTGTCGGCAACCTTTGCAATGGGCGCCTTTGTTGCGGATGCCTCACTCACCATCTGTATAATTTTTGAAAGTGTTGTATCCTCGCCTACCCTTAAAGCCTCGCATTTCAAAAATCCCGACTGATTGAGCGTTGCGGCTGAAACTCTGTCGTCCTTGACTTTGTCGGCGGGTATGCTCTCACCTGTAAGCGCGGATTCGTTCACGGCTGAACTGCCTTCTATGACAACACCGTCCACGGGTATGTTTTCACCCGGACGCACAACAAATATATCTCCTATTTTGACCTGTGCCACGGGCATGGTTGTTTCCTTGCCGTCAATTATAACCGTTGCCGTGTCGGGTGCAAGCTTCATAAGTCCCTTCAAGGCGTCTGTAGTCCTGCCCTTTGACATGGCTTCTAGCATTTTGCCTACGGTTATGAGTGTAAGTATCATGCCTGCCGATTCAAAATAGAACTCATGCATATAGTGCATTACACCGTCCATATTGCCGGAAACCTGCGCGGAGGTCATGGCAAAAAGCGCATATACACTGTATATGAATGAGGCGCCTGCGCCCAAAGCTACAAGTGTATCCATATTGGGCGCCCTGTGTATAAGCCCCTTGAATCCGTTTATAAAAAACTTCTGATTTATAGCCATGATAGCGACTGTAAGAAGGAGCTGCACAAGTCCAACGGCAATATGGTTATTGTCAAAAAATGACGGGAGCTTCCAGCCCCACATTGTATGCCCCATTGAAAAATACATGAGCACAACGAGAAAGACAAGAGAAAAAGCAAGTCTCCTTTTTAATATTGGTGTGTCCTTATCCTCAAGCATTCTTTCGTCAAAGGATGACGATGTGTTTTCCGCAGCGCCTTTTTTTGACGCACCGTAGCCTGCCACCTCCACAGCTCTTATTATATCGTCAGAGCTTGCCGTGCCCTCGACAGCCATAGAATTTGTGAGAAGACTTACAGAACAAGAGCTTACCCCTTCAACCGCTTTGACAGCCTTTTCCACTCTGGCGCTGCACGCCGCACAGCTCATACCTGTAACCAGATATTGCTCCATATTTATACCTCCTTATTTCATAAGCTTCTGAAGCGCTTTCAGAAGCTCGTCTATTATTTCATCGTTTCCCTGTTTAATATTATCTGCAACACAGGTTTTAATATGATTGGCAAGGAGTTCCTTATTAAAGGCATTAAGCGCGGCAGTCGCAGCGGATACCTGAATAAGTATATCCGTGCAGTAAGCGTTGGTTTCAACCATTTTGCGTATACCCCTTATCTGACCTTCAATACGGTTGAGTCTGTGTATAAGCGACTTATATTCTTCGGGAGTACGAATTTTAGTCTTATGACAGCATAATTCTTCCAAACGAACACACCTCTCTTTCTTTTGAATTTATTATATACCCATACGGGGTATATGTCAAGACATAAAAAACAAATAATATATTATGTCATTTTCGTATTATTCAATTCCTGATGTATAGTATTTATTGTGTTTTTGTAACAGGTTTGAAATATTTATTTTATGTTACAAATGCCATTTTTATGCCCAAAAAGCTTGACAAATGGATAAAAATGCTATAAAATAAGTTGTAACATTTATGTAACAACTTTTTACTTAAGAAGAAAGGATGGCTGAATATGATTAAAGTCAGACTATTGACCAAGACCATTTTTGCAGGCTGTGTCCTTACCGTTTTGGCGGCAAGCTCGGTCTATGCATCAAATCTGGCAAAGGTTACAGCTACATCCGTTAATATACGCTCCTACAATTCGACCGATGGCAGAGTTGTGGGCACAGCCAATACAGGCGATGTTCTCACCATCACGGGCGATGCTCATAACGGTTGGTTCAAGGTTAAAAAACCCGGACTTGATCAGGGCTTTATAAGTTCACAGTTTGTTTCCGTTTATCAGACAGACGCCACTTGTATTGCCGACAATGTGAATGTGCGTACAAATCCGTCCGCTTCGGGTGCCGCTATAGGCACAGCAAAAAAAGGTCAGGTGTTCGTTACATCCGGCAAAAACGGCGAATGGTATCAGATAAATTTCAACGGCAACACAGGATATATCAATTCGGAATATATGCAGGGAAGTCTTTTGAAATATCTTCCCTCCGTTCAATCGCCTACCGCATCGGATGAAGTGACGGCGGAGGCATTGGCAAACAATATAGCCGACAATATATATGCAGTTGTCACGGTAGACTCACTCAACCTAAGAGAAAGTCCTTCCACCGACTCAAAGATACTGCGTTCCTTCTACAACGGTTATAATCTGAGCGTTGCGGGATATAAGGACGGTTGGGTTATCGTGTCGGATGACAACGGAAATACCGGCTATGTAAAAGCGGACTATATACAGCTCAAAAATGGCAGCAAGCCAAAGAATGCGTCATTTGACGTAAACGATGCAGATACATATAAGTTTGAACAGGGCTATGTAAATACAGGGGATATCGATTGCAGAGAGGTAGTTGCATATGCCGAGAACTTTATAGGCACTCCCTATGTATGGGGAGGAACAGACCTCACATCCGGTGTTGATTGTTCGGGCTTTGTATACAGTGTGTATAAGAACTTTGGTATTACTCTCAACAGAACATCAAGGGATATGTATACACAGGGCAAGATAGTCGGAAGAAGCGAACTTGTACCGGGAGACCTGCTGTTTTTCAACACAGGCGGTGACTCGGTGATATCTCATGTAGGTATGTACATAGGCGAAGGCAAGTACATACATTCTACAAACGGCGCAGGAAACGGCGTTACGATATCAAGCCTCAGTGACGACTACTCTACAAGCACATATGTGGGAGCCAGAAGAATACTTGAATAGTATATTGGCAATTATATAATAATAAACGAACAGACGGGACTTATGCTCAAGCGTCCCGTCTGTTTTTTATATTACATCATAATCATTGGCTTTCAGCAGCTCCAGCGCTCTGCCGAAGCTTTCTTTTTTTACGAATATATAGTCCGTGTTGTATGTAGACACGGCAAATATTCCTATGTTACCCTTAGCAAGTATATCCGATATCCTTGAGAGTATACCTATAAGTGAAAAATCCAATACGCCCTTTATTCTGAAACCGCGCCAGCCTTTTTCGACTGTTTCCGTATCATTAGGCACATTTTTCTCCGCGCATACAAGTGAAATTTCCTCATCCGTAATGCTGAGGAATGTAAATTCATCTAAGCTCACATTATCCTTGCTTTTTAACCTGCATACGCAAAAATCATTTTTTAAAGCTTCTATCGTCATTTTTCTATCCTCTTTAAATTATTTATTTCAAGCTTTCCGCTTTTATCATTCGTAAGAGCCACGGTACAGGTGCACTCCTCCGATGTGTCGGGCTTATGCACAAAAAGATCATCTACTTTTCCATTTTCCATAAGCTTTTTTATAAAGTCCGGGGTTATTGCCACACCGTAGTTTTCAAGGCTGTTCTTCCATATAGTGAATTTGCAGCCCTGTCTCCAATTGCTGCAATAATACGCCTTTGAATTTTCAAATATATGTCCCTTGCACAGAGGACAAACACCCAATATTTCAGGCATACTTTTTCTTTTTCTGCCGCCGCGGTTCTCTGCCGCAAATATTACATTGCTTGAAGTAGTGTTTGCCTGTGTTATTATATAATTGACATATCTGTTTATACTGCCCATAAACTTTGATGTGTCCATTTTACCTTTTGATATAGATGTAAGACCCTTTTCCCATCTGCCTGTTGTTTCGGGCGATTTAAGCTCGGATGGAACGACCTCTATAAGCTTCATTCCCTTTTCTGTGGGAACAAGAGATCTTCCCTTTCTTACGATATATCCCACCTGTATAAGCCTTTCTATTATGGATGCTCTTGTTGCGGGAGTGCCGAGTCCCGAGTCCTTGAGCTGTTCCTTAAGCTCCTCATCTTCAACAAAGCGTCCCGCATTCTCCATGGCGGAGAGAAGTCCCGCTTCGTTATACGGCTGAGGCGGCTTTGTTTTTTTCATGGTTGAGCGCACACTTTTGACCATAAACAGATCATCCTTGCTTACATCAGGCAGAATATCCTCGGTCTTCTTTTCCTTATCCGACTTGATATTCAGCTCCGTCCAGCCCTTTGAAATAACGCTCGTACCCCTTGTGACAAAGCTCTCGCCCTCACAATCCGTAACAATGCGTGTTGTGCTGTAAACATAATATGGATAAAATACCTGCAAAAAGCGCCTTGCTATAAGGTCGTATACCTTAAATTCTCTCTCGCTGAGCGCGGATATCCGAGGATTTATTTCCGTTGGTATTATGGCATGGTGATCGCTCAGCTTTGAGTTATCCACTATCCTCTTTGTTATGGGGAGCTTGGGAAGATTTAAAACATAGTCCGCATATGCCGAATACTGCTCGGTTGCCTTAAGCTTGGAGGCTATTATTTTGAGCTTTGGTATCATATCGTCAGAAAGATACCTACTGTCCGTTCTGGGATATGTCACCATCTTCCTTTTTTCATAGAGATCCTGAACAATTGAAAGCGTCTGCTGCGCTGAAAAGCCGTATTTTTTGTTGCAGTCGCGCTGAAGCTCCGTAAGGTCATACAAGAGCGGCGGCGGCATTTTCTTTTCCTCACGGTCAATACTTTTCACCGATGCCGTCTTACCCCTGACCTTAGAAACTATCTCGCTTGCCCTTTCCTTTGAGTTTATCCTTGTTTCCTCGCTTTTTTTGCCGTCATTATCCTTAAGCTCGAACCATAAGCCCTTATAATCGCCGAAATCCGCCTGCACCTCCCAGTATTCAGAGGGTACAAAACCGTCAATTTCCTTCTGTCTTGCTGTAATAATGGCAAGCGTGGGAGTCTGCACTCTGCCTATGCTTAAAAGAGCATTATACTTAAGAGTATATGCTCTGGTGGCGTTAATTCCCACAAGCCAATCGGCTTCGGAACGGCACTTGGCGGAATTATAAAGTGCGTCATATTCACTTCCGTCCTTAAGGTTATCAAAGCCGTCTTTAATAGCCTGAGCCGTCATAGAGGATATCCAAAGGCGTCTGAAGGGCTTGCTGCATCCCGAAAGCTTATAAATATATCTGAATATAAGCTCGCCTTCACGCCCACTGTCCGTTGCGCATATAAGACTTTCGATATCCTTTGACTTAAGCATTTTTTCAAGTATTTTATACTGTGATAATGTGTTTTTTATTGGCTTTATCTTTATTTCGTCGGGAATGATGGGCAAGGTTTCCATGCGCCATTTCTTGTACTTCTCGTCGTACTCCTCCGGATCGCAGAGAGTGACAAGGTGACCTATAGCCCAGCTTACGATATATTCGTCATTATAAAGATAGCCCTCGCCTTTTTTACCGCAGTTTAATACCTTTGCAATATCTCTTGCAACGGAAGGCTTTTCGGCGATAACAAGTTTTCTCATCTGTATACCTCACAAGCAAAGATACAAAGTCTTTTCGTCAAACAATAAAGTCAGAAACGGGCAAGCAATGCTCGCCCGTATAGGTTACACATAATATGGCTATTTCAGACCTTTGCCAAAATACCGTGTGCAATAATATGTAATAAAATTTAAAGTCCCTTTATGGTCTCCATGATGTAGTCGGCAAGCTCTGCGCTTGTACAGCCGTCGGAATGACCCGTTATCTGTATTTTCTTTTCCTGCTGAGTACAGATGTCAAGCGCCTTGTCAAGCTTATCGGCTTTATCCGTATATTCTATGTGGGAAAGCAGCATACTTGCAGCTCTTATTATGGAACAGGGATCTGCATACTTATCTCTGCCCTCCTCCACCATTCTGGGAGCGGAGCCGTGTATAGCCTCGAACATGGCGTATTTCTTGCCCATATTTATAGAGCCTGCCGTGCCTACGCCTCCCTGGAACTCGGCTGCCTCGTCTGTGATTATATCACCGTAGAGATTGGGAAGAACAACTACCTTAAAGCTCTGTCTTCTCTTGGGGTCAATAAGCTTGGCTGTCATAATATCGATATACCAGTCGTCCGTTTCTATGTCGGGATATTCCTCGGCAATTTTTTTGAATGTATTGAGGAACTTGCCGTCCGTCGTCTTTATAATATTTGCCTTTGTTACGCAGGTAACCTTACCCTTGTTGTTCTTCTTGGCATATTCAAATGCGGCTCTTATTATTCTCTCCGTACCGTCCGTTGTGGCAACGGTAAAGTCGAACGCAAGATCGTCGTCCACCTCAAAGCCCTTTGAACCGAGAGTATAGCTGCCTTCCGTATTTTCTCTGTAGAATGTCCAGTCAATACCCTCCTCCGGTATTCTGACGGGTCTTACATTGGCAAAGAGATCAAGCTCCTTTCTCATAGCGACATTTGCAGACTCTATATTCACCTTGTCGCCCGCTCTTGGAGTTGTGGTAGGTCCCTTTAATATAACGGGACATTCCTTAAGCTCGGCAAGAACATCATCGGGTATAGCCTTGCCTGCCGCGATTCTGTTCTCTATTGTAAGACCGTCTATGACCTTGAATTCGATCTTGCCGGATTTTACTTCATCTGCAAGCAAAAATTCAAGTATTCTCTGTGCCTGAGCGGTTATTGCGGGACCTATGCCATCGCCTCCGCAAATACCTATTTTGATGACAGGGAGCTTTTCAAAGTCTATAAACTCCTTATCAGCCTTCATTCTCTCAACTCTTGCAAGCTGTTCCTCTATAAGCTTGCCGAATTTTTCCTTTGCCGCTTCAATTTTATTCATTTTTTGTTTCTCCTTTATGTAAAAAATTATTTTTTATCCAAATAAGGCTTCATTTCCTTGTCGGCAAGCCTTGCAAGCTCGGTATCGCTTATCTGCGTAACTCTGCCCACTTCATACTGCGCGTCTACCCATTCCTTCATCTTTATTATGGCGGGATGCTGTTTGCCGACCTTGTTTTCACCCTCAAAGCCGAAATAGCTGTTGACCCAATGTGCAATACCCGCAAGACCCGAGGTCTTGCCTACCGCAATTTTGACAGGTCTCTTTAAAAGAAGCTCGGTATTGAATATATTGTATATCTCCTCGTTTTTAAGTATACCGTCGGCGTGTATGCCGGCTCTGGTGAGGTTGAAGTTATCCCCAACAAATGGCGTCATAGGCGGTATATCATAGCCTATTTCATTGCGGTAATAGTCGGCAAGGTCGGTTATGACAGTTGTATCCATACCGTCAAGAGTACCTCTTATCTGGGCATACTCAAATACCATTGCTTCAAGAGGCGTGTTGCCCGTTCTCTCGCCTATACCGAAAAGAGATGTATTGACACCGCAGCAGCCATAAAGCCAAGCCGCCGTGGCATTTGTGACCGAGCGATAAAAATCGTTATGACCATGCCATTCCAAAAGATGATTAGGCACGCCTGCATAGTGATGAAGACCGTATATTATGCCCGGAACACTTCGCGGAAGAACCGTACCGGGGATATTTACGCCGTAGCCCATGGTATCACAGGCTCTTATCTTTATGGGGACTCCCGTTTCCTCATAGAGCTTCATCAGCTCGGATGCAAACGGCACCACAAAGCCGTAAAAATCGGCTCTTGTGATATCCTCAAAGTGACATCTGGGCTTTATGCCCGTCTCTATGCACTGACGAATGATGGAAAGATAATGCTCTATTATTTCACTTCTTCTCATATTCATCTTATAGAAAATATGGTAATCGGAACAGCTTACAAGTATGCCCGTTTCCTTTACGCCGATAGACTTGACAAGCTCAAAGTCCTTTTTGTTGGCTCTTATCCATGTAGTGACTTCGGGAAATCTGTAGTCCTTTTCAAGGCATTTATACACGGCATCCTGATCTTTTTTGGAATAAACAAAAAATTCACTCTGCTTTATTATACCCTTTGGACCTCCAAGCTTGTGAAGCTGTGTATAAATATACTCTATCTGCTCTACGGTATATGGCTCTCTGGACTGCTGACCGTCTCTGAAGGTAGTGTCTGTTATCCATATTTCATCGGGCACATCCATGGGCACGATTCTATGGTTGAACGCTATCTTCGGAACCTCATCATAGCTGTAAAGATTATCATAGAGGTTTGGCTTTTCAACATCCTGAAGAGGAAAAACCGATTCTCGTCTTTCTATTAAATTTGTCTTTGGATTGAACACAAACATCCGCACAACACCTCCATAAACTATATAATAACATATTCGGAGCAATTGTGCAACTGTAAAAAAGCATATTTTGCATAATTTTTTTTGTTGGCTGCAAAATTTATTATTTTTTTATTACAAATTATGTAATCTGACTAATTTTATGAATAATCAGCGCCAAAAACCTTCATTTTCTAAAGCAAATTAAACCGAAAAAGTACATTAAGTCTGTTTCTTTCATTTTCGGGCATATCCGAAAGAACGGCTTTGAGCATAGCTCTTTTTTGAGATGCGGTAATATTAATCGTTTTCTGTATATTGCCGAGCTCCTTCAATATGTATATAAGCTTGCCCTCGCCCTCCATGCTTTCCGCCTTACGGCTTAGGTCCATAAGCTTATTCTTTAATTCTGTGTCAAGACAATCAAATGCGCTGTCGTCAAAAATATCACTGTTCATGCGCTATATCCTCCATAAGCTCATTTATTTCCATCACCTTGACAAATACGTCCACCATCCTCTGTTTTCTTGCCTCAAGCTCGGGGCGTATAGACATAAGCATTTGTTTTTTTGCCCGCGTATTATTCTCGCCGGAAACGGACATAGCCCTGAAATCGGATACCAGATTTCCTATTTCCATAAGCCTCAGCATAAGGCTCATATTTCGTCTGTGGGGCATATCCAAAAAAGGAACTGCCTCCTTTATTCTGCGGAGCGCCGTTTTGCTGTCCATATTTGCGGAGCTTTCCTCTATTATATTGTTGTTTTCGACCCTGTTTCCCGCGTTTATATCGTTCATAAGCTTTACCACGGATAATATTTTTTCAAGCTGGGAAGTATCGGCAGTCATAATTTCCTCCAATTTAATCACCTCATAAAATTATATGCGGCTAAAAAAAATAAATCCCACATAGTGGGATCTATTTTTAATGAATTGGCTTTTTATAGGTCTTCCTCACGCGCAGGGTCACCTGTGAATCGCGGAACATCATGTCTATACTGTGACATTCTGGACACAGCAACCTCAAGGTCTTCAAAGCTCTTGCCATTTACGAAATATTTTTCAGCCGAAACAAAATAGTCCTTCTGAGAATTGAGCAGATTTTTGAACTGAGCGCTCGATATATTTTTTCCTCTTATTCTGACAGCGGGTGAAGATGCAAGGCTGCCTTTTGTGTTCTGAGCACAGTCTCTGAGATGAGTGTAGAAGTTGTTTGCCAGCGCCGCATATTTTTTCTCCGCAGAGTTTGCTGCCTTAGAAGTCCAGCCTGCATTTATCTGCTTCTGATAAGACGAACTGTATTTTTCAGAGTTGAGGCTGCCGGGCTTCATATCGTTGACCAGCGTTGCCAGATAGCTATCCACTTCATTTTTGAAGCTAGGGGATACATCGCTCAATTTAAGGCTTTTGTCCGTATTCTTATTGTTTGAGCTTACAGGCTCATATGTCTTTATAAGCGAAAGATTGGCATTGTATATATCACAGCCGAAGGTCCTTACGAGCATACCGCCTCTTATATTAGCAACCACGGAGTCGCCGTTGTCCTCTGTAAGATATGATATAGTTCTCTGTGCTTCGGGATCGCTGATATAACCCGCATCCACATAGGCAATAGGTGTTTCGGGACTTTTCTTGAAGGTGATATGTCCCAGGCTTATATCCTTACCTGCCCTGAAGGTGCCGTTTTTGCTAAGATCAAGTAAACTTACATCCTCAGACGGTACGGCATAGGCGCTTGAAAGGTCAAGATAATTTTTGTCGGAAAGAGTTATAACATCATTATAAGAGAAATAATTGCTGTAAAGATAGCGCTTTCCGCTCCTTGCCGTTGTGGTGCCGTCCTTAGCATATTTATAGAGATAGCCTATGCTGTCGGGATTTGCAAACACTACATATTCTCCTGCGGGCATATCCTTGCCCACTTCATATGTGCCTGGCTTATAGTAGGTTTTATATGCATACATGGGATGAGTTGTGGTTTCGGCTGCGGTGGTTGCCTCGGTCGAATTTTCGGTAACCTTTTCTGCCATTGGCCTCTCCGCTGGTGAATTTTTCTCCGCAAGAGGTGTAGAAATGCTTACTGCTCTTTTTTCGCTGTCCCAGTTTACCTTACAGCCAAAGGATTCCGCAACATACCTTGCAGGCGCAAGCGTTCTGCCGTCTATTATAACGGGCGCACAATCCATCTGTACGGGCGAGCCGTTCACGAGCGCCGTATTGCTGTCGATGGACATTATTACATTTAAAGAGCCTAGCTTACCCGTTATTTCCTTTGTATCGCTGTTCCAGTCCACAACAGCGCCTACGCCTTCAAAAATAGCTCTTACGGGTACCATAGTCCTGCCGTCTATTATACGGGGAGGCGTATCACATTGTATTGCCTTTCCGTCTATATCCAGACTTATGGCTTCTTCCGCCGATACCACAAAAGCAAGTGAAAACACAAAAATTACCGTTAATAAAAGCTTTTTCATATATGACCCTCCTATTTTACTCATTTAAAAATTATTCTTTTGATTTTTCTGCCGCCGCCTATAAAAATATGTCTTAGCGGACGAATGCTGACCCATATGAATACATATATCCTGTAAAAAATATTTTTTACGGAAAATTCTTTTTTGCCTCGCTGTATTTTTATGACCGTTCCGACTATCTGCTCGGGGCGAACACCCTTTTCTATGTGCCATTGATTATCGCCGCACATATTATAGGTGCCGTCGGAATTTACAGACATGACCCTATGCAGCACAAACTGACCGTCATCTCTTATGTACAGCGGAAGTTCGTATTTTTTAAGCCTGTCAAACTTTTTGAGCGTTACCCTGTCGCCGTCATTATGTATCGTAGGCAGCATACTTGTACCTCTAGGATTAAAATTGACGGTACCGCCCTTATCGAGCATTTCCTTCATAACGCCGTATATCTCGGCAAGCTTTACCGATTTAGTCTGCAATAAGCTCAGCCCCTCTTAACTTTTCGATATATTCGTCAATGTCCTTTTCTGCGGTTTCCTTCGGGACATCATATTCGGCAAGCATTTTGTCAAGTATTTCCTGCTTGTCCGCTCCCTTTTCAAGTATCTGCCATATAAAAGCCCCTACTTCGTTCAGCGTTATAACTCCACTGAAATCTATAGAACCCTCGCCTACGGGCACTACTATATTGCTGCCTGCAACCTGTCTTAAAAGATATCCTTCTTTGATCTTCATAATGTTTTTCCCTCCATATTTATTCCGTTGTAGCTGACTCTGACCGCTTCTTCCGAAATATCGCAGCCGAGCCTGTACAGCTTTATATTACTTAAAACCTTATCCAGCATATCCAAGAGCTTTATCATGACATCCTGTTCTCTCGGGCGAATGGTCTGCTGGAGTATAAGAGGTATAGCCTCTTTTGGCTCTATCCTCTCTATGTGATTATGCTCTGATCTCTCAAGAAACACTATGGCGCCCAAAGGAACTCTCATATTGAGATTTTGGTCTGTTTTGCCGCTCCACGGCGTGCCGTATACATAAATTTCATCATCCATCATCCTGATGGCGGGCTTGTCGTCATTTATTATCTTTGCTCTGTCGCTGCCGAAAAATTTTACCCACAGGTCAGTATGAGTGGATTTTCCCGTACCCGGATCGGCGGAAAACAGATAAGCATAGCCATCCACAACAACTCCGCTGGAATGCAGCATAAAGCCGTTGAAGTGCAAAAGCGCCTCATAGAAGGCAGCGCCCGTATATACATATTCCACATCCTCCACGCTCAAATATGGTGTTTCAGCCTTAAGCTCCTCAAAGCTGTCATCGGGTATTTTTATGCTGACATTGCATTTTTCAAAATCGGCTTCATACGCTTCGGACTGCTTTATAGTCTTGTCATATCTGAGTTCTATTTCAATGTTTACATCTGCAACCTTCAGTTTCTTTATCATATCCTGCTCCTTATTTCTTTATTTTATAAGCGCCTTGGCAATGGCAAGTCTATTAAACGGAATAACAAAATAAAATCCATCTGCAAAATCATCAGTCTTTGCCATTGTTTCCTCCGCTATTTTGATGCCCACAAGACGCGCCTCATCCTTAGACATATCCGATGAAAACCTTTTTACGATATCATCCGGAACATTTATGCCCGTAAGCTCGTTTTTAATAAAATTGGCGTTTGTAAGACTTACAAGAGGCATAATGCCCACAAGCATGGGACAGCTTATATTCTTTCTTATATATCTTAGCGTAGATATATCCTTGTCGTCATATACGGGCTGTGTAAGGAAAAATTCCGCACCCGCCTCTATTTTGCGTCTTATTCTGTCGAGCTCAAGGTCAATGTTACCTCGTGCGTAGTTTATGGCGCCGCCGTAGCATAATCTGTCATCCGAAAAGCTTTCGTCGTTCATATCCGAGAGATAGCGCATAAGCCTTACCGAGTCAAAGTTAAAAACTCCCTTTACATTATCTCTTGATGTGTTGGGCACGGGATCGCCCGTTATGACAAGAAAATTTCTTATGCCGTTTATGTAAGCACCCAATACATGAGAACCTATGGCTATGGCATTTTTATCACGGCAGCATATGTGAGGCATTACCTTTATGCCCGTTTCGTTTGCTACCTTTATGCTCATAAGCACGGAATCCGCTCTTGTCCTACCACTGGGAGAATCGGCAAATGTGATTATGTCCACATTTTTGGTCTTGAGGTAATTTGCAGTTTCCATGAGAGCGGATATATCTCCGTTCTTGGGAGGATCCAGTTCAACGGCTATAAGCTTTCCGCCCTTTGCGCCGTTTATAAACGCGCCTCTGCGGCTGTAGTCATTGCGTTCTCCCTCGGCATCATGCTTTTTTGCATTTACATTCCTATGCATATGCCCTGCCGTAAAATCCAGCCTTTCATTGAGCGCCTTTATATGCTTTGGATTGGTACCGCAGCAGCCGCCCACTATATCGACATAGTCGGATATCTTTGACATAATATCGGAGAAATAATTTATATTGTCAAGATATACCGTTCTGTCCTGAACCACAGAAGGATAGCTTGCATTCGGCAATGCCGTTATAAACTTGTCCTCCGGCAAAACGGTGTCCTTAAGTATGTTCAGAAGATGAGCGGGACCTACGCCGCAGTTGAAGCCTGCCGCATCTATTTCAGCAATACCGCCGCAGCTTTTCATAACAGCCGATGCACTTATACCGTCTTCTGTGTAACCGTATTGATTGACACAGAACTGCACTATTATGAATACATCGCTTTTTATGCTCTTTATGTGCTTTATCACCGGTATAATAGGTTCTATATCGGCAAAGGTCTCAAAAAGTATTATTTCGGCGCCTGCCTCTATAAAAGTATCCGCTATGAACACAAAGTCCTCCGAACAGTCGGGACCTATATCACAGGCAACGAAGGCATCTTCTCCCGCTGCCTTTTTTGCACACTCAAAGGCTGAAAGCAGGTTTGTCTTAAGCTCATCCTCGGTACAGTTAAGCACCTTACGGCACGAGGCAAATGTATTTGTTCTTATCAGCCTAGCGCCGTTTTTAATATATTCGCAATGTATGGCGCACACCTTATCGGGCGCGTCTGTATTGGCTCTTTCGGGCAGCATATCCATGCCCATCGAATTGAAATATGTGCCGAAGGCTCCGTCACACAGGAGCTTACGGCTCTTTAAATATTCGCGTATATTCATTATATACCTCCATCAGAAGTACATATAGGCGTCTATTCCGTGAACATGGTCGTTTTGTATTGTAAAGCGAAGAGTATATCTCACCTCGGATGCCTCGGCTTCACTTCCCTTAGGTGTGATTATCCTTTCAAGCGTACCCTCTTTGGTGTCCAGGTCCTTAAAATTGAGCTTTATAACATAACTGCCGTTTTCATCCTTATTTTCGATATATTCCTCGTTTTCTTTGTCTATGCCGTACGCCTCTATTACATCATCAACGCTGCTGCAATTGTCATCCTCCGGCATCATACCCGTTGTAGTGATATTTTTTGAATTTATGATAGGCTCTCTGCTACCTGTATACTTAAAATATCTTATAACATTCCTTGTTTTTTTTGCGCCGGGATTGTCGATATCTCCTTCGGATATCTCCATTTCATCCGTTTCAATAAACTGCTTCACAAGCTCAAGCTTTTCATCATCGCTGGGTTCGACGGTAGAAGGATCAACGCCAATCATTGTTATGAATTTTGACGGCATTATGATACCATCAGTTTCTTCCGTTGTATATATCGCAAGATCGTTTGTGGAAAAGCTTATATTTCTGTTAACGCCGTTTGTATTTTCTCCGTCTGTACCTTCCGTCTTGCCGCATCCAACAACTAAAGCCGATACAAGCAATAAAGACATAAGTAATAGAACTGTTTTTTTCATGTTATATTCCTCCGTTTATTGATTTATATATTCGGGCGCATCCCTTAAAAGGCTGTATGGGGTCATCATTGCCATTACCTTGCCGTCGCGCCTGCCGTTGTCCGTAAAGAAAATTACAGCCAGCTTTTTCATGGATCTGCTGTCTATATTAAATAGGTTTGACACCTCATAGAGTGATGAATCTCCGTGCATAAATGCAAAGTATTCATTTATATGGTTGTCCAGATAGAGGTATTCCATAAACTCGGAAAGCCTTGTATTCTCGTCTATATGGACAGTGCCTTTGTCGCATATATAGGAATATATAACATTGTCGCTGAATACTCCCACAAGCTTTTTTTCTGAGAACACCGGCACATGAGTAAAGCCCTTTTTATTCATATAATCCGTTATTTTTGCCACCCTGTCCTCGGGCTTTGCCATAAACATATTTTCATGCCTTATTGCAAAGCTTATTGCCTTTGTTGGGCTTTTTACTCTGTCAACGCATTTTTCAAGTATCTTTATCATATCGTTCGAGGGTATGACGGGATAGACATCATTTACCTTAGGAGTGTGTACAAGAAAATTTCTGACCACTCTGCAATATTCTATATCCTCCCTCAGCTCCCTCAATGAGGGTATGGTCGTGAGCCTTGTTATAATGGGCGCACCCTCCGGACTTTCGGGGAAATAATTTGTTCTTCCTATTTTTTCAAGCTGTCTGTATAGATCCAGAAATCTTTCGGTATTGTTCAAAAATATCACCTTTGCTTTCTGCTAAGAGCTGCCGTGACAAGGAAAACACCTATGCCTATGAGCACTATCGTACCGCCCGGCTTGAGATCCTTGAAGGCTGTCAATATAAGTCCCGAAACCGTGAATAAAAGCGCAAAAATCACAGATAAAACTATGTTCTGCTTATAGCTTTTTGATATGAGCATTGCGCAGGCAACGGGTATTATCATAAGAGATGAGATAACAAGAGAACCAACCGTTCTTGAGGCTATGGAAACCACAACGGCTGTAAGCATTGTAAACACAAGATTTACCGTTTTTACCTTCACTCCGGACAGCTCGGCGCCCTCCTCATCAAATGAAATGTATAAAAGCTCTCTGTAGAGCACAAGCATAGTTATTGTAACTATGACGCTGAGTATTATAACGGCATAAAGCTCGGCGTTTGAAATGGCTACAATAGAACCGAAAAGAAAGCTGCTGAAATTGGCGGAATTCTTTACAAAGCCCGAAAATACCGCCGCAACTCCCACTCCGAAACTAAGAACAATAGCCGTGGCAAGCTCGGAATAATTGGGGAATGCCCGCCTTATATATTCAATTACTATTGCCGAGAGCATAGAGAATATAATAGCCGTCAATATCGGGCTTAGGCTGAAGCATAAGCCTACCGCAACGCCCGCAAGACATGAGTGCGAAAGAGCATCGCCTATGGCGGAGAGCCTCTTTAACACTATTATATTGCCTATCAGCGGAGTAATTATGGATATGAAAATCGCTACTACTATAGCTCTCTGCATAAATGCAAGCGTAAATATTTCCATAAAATGCTTCCTTTTCAATGCTTGTGATGAACATGGTTCAAAATGGTGTGCGAATTGAATTCCTCCGATGGCATTATCTCGCCGTAACCGTCCTCGGAGAGCACCAGCACCTTGTTTGAATGATAAAGTATGGATGAAATATCGTGCGTTACCATAAGTATGGTTATACCGCTTTTATTTAACTCGCCCAAAAGACAGCAAATGGAATCTACAGCCTTTATGTCTATACCCACCGTGGGTTCATCCAAAAAAATTATTTCGGGCGATGAAACAAGCGCCTTTGCTATAAAGACTCTCTGCTGCTGACCTCCCGAAAGTCTGCCTACCCTGCTCTTTCTGTAGTCATAGATCCCTACTCTTTTGAGAGCGGCCTTGACCTTTTCTCTGTCCGAAGCGCTGTATGGCTTTAAAAAGCCCTTAGCCGAATAGAGTCCGAGCGAAACTATCTCCTCCACCGTTGCGGGGAAATCCCTGTTGAACGATGTAGCCTTCTGTGAAACATAGGCTATCTTGGAATAATCTCTGAATTTGTCCGTCCTTTTATCAAAAAGGCGTATTTCGCCCTCCGTAGGCTGCAATATATTGAGTATAAGCTTTAAAAGGGTAGATTTGCCCGTGCCATTAGTGCCGACAACGCACACAAAGTCGCCCTTTTCCACATTGAACGAAAGTCTGTGAAGTATGCTTTTGTCCGGATAGCTGAAGGATAAGTCCCTGACCTCTAGTATATTCATCTTATTCACCTTAAATAAGTGCCTTTTTTATATTTTCAAGATTTGAGTACATTATGGTAATGTAGTTATCGCCTCTTGATATTTCCTCCTCTGTAAGTCCCTCAAACGCATTGAGATACAAAAGCTGCGCTCCTGTTTCTTCCGCAAGAGTATTTGCCGCCTTTTGAGAAGCAAGCTCCTCGCAGAAAATATATTTTATATTACTGTTTTTTATTATATCCACAAGCTCCGACATCCTTTCGGGCGACGGTTCACTGTCTGCCGAGGCTCCGTCAAGAGACTCCTGTACCAGACCATAGGCATTGCAGAGATAGCCGTATGCACTGTGAGATACCACTATGCTGCTGCCCTTGTATGGCTCAAGCTCCGACAAAAAAGCATTGTCGAGCTCGTCAAGCTCTGCCATATAGCTGTTGTAATTGTCCGTATATTCCTCTCTGTGCGTGGGATCGGCTTCACAAAGGGCCGAAAGTATATTGCCGCACATTATTTTTACATTTTCGGGATCCAGCCATATGTGAGGATCGCTGTCATCATTTATTTTAACTCCTTCGGAGACCTTTACAAACCTTGCGTCCGTTCCCTCAAGCGAGCCGCTTACCTTATCTATCCAGCTTTCCATGCCCATACCGTTGTAAAAAACCATGTCTGCACTGTTAAGTCCCGCCATATCCTTTACGCCCGGCTCCCAATCGTGAGGCTCCGTACCTGCGGGCACCATATTTATTATTTGAGCATTATCGCCCGCTATTTCCGAGGCGAAGTCATACAGAGCATAAAAACCTGTGAATATGAGAGGTTTTTCCTCGGATGTTTTTTCTTCTTTACAGCCTGTCAATATAAAAACCGAAAGTATAAAACACAAAACGAATATATATTTTTTCATATACCGTCTCTCCCCTATTAAGCATACAATTATATATAAACTCTCAATTTAATAGTATAGCACAGAAAAAATAAAATTTCAAGATATAACAAGCCTTGTCAAACTTAAAATTTAATTAATAATGCTATTTTGTTGAAATAAAATATTCTTTATGATAGAATGAGAGCAAACACACATAAAGAGGTGCTATAATGACAAGGCAAAAAATTACCGAGATAAAAAAATATTTCATATTCTTTATGCTCTATTCCTTTATAGGCTGGTTATATGAGGAATTTCTGGAGGTTTTCATATATGGCAGAGGAATTACGGACAGGGGCATACTTATGGGCCCGTATTGTCCCATATATGGAGTTGGTTCACTGTTGTTTTTATCTACCGTATATTTTATAATAAAAAATAAGCCTCTGAATAAAAAAATTATATTACTTCCAGTAATATTCCTGCTTTGCGCTCTAATTGCCACAGCGGTGGAGCTTATAGCATCATACCTCTGCGAGGCTGTGATAGGCTATATCCCTTGGAATTACACCATGTATAAATACAGCTTTCAGGCAAGGATAGCCCTTTCCACATCTCTGCGTTTCGGGCTGGGCGGAGTGCTGTTTTTGTATATAATACAGCCACTGCTTGAAAAATTTTTTAATGATATAAAAGGCAAAGCCTTGAATATTATTTTTTATCCCATAACCGTAATCTTCGCCGCAGACTGCATATTGCTTGTTGTGCGGCTGCTATTGAAAATTTAAAATATCCATATATTATTCTACTCTTAAAAACTTCCAAAATTTGAGCTTTTACAATATAGTATAAAATTCCGCTGTAAACAAATAATAGCTATGTTTATCAGGGCAGTCAACAGAATTTTGAGTACATAAAACAACTCTTGATAAAATCAGGTTGAATACACAGTATAATATGTGTTATAATATAACAAGAGGTGATAACTATGCAGAAAAAATATTCGGTGTCCGAGACAACCAGAGTTGAAAGAGAAAAGATAGCTAATGATGCTTTGGGCATATCTACATTGGATGCAGCTGAACCAACGGAGGAAACAAAAAAACTTGTCAATGAATATATTCTTGGCAATATGGAAATTTCCGATGTGCTTGAAGCTACCATAAATAGATATAAGGCTATGAGTGTTTAACGGTTATGAAAGAAAAAGATATTTACTTATATGATGATGTGCCTGTTCTGAAAAATCTCTTTGACATAAAAAACGAAGAACTGTTGGACAAAGTCGAAAGGGATATAACATATATAAAGCTTATGGATGTTGATGAAAAGATAAATGGAAATGAATTCAACTATGACAGACTAAAAGCAATTCATAAGTATATATTTAGCGATATTTATGAATGGGCAGGCTGTGAAAGAATTGTTCCTATAGTAAAGGGAGAAAAGGTTCTTGGAGGAGATACAGTTAGATACTCGATACCGGGATGTATAGAAAATGATGTTGAAGCCGTAATTGATAACATCAACTCGGTAAGATGGGATAAACTTGATATCAATGAAACAGCAGAAAAATTTTCTAAATTGGTCGCTGCATTGTGGCAAGTCCATCCTTTCAGAGAAGGGAACACTAGGACTGTAATGACATTTGCAACACAGTTTGCAGAAGCAAATGGATTTAAAATGAATAAACAACTCTTGCGAGAAAAAGCAAATTATGTAAGGGATTCGTTAGTTAAGGCCTCAGATGGACCTTATTCGGAATATGATTATCTCATAAGAATAATAAAAGAAGCTATTGAAAAAGGATAATGCTTACAAAAGATATACATATCACACTTCCTTTAAAAACTTCCAAAATTTGAGCTTTTACAATATAGTATAAAATTCCGCTGTAAACAAATAATAGCTATGTCAGCAAAAGCAATAAAGCTGTGAAATTCACGGCTTTTTACTTTTTAAATAATGAAATAAAAAAATAAGAAAATTCGTACAAAACTGCGAAATATTTTTTTGAGGAGGAATATTGTGAAAGCGACAGGCATAGTAAGAAGGATTGATGATCTTGGAAGGGTTGTTATACCGAAGGAAATAAGAAGAACACTGAGAATAAGAGAAGGCGACCCGCTTGAAATATTTACGGACAGGAACGGCGAGATAATACTCAAGAAATATTCGCCCATAGGCGAGCTTGGCGCCTTTGCCAAGGAATATGCCGAAAGTCTTGCCAAAAATGCGGGACATATAACCTGCATAGTGGATAAGGACCAGATAATAGCCGTATCGGGCGGCACAAAGAAGGAATTTATGGAAAAGCATATAAGCTCGGAGCTTGAAGAGGTCATAAACAACAGAAACACACTCATTGCCAACAGGAATGACAGCAATTTTGTGCCTATATTGGAGGAGGACAGCGAAAGCTACAATCATGAGCTTATAACACCCATCATTTGCGAGGGTGATGTGCTCGGAGCAATTGTTATGCTGAGCGACCATCAGACCATGGGCGAAGTAGAGGGCAAGCTTGCAAGAACGGCAGCGGGCTTTTTGGGAAAACAGATGGAACAGTAAGCGGGGTATAATACCCTGCTTTTTTAATGTGTACAAATAATATTGGCAATAAAAAGACCGCAAAGCCTAGCCTTGCGGTCTTTAGATATAATATATATTTATTACTCGATGATAGATACAACAGATCCTGAACCAACTGTTCTGCCGCCTTCACGGATAGCGAATCTAAGACCCTGCTCCATAGCGATGTGAGAAATAAGCTCGATAGTCATTTCTACGTTATCGCCGGGCATACACATCTCTGTACCCTCGGGAAGAGTGATAACGCCTGTAACGTCGGTCGTTCTGAAATAGAACTGAGGACGATAGTTATTGAAGAAAGGCTTATGACGTCCGCCCTCCTCCTGCTTAAGAACGTAAACCTGAGCAGTGAACTTTGTGTGAGGAGTGATAGTACCGGGAGCTGCAAGAACCTGACCTCTCTCGATCTCGTCTCTGGCTACACCTCTTAAAAGTGCGCCGATGTTGTCGCCGGGCTCAGCTGTGTCAAGAAGCTTTCTGAACATCTCGATACCTGTAACAACAACCTTTCTTGCTTCGTCGTTAAGACCAACGATCTCAACTTCGTCATTGAGCTTAAGAGTACCTCTTTCTACTCTACCTGTAGCAACTGTACCTCTACCTGTGATTGAGAATACATCCTCAACAGGCATAAGGAAGGGCTTATCTGTATCTCTCTGGGGATTGGGGATATAGTCCTCAATAACGTCGAATAATTCGATGATCTTGTCGCCCCACTCGCCTGTACAATCCTGAAGAGCCTGGTAAGCTGAACCTCTAACGATAGGACAACCCTCAAAGCCGTACTCCTCAAGAAGCTCTGTGATCTCCATTTCAACAAGGTCAAGTAATTCCTCATCATCAACCATATCACACTTGTTCATGAATACAACGATATAAGGAACGCCAACCTGTCTTGAAAGAAGGATGTGCTCTCTTGTCTGAGCCATAGGACCGTCTGTTGCAGCAACAACGAGGATAGCGCCGTCCATCTGAGCAGCACCTGTGATCATGTTCTTTACATAGTCAGCATGACCGGGGCAGTCAACATGTGCGTAGTGACGCTTGGGAGTCTCATACTCAACGTGAGCAGTAGAGATAGTGATACCTCTTTCTCTCTCCTCGGGAGCCTTATCGATATTATCGAATGCAACTTCCTGACCTAACTGATATCTCTGATAAAGTGTCTTTGTGATAGCCGCTGTTAAAGTAGTTTTGCCGTGGTCAACGTGACCGATTGTACCGATATTAACATGGGGCTTAGTTCTTTCAAATTTTGCCTTAGCCATTTAAAGTTTCCTCCTTTAAAATAAAAATAAATATCCTTTAGTTTTTACCGAAAAAATAGTCTCGGTTATAACACTATTATTATTATAGTAAATTTTATGGTAAATTGCAAGCATTATTTTACAATAATGCCTGCAATTTTAAAATTATTAATTAATTGCCGGATCTTCCGTTTGCAACCTCTTCCTGTATCGACTTGGGAACAGCCTCGTAGTGATGTACCTCCATAGCGTAGGTACCCCTACCCTGTGTTGTGGAACGAAGAGCTGTTGAATAGCCGAACATCTCTGCAAGAGGAATGAATGAGTGAACTATCTTAGCGCCGTTCTGATCGTCCATACCCTCTATACGGCCTCTCCTTGAGCTTACATCGCCCATTACATCGCCGAGATATTCCTCGGGAATGGTGATCTCAACCTTCATTATGGGCTCAAGAAGCTTGGGATCGGACTTCTTCATAGCTTCCTTGAATGCCATTGAACCTGCGATCTTGAAAGCCATTTCTGATGAGTCGACCTCATGATAAGAACCGTCGTAGCACCTTGCTCTTAAGCCGACTACGGGATAGCCAGCAATAACGCCTGCCTGCATTGCCTCCTGTATACCTGCGTCTACGGCAGGGATATATTCCTTGGGGATAGCGCCGCCGACAACCTCGTTGACGAACTCGTAGTTCTTTTCTTCGTTGGTGTCGATAGGTTCAAACTTGACCTTACAGTGACCATACTGACCACGACCGCCGGACTGTCTGGAGTACTTGTGCTCCTGATCGACAGCGTGACCAAAGGCCTCTCTGTAAGCCACCTGGGGCGCGCCTACATTTGCTTCTACCTTGAATTCTCTCAGAAGTCTGTCAACTATGATCTCAAGATGAAGCTCACCCATACCTGCGATAATGGTATCGCCTGTTTCCTGGTCTGTATATGTCTTGAATGTAGGATCCTCCTCGGCAAGCTTTGCAAGTGCAATGCCCATCTTATCTCTGCCCGCCTTAGTCTTAGGCTCAATAGCAACGGATATAACGGGATCGGGGAAGTTCATGGATTCGAGAATGACCTCGTTATTTTCATCGCAGAGCGTATCGCCTGTTGTAGTAAACTTAAGACCAACGGCTGCCGCAATGTCGCCCGCATAAACCTTGTCTATTTCCTGACGGTTGTTTGCGTGCATCTGAAGTATTCTTCCTATTCTTTCCTTCTTACCCTTTACCGAGTTATATACATAAGAGCCTGATTCGAGCACACCCGAATAAACTCTGAAGAAAGCAAGCTTTCCTACGAAGGGGTCATTCATTATCTTGAAAGCGAGAGCCGAGAAAGGCTCGGTATCGGATGAATGTCTTTCAATGACCTTATCCTCATCGCCCGGCTCATGACCCTTTATTGACGGTATATCCGTCGGAGCGGGCATATACTCAAGTACAGCGTCAAGCATCTTCTGAACGCCCTTGTTTCTGTAAGCGGAGCCGCAAAGCACGGGAACAGCCTCACAAGCGATACACGCCTTTCTTAAAGCTGCCTTCATCTCCGATATCTCAAGGTCACCCTCTTCAAAATACTTGTCCATAAGAGCCTCGTCGGTAGAAGCTATTGACTCAACCATAGACTCTCTGTATTCCTGAGCCTTGTCGACCATATCTGCGGGAATATCCTCAACGGATATGTCAACACCCTGCTTATCGTTATAGATATACGCCTTCATTTCCATAAGGTCTATAAGACCTACGAAATCATCCTCGGCGCCTATGGGGAGCTGAACGGGAATGGGATTTGCGCCCAATCTGTTCCTTATCTGATCTACACAGTTGTAGAAATCAGCGCCCATAATATCCATTTTGTTTACAAAGCACATTCTGGGAACATGATACTTTTCAGCCTGTCTCCATACTGTCTCGGACTGAGGCTCAACGCCGCCCTTTGCATCGAAAACAGCAACCGAACCGTCGAGGACTCTGAGTGAACGCTCAACCTCGACTGTAAAGTCAACATGGCCGGGAGTATCTATGATGTTTATTCTGTGCATGGGCGCATCGCCGATGTGCCACTGAGTGGTGGTAGCGGCGGAGGTGATAGTGATA
>CANQVZ010000001.1 GCA_947627425.1 uncultured Clostridia bacterium | reverse complement strand
CCATAATTCAACATTTTGCCTTTCCCCTTTCGCCTTGCATAAAAGCTTGAAATTTGTTATAATTAAAGTATTTAACCCAAAATATATGAAAAATCAAATATAATAGATTTAATTATATTATAATCAAAAATAATTGAAATGTCAATAGGAAAATCAAAAATATATGAAAAATAAGAGAAGGTATAAAATGGACTATATAAGCAGAATAGAAAAAATATTGAAAAAACAGAAAAAAAATACAAAAATAATGCTAGAAGAACTAGGATACTCACACAGTTTAATAAACGGATGGAAAAAAGGCAGTGAACCATCAGCATTGAAATTACTTAAAATATGTGAATACTTGAATACAAATATAGAATATATACTGACAGGAAAAGAGAACACAACAGAAAACTTAACAGCAGAAGAAAAAGAACTCATATATAAGTATAGAATGTTATCAGAGAAAGAAAAGATGAAAGAACTTGCTAGGCTGGAGCTAATAGCAGAACAGGAAGAAGAAAAAGAACTTGACAACACAAAATTATCAAGTTAGAATTATATTTAAAGAGAAGGAGGCTAAACAAATGGGACAAAAGCTAACGCCAACACAAAAACACTTCAGAAAAGAAATGAAAAAACTTGCAAAGCAAGGTAAGCTGAGAGATCAATACGGCAAAGTTGACAAAAGCAGTCCGTTCAGCTATGAAAAAATGGAGAAAGAGGAACGCAAAGCCACAAAGAGATACAGCAGGAGAAGAAAAATAAGTTTAGGCGTTATTATTCTCATGATATGGAATACCTTCGCAATATGGACATGGCTTGTACACTTCGGCTACTGGCAGAAGATAGTTGAATTTTTAAGCCCTTACATACAGCAATTTCAAGTAATAATAGGGAGTTGACAAAGCAACAAAAAAATGTTATCATAAAAATACAAGAGGGAGCAACCAAAGGTTGTCCCCCACAAATAAAAATACTATATAAGAATAGCCGTTCAAACTTGCAGGTATGAGGCGGCTATTTCTTTATGTAAATTATGATCAGTAAAAGCAGTAACAAAGTTATTTGCGTCTCAGTCATAATATCACCCCCTCCGTAAAGGATAGGGGAAGAACAACCGCCAGTCAATCCCTCTTGCAGCCTTTCGACAGATTAATTATAACATAATAACGGCAGAAATGCAAATTTTTATTTGACGGAAACAAGCTCAAAATCAATGTGGGCTGAAAACAGTTGACAAAGCAACAAAAAAATGTTATCATAAAAATACATTAGAACTTTTGGCAAAGCCAAAAGCGATGCCGTTGGCATCGTCGGATAAATCTTTCCGATTCAATGAGGGAGCAACCTTAACGGTCACACCCTAAAGATACTAAACTATAAATAGTCGTCGTAGATTAGGCAACACGACGGCTATTTTATTATGTACGCTATGACGACCAAAAGGTCTAAAATAATTATTAAAACTAATAAAAATTTATAATAGTCATCCATAACAAACACCCCCTTCCATAAAGAATGGGAAAGGGTGAACCGTCTGTCAATCCCTCTTGCAGCCTTTCGACAGGTTAATTATAACACAATAACGGCAGAAATGCAAATTTTTATTTGCCAAAAAAAGGCTTAAAATCAAGCGGGGCGACCCGTACCGGTTCGAGTCCGTTAAACGGCATGAAAAAAACACTTGCATTTGAATTAGCTTTATGTTATAATACTAAATTGTTAGTGAATACGAATGGTCCGCTGATGCTCCCCAAGGGTCAAATTGCATCAAGAACATTTATGATGAAAGGGAGGCAAAGCCTTATGAACAGCGAAATTATAAGAGAAATTGAAAACAGTCAGTTAAAGAGCGACATACCCGACTTCAAGGTTGGCGATACAGTAAGAGTATATGCCAAGATCGTTGAGGGCACAAAGGAAAGAATACAGATGTTTGAGGGTATCGTTCTTAAGAGACAGGGCGGCAGCTCAAGAGAGACCTTCACTGTAAGAAGAATTTCTTACGGCGTAGGCGTTGAGAAGACATGGCCCCTTCACTCTCCCAGAATTGACCATATCGAAGTCGTAAGATACGGTATCGTCAGGAGAGCTAAGCTTAACTACCTCAGAGACAGAGTTGGTAAAGCTGCCAAGGTCAAGGAAGATATCTCAAGAAGGACAAAATAATTCTGATTGTTTTAAGGCTGCTGCGCTTGTGCGGCAGTCTTGTTTTTTGTGTAATACGGAGGTCGTTTCATGAATATACAGTGGTACCCCGGGCATATGACAAAGACAAGGCGCATGATGGAGGAGAACATATCCCTTGTGGACATTGTCATAGAGCTTTTGGACGCAAGGCTGCCACTCAGCAGCAAAAACCCCGATATAGACAGCCTTGCGAGGAATAAAAAAAGGATAATAATACTCAACAAGACGGATCTTGCCGACGAAAATGCGACTAAGGAATGGGAAAATTATTTCAAAGCGCAGGGCTTTGAGGTTGTGAAGACGGATTCCGTCACGGGCAGAGGCATAAAGGATATTGCGCCCATTGCACAGGCGCTTATGGCTGAAAAGATAGAAAGGCTCAAAAAAAGAGGCAGGATATTTGTGCCCACAAGGGCAATGATAGTGGGCATACCCAATGTCGGCAAGTCCACGCTCATTAATAAGCTTGTGGGCAGGAACATGGCAAAGACGGGCGATAAGGCGGGCGTCACAAGAGGAAAGCAGTGGATAAGGGTAAAGAAGGACTTTGAGCTGCTGGACACACCGGGCATACTTTGGCCTAAGTTTGAGGACGAGGCTGTGGGGCTCAAGCTTGCCTTCACGGGCGCGGTAAACGACGACATACTCGACAGCGCCGAGCTTGCATGCAGGCTCATAGAATACCTCGATAAGCTCTATCCCCAAGCTATAAAGGAAAGATATTCAGTTGAATATGCCGAGGGCGCTCCCGCACATGAGGTGCTTGAAATGATAGGCAAAAAAAGAGGCTTCATCAAAAAGGGCGGAGAGGTGGACTATAAGAGGACATCCGATATACTTATAGACGAATTCAGGGGCGCAAGGCTCGGAAGAATAACTCTCGATGTGTTGGAGGAATAAAAAAGAGACTGCTTAAAAGCAGCCTCTTTTTTATTTAGTTGTTTTTTGCCTCTTTGTCGTGCTTTAACTTCTGAGCGTATGCCATAAGGTAAGGAGCTGCACCTTTGGCGTCGTTTTCAACGATAGGCTCCGAGAGATAGTAGTCAAATGAACCATCTCTTAATAAATGCGCATCTGCTGCACTTGAAAATACAGATGTTTCGCCGTTTTTTTCTACTGCAAACTTTGTTGTGTGATTTTGAGCTTCATTGTTCTTATTTCCAGCAAGACCTGCCGATTTGCAGATATCTTTTAAGCCTGCTTTTGTGCCTGTAACGGTGAGTTTTTTATCTGTAAGCGCATTGAAAGCTTTTAATCCTGCATCATAATATCTTGTTTCACTTACCATGCCGAGATTGTAGCCTTTCATAAGGGCTGCGGCAAATGTTGCCGTGCCACTTGATTCAAGATAATTTTTTTCATAGTTTGGTTCGGAATTTTTATTTTTATCTTTTTGATTCATAACCTGATACCACATTCCTGTTTCTGGATCTTGATAATTAATGACACTATTCATGAGATCAGTGTATATCTGCTTCAAAGTCTGTTTCTGAACATCATAATTGCCGTCTTTTATAAGATCTATCTGTTCATAACTATCTACTAATGCCATTGCAAACCAGCCCATAGCCCTTGACCAGAAATTGCCGGAACATCCCTCTTTTGATGCGGTATTTTTTTCACCAATATATTCTGAATATTTTTTACCATCGTTAACCCAATAAATTCTTTTGGTTGTATCAGTATATTTGCTTGTATCAGCGCCTTTAGCCCAGCTCATTGCTGTTGAATCACTTTGGTTAGCGTTATAATGACTACTTTTTGAATCAGCGTGAGCATCATAACCATGATAATAAAGACCTGTTGAATCTTTCATTTTCTTTTCGATGTTTTTAAACTGCTCAACAACATCAGTTATAGCGGCATCAACTGTTGTATTTCCTGCTATTTCATAATTTTCATCAGGATATAAACGCTTATACTGTATTATGTAAGGCAACGCCATATATGTGCCGTCAAGCCATATCTGACATGGGTATGTACTTTTATGATAAAAATTCGTTTTGTCTATTCGTTTTTTTGCCGCATTATTAACTATATTCTTTATAACATTCTGTGTACACAAATAGAACTTATTATCAGTAGCAGATATTAAATTTTCTGCCTCCATAACATCAAGTATTGCTTTGCCGGGATTTACATTGTCAAGGGTTGAATCGTTTGATAAATCATTGAGAGCTATATAGGTTTTATTATTACTGGTTGTTGACTTTAATATATTTCCTTTTTTAACTGTTTGGTCCTTATTACTGCCATAGTTACTCTCTCCATTGCTTATAAAACCACTTTGATATTTTTCTGCAAATTCAAGATACTCTTTGTCATTGGTAACTTCATACAGATCCATCATTGCAGTCATCATACAGCCATTTATATAAGACCATTTGAGTTCTGTATTGTTTTCTGTATTCCAAAGACTGCCATTCTGAGGACCATCTTCGGTCATCATATAGCTAATCAATGTATCAACTTTCTTCTGTCTTTCTGCCTCGATATCTAATATGGAAATATTTACATTTACATTTTCACCGCTTTCTACGGTTGCAGTTCCTGTTGCTGTTTCGCTATTGAGTTCAACGGTTATATCGTATGTGCCTTTAGGAGCGCTTGTGGAATACTTGCCGTTGCCGATTTCGGGAATAGTAAATTTAAACTGGTCATCGCCATTTTTTACAGCATTAACGGTTGCGCCCAATACGGGTGTACCCTGTACGCCTTTAACAGTTGAGCTGTTTGTAACATTAACCGTTATAGTGCCTATTTCGGCTTTGGGTGTTTCGGGGCTGGGTGATCCTTCGCCCATCACATCGTCCATAGGGTTAAGCTGAATACGGCTGATATTTGTACCATTTACATATACATCGGCATTAGTATCGGTCACCGTGTATTCATAAATGTTCTCTTTACTGTTAGACTTAGTTCCTCCGTTAACTGTTGGGGTGCCGCTTGCCTCTATTCTCACCTTGTCGCCCTCGGAAGCCTTAAAAAACACTTCGCCGGTCAGTTTTCCGTCTGTAATATTACCGTTTTGAATTGTAAGTCCGTTTATAGTGTCTTTTTCTTTAGCATTACCAAATGCTGCTGTGCTGAAATCCCATGTCATTATCCTTGCGGTGTCGCCGTCAATGACAGCCTCAAAATTTATAGGTCCGCCTGTCTGTATTGCGCTTGAAACTATATATTGGAAGGTATTTGATGCGCCGGTTTCGCCGTCGGTATAGTATATATTCTGCGCCTTATCTGTCTCAAATGTTTCCGAACTGTTATTATTTGCATCGGAGCTGTCGCCGGCATTGTGCATTGAACGACCGAAAGTTATACTCATAGGGCTGTCTTTTATATCTTTGCTTGCCGCCACACAGCCGTAAAAATATGTTTTATCTCCGTCAACAACGGGAGCTTTGTACATACCCGAAACCGTGTTTTTATCTTTCACTGTGTCAGTGGAAGAGGTATATACTATCTCTATAGTCATAGGTGGGTCTACATAAAATGTAAATGTAGGATTATAGCTTGCTATATATTTTCTTGCAGGTGTTACATACTCAAAGCGAGAAAAGTATTTATTGTCAACTATTTCTTGAGCTTCAACCCTTGCAAATTTATCTGTTTCTAGATTTACATTCTTAGGTTGAAATTTGTCATCTAATTTATTGCCATCTTCATCAACAGCATATATTTCAACTGTGCCGTTGCTTATAGGGTCTTCATATTTTTGTGGTGCTTGAACATCAAGTTCTTCCGCCATAGCAGGCACAGCAGACGAAACCAGCATCACGCCCGTTATAACAGCCGCAGCTATTCTTGAAAAAAATCTTTTCATCATGTCTGCCTCCTATCAATATTTAAGCTTGCCCAAGGTATATTTAGCTTCAAAGTTTCCTGGTTTGTCAAGCGGTTTGATGGTAATGGCAGACGCAGCCATAACATCCTCGGCTTTGTACATATCGATCTTTACATCGGGTCCGGAATAATACTTTTTCATTTTTTTAGCTCCTTTGCAAATTTTTTTTAATTTTATAAAAAGGCAAAACAACATATACAAATATATGCGATCTTGCCCCATGATAAAAACATCACTTCTATATTATACCATACTTGGAGTTTTTTCAATGGCTTAAATATACAAATATCAACGGCTGTTTTTATATATTTTTTTTGAGGAATATTTTTACAGTATATTAAAATGTTATTTATACATACTAATAGTGTAAGGCAAATGTCTTTATATTTTAGGAGGTCACAAATTATGAACAACAGAAGCGAGAGAAGCTCAAGCAAAAATTCAAACAACAGCTCAAACAGAGTTGAGTTTGCAAACGAGATCAGCCAGGAAATGGAGAAGAATTCAAGCAAGAATTCAAATAAGAATTCAAACAACAGCTCAAGCAAGAATTCAAGCAATAACCAGAGTTCAAGAAGCTGATAATGGCTTGTTGAAACAAAAAGCCGACTTGGTCGGCTTTTTTTGAGTGTAGAAAAAGTATCTTTATACAAACAAGACCATTCCGTCAATCCTTTCGGATTGACACCTTCCCATTGCACCGCAAAGTTTTATGTAGACATAGCCCCCTCAGTCGCCCTTCGGGCGCCAGCTCCCCCACAGGGGCGCCGAGAGGCAGCGGTCAGCCCCAAATTCTTGGCTCCCCCTCTGGGGGAGCTGTCAGGCGTTAGCCTGACTGAAGGGGTATGCTTTGTATGTCAAAAAAATCATACAACAAGATATTTTCTGCGTGTTACACCTTTATCTCCACATACTCCTCCGTCATTACGATATGCTTTGTAAGTCCGTCCGCAAGCATCACGCCGAGGCGATACCTACCCCTTTCAAACAAATTGGCATCTATATTGGCGCAGAAGCCGCACAGCGTATTTTCGCTTATATCCTCTCTCAGCTCGTGCACAGCCTTTATGGGTATGGCTATGTCGTCCGCCGTAACAACGAGCACATACACCCTTGCGGGCAGGCTGTCGGTATATGCAGTGCCGTTTATCCTTATTATATCTCCGCCCGATACATACTCTATGTGACAATGCATATTACTGTCCTCGTATCTTTCGGGATAATGCACAGCCTTTGAAAAACCGCCCCTTGCGTAGTATTCGGGCAGCTCATATGAAAAGTCCGCCCTGTGCCTTGTGAGCGCGCTGTTGTAGAGGTCGTCCCTGAAATAAAAGCGCCTGTGCTTTTCATAGAGATATTGCCTGTCCTTATACAGCCTTACGAGCTTTTCGGCGTTCCTTCTGTCGTCGCCTCTTGACGCCGATTCATAGTGCCGCAGCTTGACGCTGTTCACGGACACATTGTGCAGTCCCTTTTCTCTGAGAGCAAAGCATAGCTCAACATCGTTGTAAGCAACGGGCAGCTCTGTGTCAAAGCCCTCAAATTTATTCCTGTCTATCATAAGGCAGGCACCCGTAACGGCAGAAAAATTGCAGGCAATGTTGTTGAAATCATGATATAGCTCTTCGTCCTTCTGCCCTATGAAGCAGTGTACGGGACCGTTTGCAATGTTTATTATGCCGCAGTGCTGTATTCTGTCGCTGTCGGGATATAAAAGCTTGCAGCCCACCGCGCCCGCAAGAGGGTCGGAGGCATAGGCAAGCATGGCTTCAAGCCAGTTTTCGCTTATCACTTCCGTGTCGTCGTTGAGAAAGAGCAGGAAATCGCCCTCCGCGCTTTCCGCGCCCCTGTTGCACATATACGCAAAATTAAAATCCCGCTTTTCATATATATATTTGTCGGCAAGACCTTCTGACCTCCGCCTTGCATCCTCCGCGCTGCCGTTGTCTACGACCGTTATTTCGTAGTTTTTGTAGCTGCTTTTTTCCCTTATGCTCTTTATGCACCTTTCAAGGCAGGCTATATTGTCCTTTGAGGGTATAATTATGCTCACACTTGCGTTTCCCGCATACACGGGAGCGGAGCGGATCTCCCTTTCCGCATTCAGCCTGTGTACAAGCACTCTTTCTATGTGAGATACCTTTATATCCCTTTGTGCAAGCTCTCTCAAAAGAGCATAGCAGCCGTCAAATTTATTTATAAGGCTTCTTCTTATGAGGGCAAAGCCTATGTAGTCAAAGCTGCCGAGGGTATGGGGCGACCAGCCGGGTTTAAAAAACGGATCTGTGCGCTTTCCGTCCAAGAGCCTGTCCTCGTCGGAATAAATGATGTCGTAGTCATTATATACAAGCTGACGCATCATGTAATAAACGGCTGTTTCGGCAAGCAGAGTGTCCTTGTCCAAAAAGCCTATATATTCGCCCTTTGCCGTTTCAAGCCCCGTTCTGTAAGCCGTGAGCCTGTCGCAGCCGTATTCCGTTATGACGGCGCCGGCGTTTTCCTCTATGTCGTTTGGACTTATGACTATTATCTCATAATTTTTGTAGCACACCTGCGCCTTCAATGCCTCAAGAGCGGGCTTATAGTCGCCCTCGGCATAGAAAACAAGCGACACGAGAGGCGCGCGCCTCAATACGGGCAGGTCAAAATTAACTCTGTCCTCATTTTTCAGATAGCTTTCATAGCTAAGCCTTTTTCTCTTTATTTTGTATCTTGCCTTGAATATAAATTCGGAAATACCGCCCATATCGCACCGCCTTAAATTTGTTATATTTCAAGTATACATCATTACGGCGTTAAAATAAACTGTTTTTTGCGCAAGTCAATTAATTGTAATTATTTTGTTAAATAACATCTCTTGACTTTTTGGCGTAATATTATATAATAAAGTTGCATATAAAATATCATGGGGATGCAATGGTTTCGACGGGGATCTTGAAGTTCGGGACAGCCATTGGAGGCGGGAGACTCCTTAAAAGCCCAAAACCTAAATAATAAAAGACAACGATACAGTTGCATTAGCAGCCTAATTGCTGCTCGCTGACCCGAGGTGTTCCGCAGCCTCGGACTCAGCGTCGACCTTGCGGAGAACTTTTGCTCCAAAGCTTTGAGGAGTAAAAAGAAACTATGAAGCTACCAAGACGCTTGGCCTGTCTGTCGGCAGAGCGCCGAGGGAATAAATAAAGACCGACTATAATGGTAGACGACCTGAACAACGGGTTTTCGGACAGGGGTTCGATTCCCCTCATCTCCACTTTTATATTCCGATTTTATAATAGAACTTTATTAAAAGCAAGAGGCGGGGAAATCCCCGCCTCAAATTTTTTTGCATATATTTTATTCGCTCAAATATTGGTCTATAGCCTCGGCGGCATTTTTGCCTGCGCCCATGGCAAGTATAACGGTGGCTGCGCCCGTTACGGCGTCGCCGCCCGCATATACGCCCTGTTTTGAGGTAAGGCCTGTGTCCTCCTCGGCAACTATGCACTTCCACTTGTTGGTGTCAAGTCCGGGAGTGGTAGAGCTTATGAGCGGATTGGGTGATGTACCCAAGCTCATGACTACCATATCCACATCCATTATAAACTCCGAACCGGGAACCTCAACGGGGCGTCTTCTGCCGCTCTCGTCTGGCTCGCCAAGCTCCATTTTGATGCACTTCATGCCGGATACCCAGCCTTCGTCATCCGTGAGTATCTCAACGGGATTGGTAAGCGTATTGAATATAACGCCCTCCTCCTTGGCGTGGTGTATCTCCTCAATTCTGGCAGGAAGCTCGTTCTCGCTCCTTCTGTAGACTATATGCGCCTCTGCGCCAAGTCTTAAGGCTGTTCTCACGGCGTCCATAGCAACATTTCCGCCTCCTATTACAGCGACCTTCTTGCCCGTTCTGACGGGAGTGTCGTATTCGTCATCAAAGGCGCGCATGAGGTTTACTCTTGTAAGGTATTCGTTAGCCGAAACAACGCCCATGGCTGTCTCGCCGGGTATGTTCATAAACTTGGGAAGTCCTGCGCCCGAGCCTATGAAAACGGCGTCGAAGTGCTCCTTTTCCATGAGCTCGTCTATTGAAACGGTCTTGCCTATTATGACATTTGTTTCTATCTTTACGCCAAGCTTTTTGATGTTCTCCACCTCGTGCATAACGACCTCGTTCTTGGGAAGTCTGAATTCGGGTATGCCGTAGCTTAAAACTCCGCCTGCCTTATGCAGCGCCTCGAAAATGGTAACATCATAGCCCTTCTTTGCAAGGTCGCCCGCACAGGTAAGTCCCGCGGGACCTGCGCCTATAACGGCTACCTTCTTATTCTTGGGCTCTGCCTTTTCAACAAGGTCGATGTTGTGCTCTCTTGACCAGTCTGCGGTAAATCTTTCGAGCTTGCCTATAGAAACGGCGTCGCCCTTATTGCCGAGCACGCACCTGCCCTCGCACTGTGTTTCCTGAGGACAAACTCTGCCGCATACTGCGGGAAGAGCCGAATACTTTGCAATTTCCTTTGCCGCGCCCTCGAAATCCTCTTCCTTTATCCTGCCTATGAAGGCGGGTATATTTATATTGACGGGACAGCCCTTCACGCACATGGGATTTTTGCAGCTGAGGCATCTCTGCGCCTCCGCAACAGCCTCCTCTGCGTTATAGCCGAGGCATACCTCGTCAAAGTTTGTTGCTCTGACCTTGGGATCCTGTTCTCTCACGGGAACCTTTGTGTAATTTACAGCCATTACTTGTCACCTCCGCATCCGCAGCCGCCGTTTTTGTGGGTAGCGCCTTCCTCATATCTGAGCTTAGCCCTGCCCTCTTCGGTCTTATACATGGTCTGTCTTCTCATAGCTCCGTCATAGTCTACCTTATGACCGTCAAACTCGGGACCGTCAACGCAGGCAAACTTGACCTCTCCGTCCACTACCACACGGCAGGCGCCGCACATACCCGTGCCGTCTACCATGATTGGATTGAGGCTGACAATGGTATGTATGCCGAGCTTCTTTGTAGTCATGGATGTAAACTTCATCATTATCATGGGACCTATTACAACGGCATGGTTGTATTCCTTGCCCTGATTGTTTACAAGGTCCTCAAGAAGATCCGTAGCTCTGCCCGCAAAGCCCGCTGTGCCGTCGTCCGTAGCTATGTAGACATTCTCGGCGACCTCCTTCATCTCGTCCACAAGTATAAGAAGGTCTTTGTTTCTTGCGCCTATGAGCACATCGGACTTGATGCCCTTGCTCTTGAGCCACTTTACCTGCGGATAAATGGGAGCTGCGCCCACGCCGCCCGCAACAAATATTATTTTCTTTTTCTTAAGCTCGTCCAAGCTCTCTGAGCAAAGGTCGCTGGGACAGCCGAGAGGACCCACAAAGTCGGCAATGCTGTCGCCCTCGTTATAGGTCATAAGCTGCATGGTGGACTTGCCTACCGCCTGTGTCACAATGGAAACGGTGCCCTTTTCGGCATCGTAGTCGGAAATGGTGAGGGGTATTCTCTCGCCCTTTTCATCTATCCTAAGGATGATGAACTGACCCGGAAGCGCAGAGCGCGCAACTCTTGGCGCTTCTATCTCCATTTCATAAATTGTAGGAGTAAGCATTTGTTTTTTTATGATTTTATACATATTATCCTCCTTGATATTTTATAATGATTGGGGGAGACCCATAAAATATCTATCATTATATTATACAACAATATTGCATAATTTCAAATGAAATTTTTATTAAAAATGACATATATTTTATCTTTTGTGCAAAACACACAAAAAATCAATATTTTTTAATGCATAAGTGAATATAAAAACAGATAAATTGCATTAAAATTAAAAAAACTCTTGTTATTTTAAGCATTTACCATTAAAATAAGTTATAGAGGGTAGTGCGACTTTATGCAGAAAAAATAAATCAAAGTATTGGAGAGAGGCATAATGGCAAATAAAAGCAAAAATGAGTTGACTAACTACAGAAGGAAAAGACACAATCTTACCCCCGTTATGGTGACGCTTGTTGCGGTCATGGGACTGTTTGTGGGTATAGGCAGCTTTTCCGTAGTGTATAACTATATGATGGCAGATTCGCAGGGCGAGATAACTACGGATGCCTTCTCCGCAAACGACATAGCGGGACAGGCGCAGGCAAATCTCATAGGCTCCGACATAGACGCCGTTGTCACGGGCACCGACCCCGCCACAAACGAAAACGAGCTGTCCACCATAACCTTCAAGAACCTTAAAAACGACACCATAAACACGGTGACGGTCACCGAAAAGTCAATAATGCCCAAGGCTACCACAATAGAGGACATAATGACGGGCGACATATACACCTATGTGTTTGACAAGGACAAGAACCTTAAGGAGCTGAAGGTGTGCGAGAGAGCTTGGAGCTTCAGCGACACGGGCGCAAAGGTCAACAAGACCGCAAACCTCATTAAGTTTGACGCAGGCTCAAAGGAGCACAAGGACTCGTCCTATAAATACGACGAGAACATAATATCCGTAAGGGACAAGGGCAACAACCCGCTCACGCTTGAAAACATAGGCTATATGGACACCATAAAGCTCACGGGCTACAACAACGGCAACATTGACAAGGTGTACAACATCGTGATAGAAAGCGGACACGGCACCATTGAGCTTAGAAATTTAAACAACATAAAAAATCCCAAAATAACGGTTGACGGCAAGGAAACCACCGTGAACCTTTCCTCTCCCTTCATAACCGTGGGAGAGGGCACGCATACCGTGGTTGTATCGGGCAAAAACATATCCGACATAACAAGAGAGGTCTCCGTTACGGCTGCGGAGCCGTTTGTGCTCGACCTTTCAAAGGTAGTGGTGAACACGGGCGCGCTGACGGTGTATTCAAATGTGAGCGATTACGCTCTCTATATAAACGACAAGGAGTATGACGAAAACCAGTCCATACTTCTACCCTACGGAGAATACAGCGTGAGAGCCGCAAAGGACGGATATTCCAACTATTCGGGCAGTGTGACCATAGACGCCGACCAGAACACCTGCAAGGTGAACCTGACAAAGCTCAACCGCTCGGGAACGGTAAATCTGAGCGCCTCTCCCGCAGAAGCCGAGATATATATAGACGACAACTATGTGGGCAAGGGCAGCACAAGCGTTCAGCTTGCGCTCGGCTCATATGTGGCAAAGGCAGTGTACCCCGGCTATAAAACGCAGAGCAAGCAGATAAATGTGTCTGTCGACGGACAGGAGATAAACGGCAGCTTTGAGCTTACAGCCGAATAACAAAAAGGAAGTGCTTTTATAATGAAAGCTGAGGATATAAACCGATTTATAAAGAATGTGAAGCACGCCGTGAACACCACCCCTAAGCTTTTGAGCTACAAGGAGGATATAAAAACTCTCTGCGCCATGCTTAAGGATTGGGCAAGAGGCGAATACAAGCATATTTCAAAGAGGACAATGGCTATAGCGGGCGCTTGCATACTGTATATAGTGTCCCCCATAGACTTTATACCCGCATTCATTCCCGTACTGGGAAAGACGGATGACGCGGCAGTGATAGTTTTCCTACTTAAAACGCTCAAAAAGGAGATAGGCTTCTATAGAATATGGGTCGCAACAAGGGAAAACGATATAATCGATGTGGATTGAGAAAAACCCGACACTCAGTCGGGCTTTTTTTACTATGTATCAACACTCTATGAAATCGGCAAAGCCCAGCAGGAAAAACATCAAATTTACAGTGTATAAAAATGCCGATATAATACCACCATAATATATTATTTTAGGCACGATAAAGTTAAGCAGCATAGTTATGGCAAAACAAGAAAATACACTTACTATGATTTTTCTTTTCCCTATCAGATATTTTCTTCTGACTAAGCATCTTCCTGCAAAAAAATATATGGGCGCCAGAAATATGCTTGTTAAAATCTGAAATGCACCTGTAAAAGCATATATCACAAATCCGAGCACACCATCCGGCCGGTGAGAAATATTTTCTAAGCTTTCCATCCAAAAAATCAGGCATAAATTAAACAGCAATTGAAATAAAACCACTATACATAATATAAAAAATAATTGCTTGTAAGAAATATCTTTTGACATTTTTGCTTCCTCCCTCAATTTATGCTTAAAGCTCATTTTAACCGGTGAACATTACATAAAAAATATAGACACAGTTAATAATGGCTAATGTATATATCACTGCAAACGGAATTATCTTAATTTTATTAAATGCCTTCAAAAGCAAAAGGCAATAATAATTAATAAAAGTTAAAAAAAAGCCAAAGGCGAAAGAATGTGCTATGCTTGAAAAGAATCTGTAAACCGTTTCCGGCATATATTTTGTAAGGAAAATATCTGCATATGTATCGTGATAAATAAACCTTCCGCCAACAAGTACATTGCTGAGCAGTATAAGAACCGTTGTTGCAGCAGACCATATATACAATATTTTAACTATTATATGTCTTAATTTCATGGGAGTATCTCCTTTTTTGCTGCCTGTTCTGTATATCGTTTCACCAAAAGCATAATACTTTTGGTGTCAGAGCAGAGCTATAATATCATTTTAACAGACAAAAACAGGCAATAAAAACAAGATAAATAAAGTAGAAAACATATAAAATAAAACGTTCAATGTTTATTACCCGTTCGCGAATTTCAATATCTTCTTTGTATTTCAGACGCAGTATAACATAACTCAATAACAAAAACAATACTATAAACACCAAAGGAGCGACAATAATTGTTTCAAAATCAGTAATACCAAAAAATTTCAGCCGATAATTATGCTTGCCGGTCATAAATTCAAAGATCAACAGAGCAAACATAAATACCCAACAGACATTTTGCAGTATATTGTTTATTCTTTTCATCATGCTCACTTTCCCTTTTTATTCCCGATAAAGCTTATTTTAAGCTTAGGCAGCATAAAATTTATATTGCCGTCAGCCGTATTAGCGGTGAGCTTTTCACTCTCGGCGGTAAAGAAGGCTTCAAGCCTGTTGAGCCCCACGCAGAGTTCAAAGCTTTCAAGGCTTGTATTTGCATTGCGGGCTGTAAGCCGGCATTGTTTTGAAAAAATATTTTTGTCGCTGAAATATCCAGAAATTTTTACATTTTTGGGATTTTTGTATGTATTGTTTATAATAATAACACTGTGTACGACCGCCTTATCGTCTTTTACTTCAACTCGCCTTATAAAGCTCTTATCATAAAGCACGGCAAGCCTTTTCCTTTTACCGTAAACAAAAATAAGCTCAACGCCTATTATGCCGGCTAACGGAAAAAGTATTATAAAAAATTCCTGCAACATATTTACGCTCTTTTCTGGACGGTCAACGAACGCTGCTGACTGAATACACAAAATTTCATTTTTTCCGCCGTCTTCCGTATAATTTATTCTCAGGTATTGACCATTATCCCTTATCACACCGCCCATATCATATGCCTTCTTATATTGTGAACCGTTGTCAGAGGCAGAATACTCAAATTTTACACCATTTATTGTAAAGCTTTCCCGGTTGGGTATAAAGTCCTGCACCTCGCCCTCGACAGTTTCATATTCCCCAAGCTCAAATGTGAGTATCGGTAAAAGTGAAAAAGCAATATCGCACGATATAAGCAATAATAACACCGTTCCCCATATGAGCATATATATAAGCCGTATCATACCGCCCAAGGTCCGGTATTCATGCAAGAGCACAAAAAACAGAATGACAGGTATTATAAACACAGGACTTATTGCAAATGTAGGATAATATAAAATCATTTAGTTTTCTCTCCTGTTAAGCTGTACATACACTTTGATGCCGATCTCGGATCATTAAAAAGCCCGACTTTCGCCGGGCTCTTATTTTTTTATTCTTGTTTTTCTTTGCCTTCGCATATTGCTGTGTATGCCTTGATATACTCCTCTGCGCTATCGTCCCACGAGAAGCGGGTCGTTATTGCATTATGCACGACTTGTTTCCAAAGCTTCTTATCCTCGTAGACCTTGAGAGCCTCGTTTATAGCCCACATAAGTCCGCCTGCGTCATAGTCCTGGAACTGGAAGCCGTTGCCCTCGCCCGTTTCGGAGTCGAAGTGCTGAACGGTGTCCACAAGACCGCCCGTTGTCCTTGTGATGGGCACTGTGCCGTAGCTCATGCTGAACAGCTGACCTAAGCCGCAGGGTTCAAAAAGACTGGGCATAAGGAACATATCGCTGCCTGCATATATCTTTTGAGCGAGAGTATCGTCAAAGAGAATATTTGCGCTGACCTTATCGGGATAGCGATAAGCAAGGTCCTTGAACATATTTTCATAGTGATAATCGCCCGTGCCGAGCACAACAAGCTGAACATCCTTGTTGAGAAGGTCATAAGCAGCCTGGAGCACAAGGTTGATGCCCTTCTGATCTACAAGTCTTGATATAAGACCTATAACAGGCGCATTGTCCTTCTCGGGAAGTCCGAGCTCCTTCTGGAGCTTCTGCTTGTTCACATACTTGCCCGTCATATTTTCGGCGGAGAAGTTTGCAAATATCTTCTTGCTTGTGGCGGGATTGTTCTGGTCGTAGTCGATGCCGTTCACTATGCCGTAGAGCACATTGTTCCTGCATCTCAGGCAGCCGTCAAGTCCATAGCCGTACTGCGGCGTCTGTATCTCCTGAGCATATGTCCTGCTGACGGTGGAAATGGCGTCGGAATAGAGCAGACCCGCCTTCATGAAGTTGGCTGCGTTGTAATATTCCAGCTTATCGTTTGTGAAATAATAGTTCTCGTCAAGCTCCATCATGGAAAGCGTTTCTCTCGGGAACATACCCTGGTATTGCAGGTTATGTATTGTAAAGAGAGTCTTTACCTTTGAGAAATACTTTATCTTGGAATATCTGTCCTTTATATAAAGACAGATGGGCGCAGTCTGCCAATCGTTGCAGTGGATGACATCGGGAATGAAATCGATGTAGTCCAAAAATTCAATGGCAGCCTTACAGAAAAATGCAAATCTCTCATTGTCGTCGCCGTAGCCGTAGTAGCCGGCTCTGCCGAAGTAATAGTCATTGCCTATCATATAGGTGGGGACCTCGTTGTTGAGAGTGAATATATCCACCTTCTGCTTACGCCAGTCAAGAGTAACATCAAAGGAGCTTATATATTCACAGCCCGTGAGAAACTCCTCTTTTATAGTCCTGTACTTGGGGAAAACCACTCTCACATCCACGCCTTTTGCCTTGAGCGCCTTGGGGAGCGAACCGATAACATCGCCCAAGCCGCCGCTTTTTGCATAAGGCGCAACCTCCGATGATACAATCAATACCTTTAATGCCATAAAATGCCCTCCTTTTTATACCATATGATATACCCTAATTCATAAAATGGTATTTTTTTGAAAATCCTATTGTATATTTTCGGTCTTTTATATTATAATTATACTATGTAAATATAAATTTAGCAACTACAAAATTTACACAAAAGGAGAATTTTTTTAATATGGATGAATTAATGGAAAGAAAAAAGGTGAAAGATGAATACAAATGGAGCATTGAGGACCTGTTTGAAAGCGACGAAAAATGGCAGGAGGCCTATGAAGAGGTCAAGGCGGGACTTAAGGAGTTTGACAAATACAGGGGCAAGCTCACAGCCGACAACCTTGCGGACTGTCTTAAGCTGAGGGATGAAATTATGCTTCTCGGACAGAAGGTGTGCGTGTATGCGGGGCTTAAGGCAAACGAGGACAGCACGCAGAGCTTCTATCAGGAGCTGGACTCCAAGAGCGACGGTCTTATAGCGCTCATGGGCTCGGCAACGGCTTTTATAGAGCCGGAAATACTTTCGATGGACGAAAACAGCCTCAAAAGGGATGATTTAAAGCTTTATTCGCACTATATAGAGGATATTTTAAGGAGCAGGGAGCATATTTTAAGCGCGGACAAGGAGGAAATTCTGGCTAAGGTGTATGAGATAAGCGCCTCGCCCTCCAATATTTTCTATATGCTGAACAACGCCGACATAGCCTTTCCCGATGTGACTGACAGCAAGGGCGAAAAACACGCTCTTACTCACGGCACATATGTTTCATGCCTTGAAAGCCCCGACAGAGAGCTCAGAAAAAACGCTTTCAACGCTCTTTACGACACCTATTTCAAGCAGAAAAATACTCTCGGAGCAATATATTCCTCCTCGGTAAAGGCAGATGTTTTCGGCGCAGGTGTGAGAAATTACAATTCCTCGCTTGAGGCTGCGCTTTCGGCAAACAATATCCCCACGGAGGTATACAAAAACCTTATAGCTACGGTAAACAAGCACCTGTCCCTTCTGCACAGATATATTGCACTGAGAAAAAAGGTGCTCGGGCTTGACGACCTCGATATGTACGACATATACACGCCCATAGTTGAGGACATAAACACCGAAAAAAGCTATGACGAGGCTAAAAAGACGGTGCTTGAAGCTCTTAAGCCCATGGGAGAGGAATACTGCCAAAAATTAAGCTCCGCCCTTAACGAGGAAAGATGGGTGGATATATACGAAAACAAGGGCAAGAGAAGCGGAGCCTACAGCTGGGGAGCATACGGCTGTCATCCCTTTGTATCGCTCAACTACAACAACACAATAGACTCTATGTTTACCCTCGCCCACGAGATGGGACACGCCATGCATTCGCACTACACATGGAGCACACAGCCCTTTATTTACGGCGACTACACCATATTTGTGGCAGAGGTTGCCTCAACCGTGAACGAGGCTCTGCTTATGGAGCATCTGCTCAAAACCACGGAGGACATAAAGGAGAAAAAATATCTCATAAATTACTTTATGGAGCAGTTCAGAGGCACTGTTTTCAGGCAGACTATGTTTGCGGAATTTGAGCTTATAACTCATGAAACATCCGAAAGGGGCGAGGCTCTTACATTTGACGGCATGAGCGATATTTACAGAAGGCTAAACGAAAAATACTATGGCAAGGATATAAACAGCTCAAACGAAAAAATAAGCTTTGAATGGGCAAGGATACCGCATTTCTACACCGCCTTCTATGTATATCAGTATGCTACGGGCTTCAGCGCGGCTATAGCTCTGTCGCAGAGAATACTCAATGAAAACGGTGCAGAGGACTACATCGGCTTCCTCAAGGGCGGCTCGTCAAAGTATTCCATAGACCTCCTTAAGGGCGCAGGCGTGGATATGACGGGAACCGAAGCCATAGAAAACGCAATGAAGGTATTTGCGGGGCTTATAGACGAATTTGAAAAGCTGATATAATAAAAAATACCGCTTCGGGCGTTGCTCAAAGCGGTATCTTTTATTATTAAAGCTTATTTTTTATATCCTCTGCTATCTGCTTTATCATATCCTCCTCGGCATTGAAGCCACCGAAGTGTATATTTACAAGGTCGCCCTCAAGTCTGGGGAGTATATGGATATGGAAGTGGAAAACGGTCTGTCCCGCTATCTCTCCGTTGTTCTGTAATATATTGATGCCGTCGCAGCCCGTAGCCTCCTTCACTGCGCCTGCAACCTGTTTTGCCACGGTAAATGCCTTTGCCGTAAGCTCCGAAGGCATTTCAAATATATTGGCATAGTGCTCCTTGCATATAACAAGGCAATGTCCCAGATTTGCAGGGTTGATATCCATTATCACCTTAAAGCTTTCATCCTCATATACCGATATCGACGGTATTTCGCCGTTTGCTATTTTACAGAAAACACAACTCATTTTTTATTCCTCCTGTCATTTTTATATTATGCCGCTTCGTCCTCGAAAAACCTCTTGTGCCATACAAGGAACATATAAACAGTCCATACCTTACGGCTGTAATCTCCCTTGCCCGCTCTGTGGTCGTCAAGATATTTCATTATCCTGTCGGTATTGAAATATTTTTGTGCGGCAGGCGATGTGAACGCCTCTTTTATTATATTATAATATTTATCCTCCTTGAGCCACACCCTTATAGGCACGGGGAAACCCAGCTTTTTCTTTACGGCTGTTGCCTCGGGAAGGAATTTCTTACTAGCCATTCTGAAGGCATATTTTGTGGCTCTCCTGTTCACTCTGTAGTCGGTGGGGAGCTTTCTTGCCACATTGAACACCTCTTTGTCTAGGAAGGGCACTCTCACCTCAAGAGAATTTGCCATACTCATCTTGTCCGCCTTTAACAGTATATCGCCCACCATCCAAAGGTTGAGATCTATAAACTGCATCTTGGTAACATCGTCAAGCTCGGAACAAAAGTCGTAATATGGCTTTGTTATCTCCGTATGGTCGTATTTGCCCGAGGGGGATCTGAGTATTTCCTCCCTCTCCTTCTTGCTGAACATCTGGTTGCCGTTGCCGTAGAATCTTTCCTCCACATCCAAAGCGGCACGCCTGAAATAATTTTTGCCCTTGAATCTGAAGGGTATAACTCCCGCAACTGCCGCTATTGCCCTTCTGACAGGCTTGGGAAATATCTTCATGGGTGCAAGCGCCATAGGCTCCTCATAAATGTTATAGCCTCCGAAAAATTCGTCGGCGCCCTCTCCCGAAAGCGCTACCTTTACCTTTTCCCTTGCCAGCTTGCTCACAAAGTAAAGAGCAACGGCACTGGGATCCGCAAGAGGCTCGTCCATGTGGTACTGCACTTTGGGAAGGCTCTCCCAGTATTCATCTGTTGAGATTATCTTTGAGTTGCTCTCTATGCCGACATATTCCGAAAGGCTCTCGGCATAGCCTATTTCATTGTATTTTTCATAGTCAAAGCCGACGGTGAAGGTCTTACCGCTCGCCTTGTCCATGCCGTTTCTGAAGGTGGCTGCAACAAAGCTGGAATCCACGCCGCTTGAAAGGAAGGAGCCTACCTCAACATCACTGACAACGGTATGCATACCTACGGAGTCGAGGAGCACATTTTCCACATCCTGTATGGCGTCCTGGAGCTTTCTGCCCTCAACGGGATCTGCCACTATATCCTTATCGGGCTCAAACTTTGGCTGCCAATAGCGCTTTATTTCAAGCTTGCCGTCCTTGAAGGTGAGATAGTGCGCAGGCTTTAGCTTGTAAACGCCCTTGAAAAATGTTTCATCCAGAACGGAATACTGGAATGTGAGATAGTTTTCAAGCGCAAGCGTATTTACCTCTTTTTTGAACTCCGGATAAGGCAGAAAGCTCTTTATCTCGGAGCCGAAAAGCAGCTGACCGTTTATCTGAGCATAATAATACGGCTTTATGCCGAAATAATCCCTTGCCGCAAAAAGCTTTTTCTGCTTTGTGTCGTATATCGTAAATGCGAACATACCCCTAAGGTCGTTTAACATATCCTCGCCCTTTTCCTCATAGAGATGCACAAGCACCTCGGTGTCGGCATGGGTGTAAAAGGTATGACCTCTTTCTATGAGCTGTTCCTTTAGGCTCTGATAGTTATATATCTCGCCGTTGAAAACTATAACAACGCTTCTGTCCTCGTTGTATATAGGCTGCGAGCCGTCCTCAAGGCCTATTATGCTCAGTCGCCTGAAGCCGAGCGTTATATCGTCATCGGAATGTACGCCCCCGCTGTCGGGACCTCTGTGTACTATCCTTTCCATCATCTTTTCTATTATCTGTTCCTTATTCACGGGACTGCCCGTAAATCCGCAAAATCCGCACATAGCTTGTCCTCCATGTATAAATCTGGTATTAAGTATACAACAAAAGCAAAAAATAATCAAGTGTATACTCAAGACAGATACTCAAAGCACTTTATCTGAGCGTAATATTATATGTGCTTTCCTTATTATATTCGCCCTTTATCTGAATATTATAAAATCCCTTGCCCGTAAGATAGGACTTTATAACATCGGCGCTCGGTATCATATATTCCTCTGTTCTGAAGGTAATGTCCGTATTTCCGGCTTTAAGCTCTGTGTCAATAAGCTTTTTAAGCTCCTCCTCGCTGTGTATTACAAGTCCGTTCATGTTGTAGTAATTGTACTTTTCGGATGTGCAGCTCGGAAAATCGCTTCTTTCCCAAGAATGTGTCTTGCTTATTATGTCGTCCGTCAGATTGAAATAGTTATATCTCTCGGCTCCCGGAACATCCGGCGCGGGATCGTCGTTTGTAACATCCACATGATAATATTCGCCGTCAAGGCATATAAGATTCCACATATGGTTTACATTGTTGGCTGTACCCGTTATTATGCTTACATCCAGATTTGCCATTTTGCACATTACATAGAAGGTATTGGCATATGCCTCGCATATCCCCTGCCCGTCCCTCACAAAGCCCACAACGCTGTGAGCGCTCTGGGGAACGCTGTCGGCAATGGGACCGTATGTAAAGTTATCGGTTATGAAATTATGTATGGCAGTCTCCTTTTCAAAGTCTGAGGAAAGTCCGTTCGTTATCGTCCTTGTGCACTGCGTAAGCTTGTTGTACACATCCTTTTCGTCAAGCTTGAGCCTTGAAAAAAGTCTCGGCTCATCCACAGCCCTTGCCAGCTTGAAGTTGGGATTGTAGTCAAAGCTGTATGTTATGACTGATATCTCGCCCGGCACTATTTCGCCCTCCGCAGATATGGACACATCATAATTCTTGAGCTTTTTTATGTCGTATATGTCTTCGTCAAAGCCGGGTATGCTGAGCGTTATGCTGTCCTCCAGATCTCTGTAGGAGGACTGTATGGCATTCTGCCAATCGTTGACATTTGTCACAACGCGGGGTCCCGAGCTGATGTATTCCTTTCCGTATAATGCTGCCTGAAGCTGCTTCCACACGCTCACAAGCTCGTCGGCATTGTCCGCAAAAGCGCTGACAGGCAATGATAATGCCGTTATGACACACAAAATTAAAGCCGTTATTTTCTTTTTCATTTCTTTATCCTCCCGATATATTCAAGCTCTTTTTCATTCAAGGGGCGATAAGTCCCTTCCTCAAGCTTTTCATCCAGTTCTATCTCTCCGAAGCTTACCCGCCTTAAGTATTCCACACGGCAGCCCACAGCCTCAAACATAAGCTTCACCTGATGGTACCTGCCCTCGTATATGGTTACTCTTACAGCCGTAAGTCCATTTTGTTTACCTTCTATTATAAGCTCTGCGCTCTTATATGTAAAGCCCTTAAATGTTACACCTTTATTAAAAATTTCTGCCGTTTTTTCGGTCACATCGCCCGAAACAAGCGCAAAATATGTCTTTGAGATATGCTTTGAGGGCGACAGGGTGCGGTGGGCAAAATCGCCGTCGTTTGTAAGTATCACAAGTCCTCTTGTGTCTTTGTCGAGCCTGCCCACGGGAAAAAGCCCCATGTTCCTATACCTTTCCTCCAAAAGCTCCATTATGGTTTTTTGGCTGTCATCTCTTGTGGCGGATATATATCCATCGGGCTTATTGAGCATGATATATATAAATCGGCTGTACTCCAGCACAGTGCCGTCAAGCCGCACAACATCGTCCTCCGATATTTTTGTGTCCGCTTTTGTTACTATGGCGCCGTTTACCGACACCCTTTTGTTTTTTATAAGCTTTTTGACCTCCGTGCGCGTGCCTGCGCCGCAGCCGCACACATATTTGTCAAGACGTATAGACATGATACTGCCCTCTTTTGAATATACTTAAAATTTTAAACTATTTTTAATGAATTTTACTGTGTACAAATCAAATTAATTTTGATATAATTATAATAAATTCAAAGGAATTTGTCAAAACATCTAAAACGAATATTTTTTTCAGGAGGAAAACAAAATGGCTGTTATCAATGAGATCATATGTACAGAGGCTGACGGTTCTTTAAGCTTCGGCAACTACAAGGTTGCAGACAAGCAAAAAAAGGAAGGCTTTGCGGTAGGCAATGATATATATAAAGTAAGAACTCACAAGGATGTTACCCGTCTTTCAAAGAACGGTACTCTTGTGCTCGAAACGGTACCCGGAGCAGCGGTACACAGTCTTAAGATAGGCGACAGAGTGACTACATTCGATGTGGAGGGCAACGGAAGCACAATGATAACTCTGGAGCTTCTTGGCGAAACATCCTATTCTATATATGTGGATGATGTGAACCTTGACAAGGTGACCACCAATATGACGGGCAAGATAAGCTTCAGCGTGGAGCTTGACGAAAACGCAAAGGCTGTAAGGATAGAAAAGCACTGATATGGCAAAGGTAAAGACTAAATATGTATGCCGCAGCTGCGGCTACGAGACCGTTAAATGGCTCGGAAAATGCCCCGATTGCGGGAGCTTCAACACATTTGACGAGGAAATAATAGCCTCTGCCGTAAAGGTGAGAGGCACGGGAATACAGTCCTCGCTTAAGCCCCAAAGGCTGAACGATATACAGCCCCTAAGCGAGGGCAGAGTCACAACCGGCATGGGAGAGCTTGACAGAGTGCTCGGAGGAGGACTTGTAGACGGCTCTCTTACGCTTATAGGCGGAGATCCCGGCATAGGCAAATCCACTCTCCTGCTGCAAATATGCAGCGAGCTGAGCAGACAGGGCAAAAGCGTGTTGTATGTTTCGGGCGAGGAATCTCCTCATCAGATAAAGCTGAGAGCCGACAGGCTCGGCGTGGACTCCGAGAATATAAAAATACTCTCCGAGACCAACATAACGCAGATAGACAACGTTATAATGAGCGAGGAGCCCGATTTTCTCATAATAGACTCCATACAGACAATGTATACCGAGGATGCCTCGTCCGCTCCCGGCTCCGTAACACAGGTGAGGGAAACGACCGCCAAGCTCATGAATGTGAGCAAGGTAAGAGGCATATCCGTAATAATAGTGGGACACGTCACAAAGGAAGGCAGCATAGCAGGACCCAGAGTGCTGGAGCACATGGTGGATACCGTATTGTACTTCGAGGGCGACAAGACCGCTGCATACAGGATACTAAGAGCTGTAAAGAACCGCTTTGGCGGAACGAATGAAATAGGCGTGTTTGAAATGACAAGCGAGGGCTTGAAGGAAATACTCAATCCCTCCGCCTACATACTTTCGGACAGACCCATAGGCGTGCCGGGCAGCGTTGTAACGTGCAGCGTGGAGGGCACAAGACCCCTGCTTATCGAGGTGCAGGCGCTTGTGAGCTATACCTCCTTTAATATGCCCAGGCGTATGTCCACGGGTACGGACTTCAACAGAACTGCCATTATTATAGCTGTGCTCGAAAAAAGAGCGGGACTTCAGCTTTCAAGCTACGACAGCTACATAAACCTTACGGGCGGTATAAGGGTGACGGAGCCGTCCATAGACGCTGCCATAGCAGCCGCCATAGCCTCAAGCTACAGGAATATGCCCATAGCCGAGGATATGCTCATATTCGGAGAAATAGGACTTACGGGAGAGCTGAGAGCCGTGACCGAAGCCAAAAAGAAGGTGCAGGAGGCTCAGAAAATGGGCTTCAAATGCTGTATAGTGCCAAAGGCCAACCTCAAAGAGGCTCAGAGCGTAAGCGGAATAAAGGTCATTGGCGCGCACAGTGTGGATGAATTGCTTGAAAAAGCGCTGTAAATACACTATATTTTATAAAAAACTATGGACATATACCATAATTTGTAGTAAAATTAAAAATGATTTTAAACGAAACATCACAGGAGGAAAGCAGTAATGACATTATACGAACAGTGGTTTTCAACTGCATATTATAAGGACGGCAGAAATAATGCCGTGCTCTGGAAAGACTATCTTCCCCGAGAGCAGAAAATATATGAGGATATAATAGGCAACAAAAAGAAGGAAATAAAGGGCACCGTTAAGGAGCTTGCCGAAGCCTATGATATGCCCGTACACTATATTGCGGGCTTTATAGACGGCATAAACGAAACGCAGGATCCTCAGATAGACCTTGAAAAGCTCGAAGAGGACACAAAGATAACGCTTAAGATAGATTTTGAGAGGCTTTACAAAAAAATGGTGGAATACAAGGCAGACCATCTTTATTCCCTCCCCCAGTGGAAGGAGATATATTCCGAGGACGACCTTGCAAGGCTCTATAAAGAACAAAAGAGGTCTACCACATTTGTGAACGCCTCGCCCAAGATAGGCAGAAACGACCCCTGTCCGTGCGGAAGCGGCAAGAAATATAAAAAATGTTGTGGTGCAAATTAATTGAAAACTCAAATATTTAAAATCGATACGGACAATATAGACATGGGAATAATAGACAAGGCCGCTGATGTTATAATATCAGGCGGTCTTGTGGCATTTCCTACGGAAACGGTATACGGACTCGGCGGCGACGGACTTAACCCCTCGGCATCCGAAAGGATATATGCCGCTAAGGGCAGACCGTCGGATAATCCCCTCATACTGCATATATCCGATATATCGCAGCTTGAGCCTCTCGTGAAGGAGATACCCGAAAATGCCGTAAGGCTTTACGAAAAATTCTGGCCCGGTCCCCTAACTCTCATATTCAAAAAAAGCGCAGTCGTGCCATATGAGACCAGCGGAGGACTTGACACCGTGGCAGTGAGATTTCCTAGCAATGCTGTTGCGCAGCGCCTTATAAGCGCATCGAAAACGCCTATAGCCGCGCCTAGCGCCAACACATCCGGAAGACCAAGCCCCACAAGAGCCTCTCACGTGGCATACGATCTGGACGGCAAAATAGATATCATACTCGACGGAGGCGCCTGCGACTTCGGACTTGAAAGCACAATAGTGGATGTATCGGAGGATATACCCTGTCTTTTAAGACCCGGAGCCATAACTCTTGAAATGCTCCGCGATGTGCTGGGCAAGGTAAATGTAGACAAGGCTGTAACGGATATGCTTGAGGGCGGAGAGCTGCCCAAGGCTCCCGGAATGAAATATACTCACTATTCGCCAAACGCCGATGTGATAATAGTGCGCGGCGAGAGGCAGAAAATAGTGCAGAAAATAAACGAGCTTATAGCCGACACGGACATAAGGCTCAAGGTGGGCGTGATAGCCACGGAGGAAAACAAATACAGCTACAAGGGCTGCGAGGTGCTCGTGGCAGGCAGTATAAAAGAACCTGAAAAAATAGCCTCAAACCTTTTTAAGATGCTCAGAAAATGCGATCACCACGGCATAGACAGAGTGTTTGCCGAGGGACTGCCCGAAAACGAGATAGGGCTTGCCATAATGAACAGGCTTAAAAAAGCGGCGGGCTACCACATAATAGACGCATAAATACAGGGAGGACAAAAGTATGATAGCTTTGGGCTGTGACCACGGCGGATATAAGCTTAAAAAAGCCGTGATAAAATATCTTGAAGAAAACAACATAGAATACAAGGACTTCGGCACATACAGCGAGGAGTCCTGCGACTATCCCATATATGGCAAGCTTGCCGCAAATGCCGTTGCAAGCGGTGAATGCGACAAGGGCATAATAATATGCGGTACGGGTATAGGCATATCCATAACGGCAAACAAGATAAAGGGCATAAGAGCGGCTCTCTGCCACGACGTATTTTCGGCAAAGGCAACAAGAGAGCACAACAATGCCAATATGCTCGCCATGGGTGCAAGAGTAATAGGCGAGGGACTTGCCATAGAGATAGTCAAGGCATTTCTGGGAACGGAATTTTCAAATGATGAAAGGCATATAAGACGCATAAATATGATAGAGGATTAAAACATACTTTATAATAAAAGGAGGCATTTTTATGAGCAATTTATGTATAGTGGAGCACCCGCTCGTGCAGAACAAGCTGGCGCATCTGAGAAACAAGGATACCAACAATAAGGAATTCAGAGAGCTTGTAAAGGAAATATCCGCGCTTCTTTTCTACGAGGCAACAAAGGATCTGAGCCTTAAAGAGGTGGATGTGACAACTCCCAAGGGTGAAGCCAGATGCAAGATACTCGACAAGGAGATAGGCATTGTGCCCATACTCAGGAGCGGTCTGGGAATGGTAGAGGGCATAGTTGATCTTATGCCTAACGCCAAGATAGGTCACATAGGACTTTACAGAGATCCCAACACCTTTATGCCCATAGAATATTACTGCAAGCTCCCCGAGGGCGATGACATCGAAATGTATGTAATAGAGCCTATGATGGCAACGGGCGGCACATCCTCGGCGGCAATACAGTTCCTTAAGGAAAGGAATTTCAAAAATATAAGCTACATCTGCCTTATATGCACTCCCGACGGAGTTAAAAAGCTCCAGAAGGATCATCCCGATGTGGATGTATATGCAGCAGCTCTTGACAGAGCAATAAGCGAGGACGGATATATAGTTCCGGGTCTCGGAGATGCCAGCGACAGAATGTTTGGTACTAAATAGAGGAGTTTATTATGTCTGAAACATGGCTTTTATGTCTGACAGCCTTTGCGGTTGCCTTTGCAATTACATTACTTACAACGCCTATGGCAAAAAGTCTTGCCTATCGTGTGAAGGCAGTGGATTTTCCGCGCTCAAGAGGCATGAACAACGAGCCTGTGCCCCGCATGGGCGGTCTTGCCATAGTGCTGGGCTTCATGGCATCCATAATACTTATGTCATTTTTCATAGATGATTTCCACACGGCAAGGTTTGTGGGCTTCATAGCAGGCGCTATCATAATAGTGGTAGTGGGAATGTTTGACGATATATATGAGTTAAGTGCAAAGTTCAAGCTTGCCGTACAGATAGCCGTAGCTGTTATAGTTGTGCTCACGGGCACAAAGCTCGACTTTATAATGTGGCCTATGTGGCAATATTTAAAGCCGTTTTCAAGCATTATAACAGTGTTCTGGATAGTCGGACTTATAAACGCGGTCAATCTTATAGACGGACTTGACGGTCTGGCTGCGGGCGTTACCACCATAGCGGCGGTATGCCTTACAATACTCTGCGCGCTTTCGGGCAACACTCTTGCCGTGGTCATATGCGCGGCAATAGCAGGCTCCACGCTCGGCTTCCTGCCGAGGAACTTCGCTCCCGCAGAGGTATATATGGGCGATACCGGCTCGACCTTTTTGGGCTATGTGCTTGCCGTTACCTCCTGCATAGGGGTGTTCAAGACATACGCTCTGCTTGCCCTTCTTCTCTCCGTGCTGGCTATGGCTCTGCCCATACTGGACACACTTTTTGCTATGATAAGGCGAGCGCTCAACCACAAGCCCATAATGTCGCCCGACAGAGGACATCTCCACCACAGGCTGGTGGATTCGGGCTTAAGCTCACAGCAGGCTGTTATGGTGCTCTATGGGCTTAGCTCCATAAGCTGTCTTATAGCCGTGGTGATAGCCATTAACGACTACAGGATAACTCTGGCGCTTCTTATGGTGCTTCTTATAATGATATTGATGCTGTTTGTTTACGGCAAAAGAACAGACAGGAAATAAAAGGAGGAGTTATGATATGAAAAAGAAACTTATGGCGGCAGCCGTTATATGCGCTCTTTGCCTTGTACCGCTCACGGTAAGCGCTTCGGCGGCGGCAGACAATAAAGGCGACGAACAGCTGCCTGATCTGAACAGCGCAAATAACAGTGGTATAGCCATCAATATAAACGGCAAATTTCTTGAGACCGATCAGCCGCCCGTTATAGAAAACGGCAGAACTCTTGTGCCTTTAAGGGCAATAGGCGAGGCTCTGGGCTGCGAGGTGAACTGGGAAAACGAAAGCAAGACCGCTATATTCACTCAAGGCGATGTCAAGGCGGAAATAACCGTAGGTAAGAGCAGTATTCTTGTAGGCGACGGAGTGTATGATGAGGAGCTCCCCATAGATACGCCCGCCTCCATTATAAATTCAAGAACTATGATACCGCTTCGTGTGCTTTCGGAGTGCTTCGGCTACAATGTAGACTGGAACGCGCAGACAAAGACGGTCACCATAAATTCAAAGCTTATGTCCGACAACGACACGGGTGAAGCCGAGGAACAGGATAAGCTCGATACATCCGCAACGGGCATGGCAAGCAATGTGATATCATATGCAAATGTCCTGCTTGGCACTACCAAGATAATAGATGCCGTTGATTACAAGAGCGAGGAATACGAAAGCCTTAAGGGAGAGCTTGAGGAAACGGTAAAGACGGCGGAGAGCAAGAGCTATGACGAGCTTGTGAGCATATTTTCAAGGCTCAAGGAAATAGACGCCTTGCTTTCATCGGCTGCCGAGGACGCGGGCGTGAGCGACATAGTTGCGGAATACTACGAACCGCTTATAGAACCGCTGAATGAGATATTGAATAACTAAGAATATTCCTTTGTACAACCCCCTCAGTCAACTCTACGAGTTGACAGCTCCCCCGCAGGGGGAGCCGAGAGGCAGAGGGCAAACCCCAAACTCTTGCCTCCCCTTTCAGGGGAGGGGGACCATTTCAGACAAAGCTTGCTTTGTGCTGAAATGGTGGTAGGGTGCAAGACTTGCTTGCAAGTCTTGCTGTTGCATTATTAAAATAATTTATTACTTTTTAACAAATGCCCATAAAAAAGAATGTTTTTTAATTTTATTTGTGAAAAACTGCCTTTGATTTAAAACACACGATATGCTATAATAATTTCATCGAGCAGCAGAAAATGCGTAAGTCCGGATAAACGGACATACGCATTTTTTTGTTTTATGGGAGGTAAATAAAAATGGAACAAAAAAATCAACTTTATCTTGGAGAGGAAAAAATAAGCACCCTCATGGGAAAATACGCCATACCCTGCATAATTTCTCTGCTTGTGGGCGCATTGTACAACATTGTAGACCAAATATTCATAGCAAATGCCGACTATCTGGGTTCATACGGAAACGCGGCAAACACCGTGGTTTTTCCTCTTACGGTCATAGCCCTTGCCATAGCCGTTATGATAGGCGACGGCTGCTGCGCCTTCGTGAGCTTAAGCCTCGGGAGCGGCAGGAGCGATGACGCAGGCAGGAGCATGGGAAACTCCATAATCATGACAATAATATCGAGCATAGTACTGACTGCCGTTTACATTATTTTCAGCGAAAAAATAATAACCATTTTCGGCGGAACGGTAAACAGCGAAACATTCGCAAATTCAAAGGAATATTTCTTCTGGATATCCTTGGGCATACCCTTTTATATGTTCGGTCAGGCTATGAACCCCATTATTAGAGCAGACGGAAGTCCTGCCTTTGCCATGCTTTCAACGCTTTGCGGTGCGGTGATAAACATTATACTTGACCCTATTTTTATATTTGTATTCAAGTGGGGAATGATGGGCGCTGCCGTTGCCACGGTCATAGGTCAGATAGCCGCGGCGGTGCTTGCGCTTTGGTATCTGTGCCATACAAAGACGGTACGCCTGTCAAGAAAATGCTTTGTTTTAAAGCCGTCTGTAGCGGGAATGACGCTTAAGCTCGGCATATGCAGCTTTTTGTCGCAGATATCGCTTGTTGCGGCTATGGCTGCCATAAACAATATGATAAGAAAATACGGCGCACTTGACAGCATTTTTTCAACAGAGCAATACGCTCAGATACCTATGGCGGTTGTGGGAATAGTTATGAAGTTCTTTCAGATAGTTATTTCAATAGTTGTGGGCATGGCAGCAGGCTGTATACCCATAATAGGCTTTAACATGGGCGCAGGCTTAAAGGAACGCGTCAAAAGGCTTTTCACACTTCTTCTCATATCGGAGGCGTGCGTGGGAGCCCTGGCGTTCATAGCTGTGGAGCTTTTCCCTCACAGACTGATAGCCATATTCGGCGCGGCAAACGAAAGCATATACTACACGGAATTTGCCGTAAAAGCCTTCCGTATATATCTTTGCATGATAGTTTTTGCCTGTGTGAACAAGGCAGCGTTTATTTTCCTCCAGGCTATGGGAAAGGCGGCAGCCTCCACAATGCTTTCAATGGCTAGAGAGATAGTTTTCGGAGTGGGCTTTGCCCTGCTGCTGCCCGTATTTTTCGGGCTTGACGGAGTGCTCTATTCCATGCCCGTGTCGGATATATTGACAGCCGTTATATCGCTTGTGGTCATCACACGCACATATAAACAGCTTGCGGACAAAAAACCGGTGCTTGCGCTGTCGGATAATGCTATTTAGGTATGTTTATGCCCCCTCAGTCAACTCTACGAGTTGCCAGCTCCCCCAAAGGGGGAGCCGAGAGGCAGAGAAATCCTCTGCCTCAGACTGCTGAAAAATTCAAAAAAATGTTATATTCGGGCGTGCAATGCACGCCCCTACAAACCACAATGTGAGCTAATCACTCGTAGGGGCGACCTGTGTGTCGCCCGCGGGAGACCGAAGGTCTCCCCTACAGGCAAGGATATCGGCTTTTAGCTTAACTAAAATACCGATTGCAAAATACAGCTTACCAACAAAAAGCAGAGGAACCCCCTCTGCTTTTAATTTTTTTTACCTCTGAAAAAGTTATACACCGCCTCTGCGGAGCGTGCGTCCATGCCGTCCACGGCTCTCAGCTCCTCCACATCCGCCGAGCGGATAGCGGATATATCGCCGAAGTGCGCCATGAGCGCCTTTCTCCTGACATCGCCTATGCCCTTTATATCCTCCAGTATGCTGTGTATCTGCTTCTGTGAGCGGAGCTGTCTGTGATAATCTATGGCGAAGCGGTGAACCTCGTCCTGTATCCTTGTAAGGAGCTTAAAGCCCTCGCTGTGCATATCAAGCTCTCTTTCCCTGCCCTTATACAAAAGCGCCCTTGTCCTGTGGCGGTCGTCCTTTACCATACCGCAGACGGGCACATTGATGCCCATATCGTCAAGCACCGCCTTTACGGCTGATATTTGTCCCTTTCCGCCGTCAAGGAATATCATTGATGGCAGGCGGTCAAAGCCCGCTTTTTTGACCTCGGGATCGGTAGTTTCATTGAGATAACGGGTGAACCGTCTCGATATAACCTCCGCCATGCTGGCATAGTCATCCGCGCCCATGACGCTTTTTATCCTGAATTTTCTGTAATCGCTGCGCTTGGGCATACCGTTTTCAAACACCACCATAGATGCAACGGACTGAAAGCCCTGCGTGTTTGAGATATCGTAGCTCTCTATTCTTTCAAGCTCTATGTCCGTTTCAAGCGCCCTCTGTATTTCCTCGAGCGCGCCCGTTGTGCGCCTCTGCTCCCTCAGAATATTGGCTCCGAATTTATCGAGCACTATTTGTGCGTTGTTCCTTGCCATATCCACAAGTCTTTTTCTCTCGCCCTTCTGCGGCACAAGTATATTCACTCTCTGTCCCTTGCTCTCGCTCAGCCAGCCCGACACAAGCTCAAAGTCCTCTATGTCGCATTGAAGTATTATTTCCTTCGGAATATAGGGCGTACCGCTGTAGAAAAGCTGTATAAACTCCGAAAGCATGAGGCTGTCGGGGGTGTCTCCGCAGTTTTCGGGCATAAAATGCTCTCTGCCCGTTATCTTGCCTCCCCTTATGAAGAATATCTGCACAACACAGTCGCCCTTTTCATTGCGTGCAAATCCTATGACATCCCTTTCGTTTGTGTGCATACTCTCTATTATCTGCTTTTCATTGAGCGCCCTGACATTGTTTATGGTGTCCCTGTACTCCGCCGCCTTTTCAAACTCCAGATTGTCTGAAGCCTGCTGCATCTTTAATTGCAGCTCTGCGGTAAGCTCGTCCGTCTTTCCGCTCAGAAAGTCCAGAACACCGTCTATCATCTTGTTATATTCCTTCTCGTCTATAAGGGCGTTGCAGGGCGCCTTGCATCTGCCTATGTGATAATTGAGACAGGGTCTTTCCTTGTTTATATCCCGCGGAAATACCTTTGTACAGCGCCTTATCTCCCATATCCTGTGTATAAGCTCTATATTTTCCTTGACTGTCAATCCGCTCGTAAAGGGTCCGAAATACTTTGCCTTGTCCTTTAAGTGCTGTCTTGTCATTATGACGCGCGGGAACTGCTCGTTCAGAGTCACCTTTATATAGGGATAGGTCTTGTCATCCTTAAGGAGTATGTTATACTTGGGCGAATGCTGTTTGATAAGCGTGTTTTCAAGTATAAGCGCCTCCAGCTCACTGTTGGTGACGATATATTCAAAGCGATAAATATGGCTTACCATAGTCCTTACCTTCACGGAGTGCGAGGCGGAGTTCTGAAAATACTGCCTCACCCTGTTTTTGAGCACCTTAGCCTTGCCCACATATATTATTTCGTCCGTTTCATCGCGCATTATATAAACTCCGGGCGAGGACGGCAGTTTTTTAAGCTCTGCTTTTATATCAAACAACATTGTCACCTCCTTTGACCTATACCTTATATTAACACAAATCCCTCATAATTTACACACTTTTTCATAAAATATTTTAAGCTCATTTTTGCGCGGAGATAATTTTATGTACAGACAGACCATAATAAAGGGCGCGATGATACTGACCGCTGCAAACATAATAACAAGGCTGATAGGCTTCTTTTACAGAATATACATGGCAAAGACAATAGGTGCGGAAGGAATGGGACTTTTTCAGCTTATAACTCCGCTTTATATGCTGGTGTGGTCTGTGTCATCCTCGGGACTTTCCACCACCATGTCAAAGCTTACCGCGCAGGAAAAGGCAAAGGGCAGCATAGGAAACGCAAAGAGGCTGCTGCACTGCTCCGTTGCCGCAGCCGTAGGTATAGCTCTATGCTTTAGCCTTGCAATGTATTTCTTCTCCGAGGAAATAGCCGAATACATAATAAAAAATCCCAAGACTGCCCTTTCATTGCGTATAATAAGCCTATGCTTTCCCTTCATGGCGGCAGGCTCCGTCATGCGCGGCTATTATCTGGGCTTGCAGAACACAACGATATCCGCCGTAAGTCAGATATTGGAACAATGCGTGAGAATGGCGGTAATATATATGCTTGCCTCCACTCTCATACCGAGGGGCTTGGAATATGCCTGTGGAGCAGCCGTGTGGGGCATGGCAGCGGGAGAGATAATATCCTTTATTTATGTGCTGATATACCACATAACACGGCACAAGCACTACAGCCACACACTGTCTGTAGGCAAGGCTGCAATGATGATAGGCGCAATGGCTGTGCCTCTCACGCTTAACCGTATGACGGGGTCCTTGTTTTCAACGGCCGAAAATCTGCTCATTCCAAGACAGCTCATACGCTTCGGTATGTCGGAATCGGAGGCAATAAGCCTGCTGGGAAGGCTCACGGGAATGGCAATGCCCCTTATAACATTTCCCTCATCGCTGCTGACGGCTCTTGCGACTGCGACAATGCCCGCAATATCCGAAAGCTATGCGCTCAAAAACAGGCTGCGCATAAAGAGCACAATACATCAGTCCCTGACGATAACCGCCATAATAAGCGTATTTACAACAGCAATATTCATAGCCTATCCCGACGAGCTGGGAATACTGATATACTCTCAAAGACAGATAGGAAATATGCTGAGGATGCTTGCAATAATGTGTCCTTTCATGTACACCCAAGTAACGCTCTCGGCAGTGCTCAACGGACTTGGCGAACAGCTTTTTATATTCAAAACGGGCGTTTTTTCATCGCTTATAAACATAGCGGGCATAGTCCTTCTTATACCGCTCTACGGCATAAACGCCTTTTTGTATGTGTGGATACTTAGCAGCATAATGATCACATTTATGACGCTTTACCGTGTGAGCCGTATACTGGAAATAAAACTTCCGCTCGCCTCACAGTTCATAAAGCCCGCAATAGCCTCAGCGGCAGCCTGCATGGTGTCAAAAATGTGTTCAAGGCACATTTGGCAAAATACCGAGTTCAAATACAACATGATATGCACGGTGGCAGCGGCATTTTTGATATATGTTTTTCTGATATTCCAAACGGGCTGTATAAAAAAAGAGGACTTGAGATTATAGGGCTTTGAAGCCCTATATCAGTCCTCGTCAAAGTGAAGTATGCCTATGTAGGGAAGGTTTCTGTAGCGCTGGGCATAGTCAAGACCGTAGCCAACTATAAATTCATCGGGTATCTCAAAGCCTATCCAGTCCACCTCCACATCGAACTCGCGTCTGTCGGGCTTATTGAAAAGCGTGCAGAGCTTTATTGACTTGGGATTTTTGCTCTTTAAATACTCTATGAGATAGTAAAGCGTCCTTCCGCTGTCAATTATATCCTCGACTATGAGTATATTTTCACCCTCTATGGGGTCGTCAAGGTCCTTTAATATCTTTATGTTTCCGCTTGACGACGTGTCGTTGCCGTAGCTTGAAACATCCATGAAGTCGAACTTGACGGGAAGCTCCAGATACTTGACCAGATCCACCATAAACATTACCGCGCCCTTTAAGACACATATAGTCTTGACCTCCTCGCCGTTGTAGCTCTTTGTTATCTCAGCGGCTATGCTCGTTACTCTTTCTTTAAGCTCCTTTTCGGAAATGAGTGTTGTAACTCTTTCAGTCATTTTCGTTGTCCTCCCATACATATAAATAAAGTATTCTGCTGTTTTCGCCCGCTCTGTAATATGCCGATGTCTTCACACCGCTTATCCATACCACATCGCTGCCGTAGGCTATGAGCGGTATGGCATTTCTTTTGCTTAGGGGTATTTTGTCGTCTATAAAGAGCTTTTTAAGGCTCTTTGTGCCAAAGGGCAGCCTTATTTTATCTCCCTCGCGCCTGAATCTTAAAACGGGTTCTCCTTCCATTTTATCACAATCCAGACTTACGGTATACATTTTTTTGCATTTTTCCGCTTTTTTTTGCTCCGAAAGCATTACGCTTATGTTTTTAAAGCTGTATTTTTTATCCCTTTCAAGCAATATATCCGGCTCGGCTTCTTCATCCGCCGCCTTACAGAAAAGAATGGTGTTGTGCTCTCTCACGGCTCTTAGTCCATGGGGAAGCTCCGCATACTTTCCGCTTGCGCCCTCCGCAAGGGAAAGCACATTTTCAACATGGCTGAAAGAAATATCGTGCAGATCGGGCGAAAAATCCCTGAAGCCAATGCGCACTATGCGCTTTTGGAGCACTCTGTCAAAGCTGAGAAGCTTGTCCGCAAGTATTCTGTGAGGCTCCGTTTCGCACTCTTTATAAGCCCTCTGCGCCTGTCTTTCAATATAGTCGTCCTCCTCCGACATGAGCTGAGAGGTCCTGAGAAGCGTATTGACTATATTTTCGTTAAATTCCCTCTGCACAAGCGGTATGACGGAAAGGCGTATCTTATTCCTTGTGTACTGCTCAACGCTGTTGGTGCAGTCCGTACACCAGCTCAAGCCGTTTTCTTTGCAATAGGCTTCTATTTCATCTCTCGACACATAAAGAAGCGGTCTTATGATATTGTCCCTCACGGGGGCTATACCTCTTAAGCCCTTTATGCCCGTGCCTCTGAAAAAGCGCATAAACATGGTTTCGCAGTTGTCGTTGGTGTTGTGGGCAACGGCTATTTTGCCGTCTTTGCCCGCGGCAATGCCGAACGCCTCATAGCGGAGCCTTCTGCCCGCCTCCTCGACCGTTATTCCCTCGTCCTTGGCTATGCTTTCAACGGGATAGCTGAAAACCCTTATTTTGTTGCCGTATTTTTTGGCAAGCTCTCTTACGAAGTTTTCATCGCGCTTGGCTTCATCGCCCCTTATGTTGTGATTGACATGCACAAGCGTGATGTCCAGCTCGTATTCGTCCTTAAGGCGGTTCAGCACATCGGCAAGACACACGGAGTCCGCTCCGCCCGAAACGCCGACAACCACGCTGTCGCCCTTTGTGAGCATATTATATTTTTCAACGGTCTCTCTTACCTTTGCGAGCATAGACTTGCCTCCCGACAATTTTTGTGTATGTATAATTTTAACATATTTAAAGCGGAAAATAAAGTATTATTATCAAAACAATTGAACAAAATAGCTTTAAGGAGGTGTTTGGCTTGGACAAAAAGCAGAAGGATTTTTTGATAGGGCTTATGTATAACGACGGAGACTTGGCGCATCTTTCGGAGGGCGTAACGGATTCCATAGGCGAAAGCTTCATAGACTTCAACGGAGAGCACGAAGATGAAAACAAGGAATAAGCTTTTGCTTACGGCGGGGCTTTCGCTGGGGCTTGCGGAATTTGCAAATGAGATGGGCGCCGTGTTTGAAACCATACTCGGCGCAGGCGACAAGCTGAAGCTGGCAGGGCTGACTGATCTTTCAAGAGAGCAGAAAATAATGGAGGAGGACAACAAAAATGAAAAAGAAAAAAGAAAACGATGGGAGCAAAACGGCAGAAATACTGCCTGTTATGTTAAGGGTTATGATGACGCCCCTATATATTGTAAGATATATATTCAGCAGGAGATTTCTGACAAATGGGCTGTGGTTGTTCACGGGTATGGCTGCGATGGCTCTGCTCTTGCCCATGCGTCAAAAAAATTCTATGACAGGGGCTTGAATGTAGTTGCGCCCGACCTGCGCTGCCACGGCAGGAGCGGAGGAAAATATATAGGCATGGGGTTTACTGACTGCCGGGACATAATAAACATCATTCGGCTTATAATAAGGGGAAACAAAAACGCAAAAATATATCTCTACGGTGTGAGCATGGGCGCTGCGTCCGTGCTCATGGCGGCGTCAGAAAGACTGCCCGAAAATGTGAGGGCTGTTATAAGCGATTGCAGCTTTGAAAGCGCCGACGGCATAATAGGCTATGAGCTTATGCACAATCTCGGCTTGCCGCCCTTTCCCCTTGTGAATATACTGAATATGCTCTGTATTAAAAGAGCGGGCTACGACCTAAGGCTTGCCTCACCCATAGACAGAGTGGCGCGCATAAAAATACCCACGTTTTTCATACACGGCGAAAAAGACAGTCTTGTACCGACTAAAACGGCGTACAGGCTCTACAAAAAAGCAAGGTGCAAAAAAGCGCTCATGATAATAAAGGGAGCGGGACACGGCGTGTCCGCACTTGTGGACGGTGAAAGATACTGGAGGGGCGTATTCGGCTTTATTGAAAGGGCGGGCTGAATGGCATTTGTTTACAAATTTGAAAAATCTTTACAAGGTTTATATTGTTAATAAAAAGTCCATAAATTCAAGGTTTGTGGACTTTTTAATATATTTTTCTTAATATTAATTTACAGTTTATTCATTTACTTAAAGGTCAAAATGTGTTATATTAAGGGTGGCTGTTTTTTAGACAGCCGCATATAGCTCTTCTTAAAGCTCTCCCCCACCTACCCTTTCTGGCTTTTTGAGGAGCTTTTTTTGAACGGTTTATCAAAAAAAATATTGACAAACTTCTTTTTTTGTGGTAATATATCATTTGTTGATTGGTTTTATACCTTTCACAGCACCATGCCCAGATAGCTCAGTTGGTAGAGCAGAGGACTGAAAATCCTCGTGTCGGCGGTTCAATTCCGTCTCTGGGCATTTTTTTTATTGCGTTTTTTATGTAAACTAATGTAAAAAGCAGACAAAGCGTTTTACTTGACTTTTTATCGCCGTTATAATAAAATATAATTAGAAACAAAGAGGAGGAATAATGGGCTATGGAAAGAAATACGCCTGTTTCAAGAACAATAGATACCGCTTACAGAAATCCCAAGCTTGACGAAGCCTGCAAAAAGGTGTTATCATTTAAGATAATACTGGCGCATATATTAAAGGGCTGTCTTGCCGAGTTCAAGGATTTTGATGCAAACGAGATCGCCGAAAAATACATAGAGGGCAAGCCTCTTGTGTCCGAAGAAGCCGTACATCAGGACGAGGGCATAGTCATAGACGGCAAAAACACGGAGGACAGCTCCATAGACGAGGGCACGGCAAGATATGATATTTTATTTGATGTATGTATACCCGTATCAAATGAGCAGGTAAAGCTTATAATTAATATAGAGGCACAGAGCAGGATCAAATCTTTGCACAATCTTCTAAGGCGAGCGAGATATTACTGCGCTCGTATGCTGTCGCATCAGTACGGCAGAGAGTTTGTAAACGGCGAATATGAAAAAATCAAAAAGGTAATTTCCATATGGGTGCTTACAAATCCATATGTCGAGATGAGAAATACCATAAAGCGTATTCATCTTACGGAAACAAACTTGGTGGGCAGCGCGCCTAACCTCAGAGGATATTACGACACGGACGAGGTCGTGCTTGTCTGCCTCGGCAGAGAAAAGGACGGCAATTACTCCGGGCTTATTAAAATGCTTGACGTGCTGTTTTCAGAGGATGTGAGCCTTGACACCAAAAAACAGGTGCTTGAAAGTGAATATAATATAAAGATGAGTGAAGAAATGCAAACGGAGGTGTATGAAATGTGTGATTACAGCTTAGGTGTATATGATAGAGGTATTGAAAAAGGAATTGAAAAAGGTTTAGTACAAGGCATAGCACAAGGTTCAGAAAATACTTTGTTGGAGAATATCAAAAATATCATGGAAGGCTTGAGTATGCCTTTAGAAAAAGCGCTTGAACTTCTGAAGGTTCCCAAGTCCGACTATGCAAAGTATGAGGAATTGTTAAAGTAAAATCATATCAAAGGCAGAGCAGCATTAAAACTGACCTGCCTTTTTTTGAAGAATCAAAACTATTTGTATTTTTATATTCTATATTATGTTTATATTTGATTATACCATTAGTGGAAAATTCACAGAATATGCTTAAATCACTGTTGTCAACTTTCATTTTCTGAGCTATCTGTTTTTATCTTATCTTTTTGTAATTTTAATACCGTATTTTTAAGACTATGTCCTATAATTAAAGCCAAATACATCAATATAGCCATTATGTTGATAAAATAAAAATATCCTGAATCATTGTATTCATTTACAACAGCTATTAAACTTAAAACAAAGTTAAAGGCTAACAAAATAAACTTATCAAAATTAGTCAGCACATATTTTTTTATAAGAGAAGAATATCCCCAAATAAAGCTAAATACGATAAGTGCTGCATAAAAAATATTTTCCAGTTTTACAATTTGTTCTCTGTTAAGTCTAATATAAAATATTGCAAATATTTCTATTATTACCATAAATACAATGGAGCAAATAATGTAAAGTTCTACATATAAAAATTTTTTTATAAAATTTTTCATATTATTATGCTCCCCTTTAACTATATTGATAATTGCCTTTTTCATACTCATTCTCTACCTAAGTAAATTAATTATATTTTTATGTTATCGGGTTTAAAAGCACCCTGCCTGTCAATATCGATCTTAACTCAGACTTACACTCTTGTTTTCATAATCCACATTCAGCCTTAAACCTATTATATTAGTTATTCTTCTATAATCCTCATCGGTTATAATACAGTCGTTATAAGAAAGATCGCACACAATAAAGTCATTAAGCAAGGCTTTGCCATCTCTATACAGTTTCATAGAACAAACATTGCTCCATGAATTATGTTTCTCAAAGGTAAGTATGATGGTCCTATCGTCCTTTACTATCATCATTTTATCCTCTGCCATCCACTTGGTTTCAAAGCCTGCCGCTTCTATTATCTTAAACAACGGAACATAAGCGTAGATATGATTTACTCTTGTGTTATATTTGCTTATTATCTCCTGTCCCATCGTCAGATCACAGTATCTGCTTGTAAATTCAGTTTTGAAGGCTGTATCATCATAAAAAGAAAAGTAATTATACTTGGTGCCTGCAAAAAAATGCTTAAAAGATTTTTCCTTGTATCTGTCAACGCCTTGCCAGCACCTGTCCCAGCACACAAAATAGTCCTCATCACCACATTGTATCCATGCGATCAAAGAATCCGTATTGAAGATTTTTGGCATAAGTTTCATCAATGTAATGTTGGTTATTTCATCCGTAACGCCGTTCTTTTTAAGCACTTTGCTTAAAGTCCTTTTTGAAAAAAAATTCAGAAACGACCTGTCAACAATAAATTCACCGATATTATATGAATAATCCTTAGTAACTGTGTATGGAAATGCATCCAGTTTTGTACACACAATAAACTCGTTTTCATAACTAAAGCCGTATATTGAATTATCAGAAATATCGGCAAAAACGCTCCTTGAATGATTTTCTGCAAATTTATCAAGCGTATTTTGTGTTACAGTAAAAACAACAAGTGTATTATCATCAAGCCCCGATTCGGAAAAAACATCGATCTGTCCGGAGTATTCCTCTTGTATAGGGTTAGTTAAGTTGTATTTTTCCCAAAAACCGGGATAATGAATACCCGGGTGGAAAAGAAGTACCAAAAAAAATATTCGAAAAAGAAGCGCCAAAGAAAATATTCCGCCGACTATACATATATTTTTTTTGATTTGCTTTTTCTTCATTATATTTCACCTGCCCGAGGACAAAATTGCAATTGTATTATAAGTTAAATATAACATATTGTTACAAAAAAAGCAACGCCCGCGCAAATAAAAAAATGGATGAAAAATCATCCATTTTTGCGTGTCGATAAACACCTTATTGTATGAAATTTAGCGGGCGAGCAATGCTCGCCCCTACGAGCGATTAGCTCACATAGTGGTTTGCAGGGGCGTGCATTGCACGCCCGTGTATAACATTTTTTTATTTTTTTTAATTTTTCGACAATCTGAAATGGATGAAAAATCATCCATTTTTTTATATTAAAGTATTTCCTTAAGCTTTTCATCGAGTATTTTATTTACCGTCTGCGGGTTTGCCTTGCCCTTGAGCGCCTTCATTGTCTGACCTACGAGGAAGCCTCTTGCCTTTGCCTTGCCGGAGCGTATATCCTCTATAGACTTGGGATTGGACACTATGACATCGGCAACTATCCTTTCTACCTCGTCGGAATTGTCCACCATAGCCAGATCGTGCTCTTCTATATATTTTTCGGGCTCGGCATTATCTCTGAACACAGCCTCGAATACTTCCTTGGCTGCCGTTCTGTTTATCTTGCCGTCGGAAACAAGCTCTATTATCTCCGCTATCTTCTTGGGGTCTATTTCAAGCTCCTCGGCAAGTGTGGAGGTCTCGCTCATAAGGCGCATAAGCTCGCCCATAACGTAATTGCAGACCTCTTTGGGCTTGTTGCATATAGCCGTGGCTTTTTCAAATATATAGGCTATCTGTCTTTCGGCTGTTATGACGGATGCGTCGTATTCGGAAAGACCGAACTCGCTTATATATCTTGCCCTCTTTGCCTCGGGCAGCTCGGGCATATTTTTGAGAGTATCGTTTATCCAGTCCTCGCTTATCTCTATGGGAAGAAGGTCGGGCTCCGGGAAGTATCTGTAGTCCTGAGCGTTTTCCTTGCTTCTCATGGCAAAGCTGGCGTCCTTGTTGTCGTCCCAGCGCCTTGTTTCCTGCGTAACAACTCCGCCCGCCTCCAGAAGCTCTATTTGTCTTTGCGACTCGTAGTTGATGGCTCTGTATATAGCCTTAAAGGAGTTCATATTTTTCATCTCGGTACGGGTACCGAATTTGTTTGAACCTACGGGCATAACGGAAATGTTTACATCGGCTCTCATGGAGCCCTCCTGCATCTTACAGTCGGACACTCCCAGATACATCATAGTTTCCCTAAGCTTTGTGAGGTATGCTATTACCTCGTCCGCGCTCCTGAAATCGGGCTCCGAAACTATCTCCAGAAGAGGCACTCCGCATCTGTTGTAGTCTACAAGCGTACAGTCGTCCCAAGGGTCGTGCACGAGCTTGCCCGCGTCCTCCTCCATGTGTATCTCATGAATGCCTATAAATTTTTTATCGCCGTTTACTTCTATCTCTACCTTGCCGTTTCTGCATATAGGCAGATAAAGCTGGCTGACCTGATAAGCCTTTGGAAGGTCGGGGTAGAAGTAGTTTTTTCTATCGAATTTATTATATCTCGTTATCTCGCAGTTGGTGGCAAGACCCGCCCTTATGGCAAAGTCTACGACCTTCTTGTTGAGCACGGGCAGAACGCCGGGCATACCCGAGCACACAGGGCATACATGGGTATTAGGCTCGCCGCCGAACTCGGTCGTGCAGCTGCAGAATATCTTTGACTTGGTTGAAAGCTCCACATGGACCTCCAAACCCACTACCATTTGATAATTCATTGAGCATTGCCTCCTTTCAGCGCTATTTCGGGCTTTTTAAGGTGGAAATCGGTCTCCCTCTGGAAAGCGTATGCCGCCTTGACAAGCTTGTTTTCCTCAAAGGCGTTGCCTATGAGCTGCAAGCCTACGGGCATACCGTTCTTACCGAAGCCGCAGGGAACGGAAACGGCGGGAATACCCGCAAGATTGACGGAAACCGTGTATATATCGCCCAGGTACATCTTAAGGGGATCGGACGAATTTTCGCCTATCTTATAAGCGACGGTCGGAGCAACGGGAGAAAGTATCATATCATATGATGAAAACGCCTCGTCGAAGCTCTTTTTTATAAGTCCTCTCACCTTAAGGCTCTTGTTGTAATAAGCGTCGTAATAGCCCGAGCTAAGAACGAAGGAGCCGAGCATTATTCTTCTCTTTACCTCCATGCCGAAGCCCTCGCTCCTGGATGTGAGGTATACCTCCATAAGATCCTCGCAATCCCTGTTTCTGTAGCCGTACTTTATGCCGTCATACCTCGAAAGATTGGAGCTTGCCTCCGCGCAGGCAAGAACGTAGTAAGTGGGTATCGCGTAGTCCACTATTGACATTTCAAATTCTTCTATCTCGGCGCCAAGCCTTTTGAGCGTTTCGGCAGCCTCGAGCACGGGCTTTTTGACATCCTCGTCAAGTCCCTTGCCGAAGTAATTTGTAGGTATGCCTATCTTCATGCCCTTTATGTTGCCGTCGAAGCAGTCCGAAAAGTCATAGGGCGCTCTCTTTACGGATGTGGAATCCTTGGGGTCGTGTCCGCTTATGAGCGAAAGCACCTCCGCGCAGTCCTTTATATCCCTGCCTATGGGTCCGATCTGGTCGAGAGAGGAGGCGAAGGCAACAAGGCCGTAACGCGAAACTCCGCCGTAGGTAGGCTTTATGCCGCTGACACCGCAGAAGGAGCATGGCTGTCTTATGGAACCGCCCGTATCGGAGCCCAAAGCATATATGGCTTCCTCTGCGGAAACGGATGCAGCGCTGCCGCCCGACGAACCGCCCGTAACTCTGTCCGTGTCCCAGGGGTTATGAGCCGCACCGAAATAAGATGTCTCCGTGGAACCGCCCATTGCGAACTCGTCCATATTGAGCTTGCCGAGCACGACTGCGCCGCCCGATTCGAGCTTATCGGTAACGGTGGCGTTATAAGGCGGTTTGAAGTTATAGAGCATCTTTGAGCCGCAGCTTGTGAGCCTGTCCTTTGTACATATATTGTCCTTTATAGCCATAGGCACGCCCGCAAGAGGCGAAGCAACATCGCCCTTGTCTATATCGGACTGCACCTTCTCCGCCTGCGCCATTGCCTCATCCTCAAAAACGGATATGAAAGCATTGACCGACTTATCCCTTGACTTTATATTCTCCAGCATGGCTTTTGTGACCTCCGGAGAGGACACCTCTTTATTCTTTATCATCTGACCTATTTCAAGGGCAGTTTTATTTGTAATATCCATCAATATAACCTCCCTTTATTCTACGGTCGTAGGCACCTTGAAGCAGCCGTCCTTCTGCTGGGGCGCATTCTTTAATATAAGCTCTCTGTCGGTGGACTCTTTGCGCTCGTCGTCCCTGAAGTTGTTGGTATAGGGGAAGGGATGGCTCATTGCGTCCACATTGTCGGTGTCAAGCTCATTGAGCATTTCTATATACATAAGTATCTTCGTAAGCTCCTCCTTAGCCCTATCCTCCTCCTCGGGAGTAAGCCTGAGCCTTGAAAGCTCCTCAAGATATTTTATAAGAGCGTCGTCAATACCTGTTTCGGCTACATTTACGACCTTGTTTTCAACGGCTGCGGTTTCCGAAGCCTCGCTGTAGCCTATGAGATCCAATATCATGTTAAGCCTTGTCTTTACATTTTCGAGCATATCGCCCTCTATGGCAATGCCCGTGTTTTCGGCAAGACAGGCTATCATTTTTTCCTGAACTGACATTAATTCTCCCTCCTTATGGGTTCAATCTGGTAGTATCTCTCGGGAACATTGAAGTGGAGCGGATATTCTTTTCGTCAAGAAGCTTCATAACAAGTCTTTCAAGACCCATACCCAGTCCTCCGTGAGGGGGTACTCCGTACTTGTGGAGCATGAGATAGCTCTCGAAGTCCTCGGGGTAAAGTCCCTTGAATATCATCTTTTTGACCTGCTCGTCATAGTCGTGTATTCTCTGCCCGCCCGTCGTTATCTCCATGCCTCTGAAAAGAAGGTCAAAGCTGAGCGTATACTTCGGGTCTTCGGGGTCGTCCATGGCATAGAACGGTCTTTTCTTGACGGGATAATGCGTTACGAACACAAAATCGCTGTTGTAATCCTCCTTGAAAAGCTCGCCTATGAGCCTTTCCTCCTCCGGCTCCAGATCGTAGGGGTCCTTTATCTTTCTGCTGTACTTCTTGGCTACCATTTCCTTTGCGTCCCTGAACTTCACACAGGGTATGGTGTCGAAAACGGGAAGCTCACAGTTGAGCTTTTTAAGCACAAGAGCGTAGTTTTCTCTGAGGTAGTCAAAGCAGTATTTTATCATGCCCGTTTCCATATTTATGACATCGTAGAAGCTGTTTATAAAGCCCATCTCGAAGTCAACGGAAACATATTCGTTAAGATGCCTTGCCGTGTCGTGCTTTTCGGCTCTGAACACGGGAGCTATCTCAAACACTCTCTCATAAACGGGAATGAGCGTCTGCTTATAGGTCTGGGGCGACTGCGCAAGAAATGCCTTCTTGCCGAAGTAATCCAGCTTGAAAATATTGGCTCCGCCCTCTGCGCCTGCGGCTATTATCTTGGGGGAGAATATCTCCGTGAAGCCGTTGTCCTCAAGATAGCGCCTAAAGCCTCTCACTATGCCCTCCTGGAGCTTGAATACATTTCTTCTCTGCTCGTTTCTCAATGTTACGGGGCGTATCTCTATTTCGTTTTCAAGGGCTATATTGAGCTTTCTCTTGCTAACGCTCAAGGGGAGCTCTTCCTTGGGCTCGGAAAGAAGCTCTATATTTTCAACCGCTATTTCAAAGCCGTTTACGGCTCTTTCCTCTGCTCTCAGCTCGCCCGTTACCCTTACAGAGTTTTCCTCGCTGAGTATGCGCCTTTCCTCCTCGGTGTCCTGCATAGTGTATACGCACTGCACAAGTCCGCCTATTTTTCTGATAATAACAAAGGCAAAGTCGCCCATATCCCTGACATTGTGTATTATGCCGTGAGTGGTGACTGTCCTTTTTTCATTCGTATCAATAGCCCTAAGCTCGTCTATTGACAGGTCTGTTATAGTTCTTTCGCCTGTTGCATTGACCATCTGCATATCACCTTTCCTTATATTTTTTTAAGTCAAATAAAAAGCGTCCCGAAGCATAAAGCTCCAGGACGCATTAAACGCGGTACCACCTGAATTGGCAGTGAAACTGCCCGTCTCTTAATATGCTTAACGCGCATCGGACGCATTCCGCTAATAAGCAAGCCTTTCACGGAACAAGCTATGAAGTGTTCTTTCGTAGGGGAGTGTCCTTTCGGCGCTCTCAATCCATGGCGCCAAATCCCTGTCGGTCTTGCCCGAACTACTTTTCTTCGTCACTGCTTTTCAGAATTATGTTGTATATTTTAACATATTTTATGTGGTATTGCAAGTGTTTTACAATAAATTTACACATTTCCCGTTTTTAGTCGTTTCTCCTGCCCACGCCTATTATGGCAAGAAGCCTTAAAAGCTGCACTATAGAAGCGGCTGCGGCGGCAACATATGTCATTGCTGCTGCGCTCAGGACCTTTCTTGCGCCCTTTACCTCGCTCTGCTCAAGATAGTTGTAATCGCCGAGCATCTTAAGCGCTCTTGCGGAGGCGTTGAACTCTACGGGGAGAGTTATAAGCTGGAACAAAACAACAAAGCCGAACAGAAGCGCGCCCACAAGCGCAAGGGTGTAGCTCTGTATAAAGGCGCCTATAAGCAGGCCTATTATGAAAAGAGGCATGGCAATTTTACTGCTGAAGCTCACAACGGGAAATATTGCCGAACGCAGTGTAAGAGGCACATAGCCCTTTGCGTGCTGAACGGCGTGTCCCGTTTCGTGGGCGGCAACACCGAGCGCCGATATGCTTCTGGAGCCGTAAACGGGCTGCGAAAGCCTTATCACCTTTTTAACGGGGTCGTAGTGGTCCGTGAGGCTGCCGCCTATCTGCTCCACCCTCACATCATATATGCCGTTTTGCTGTAAAAGCATCTTTGCCACATCTGCGCCCGTATAGCCTCTTGAATTGGCTATTCTCGCATATTTGTTGAATGTAGATGTAACATTTCCCTGTGCTATCATGGTAAGCACTGCCATTAAAATAACAAGCAGATACCAGCCGTTGAAGCCATAACCATAACCGTAACCGTACATAAATATCACTCCTTTTTTTATTTCCTTCTTTAATTATATATACGCTTTTTTATTAAAACTGTCTGATTTATTTCAGAATTTTTCCTATTTCGACAGAATGTCCGCGCATATAGTCCGCCGCAGCCATTCTTTTTCCGCCCTTAGCCTGGACCTCGGTTATGAGGAGAGCGCCATCGCCCGTTCCTACTATAAAGCCCTTCTTTTTGTCAACGGCAAGTATCTCGCCATTTTCACCAAGCTCATAGCCCTCCGCTTTTTCCGCTCTGTATATTTTGAGCACCTCGTCGTCATAATGCGTGAAGGCGCAGGGCGTGGGGTTAAAGCCTCTTATCTTGTTGCGTATTTCCTCGGAGCGCCTGCTCCAGTCTATAAGCCCCATATCCTTTGTTATCATGGGGGCGTGCGTGCTTAGGCTGTCGTCCTGCTTTTCAGCCCTTGCCTCGCCCTTTTCTATCAATTCAAGCGCCCTCATAAGAGTCTCTGCGCCTATGGGCGCCATCCTGTCGTGCAGGCTTTCGTATGTGTCGTCCGGGAGGATATCCATTTCCTCCTTGAGTATCATATCGCCCGTATCACAGTTTTTATCCATATACATGATAGTCACGCCCGTTTTTTCATCGCCGTTTATAACAGACCACTGTATAGGCGCCGCGCCTCTGTATTTGGGCAAAAGAGAGCCGTGCACATTCACACAGCCCAGAGGGGGTATATCCAGTATTTCCTGCGAGAGTATCTGACCGTAGGCTACAACAACATATATATCCGCCTCTATAGTCCTTAAGAATGCCGTAAATTCCTCGCTCTTTATCCTTTCGGGCTGATAAACGGGTATATTTTTGCTTTCCGCAAACACCTTCACGGGCGTGGGTTGGAGCTTTTTGCCCCTGCCCTTAGGTCTGTCCGGCTGGCTTATGACAGCCGTGACCTCATATTTATCCGAAACGGCTTTGAGCACAGGCACGGCAAAGTCGGGAGTTCCCATAAACAGTACCTTCATATTAATTTTCAGCCTCCTCCGTTTCGTCGCCCTCCGCTTCGTCATCCTCAGCTTCGTCTTCCTCCGATTCAACATCCATAAGCTCGCCCTCTATCTTGTCTATATAGAGTATGCCGTCAAGGTGATCCAGCTCGTGACAGATAGCTCTTGCCATAAGTCCCTCGCCCTCGACCGTTATTTCATTGCCGTCTATGTCAAGCGCCTTTGCTTTTACATAGTTGGGACGGGTAACACAGCCCACCTTGCCCGGAACGGAAAGACAGCCCTCGTTGCCCGTCTGCTCGCCGTCGGTTTCGAGTATTTCGGGGTTTATAAGAATATGCGCGCCCTCGCCTATGTCTATTACCACAAGCCTTTTGAGTATGCCCACCTGCGGAGCGGCAAGTCCCACGCCGTTTGCCTTATAGAGCGTATCGAGCATATCCTGCGCAAGCTCCTTTATCTTGGGCGTTATCTCCTTTATTACCTTGCTCTTTTTTCTGAGCACAGGCTCGTTTTCCTCTCTTATAAATCTTATTGCCATATTTTTTCCTCCTATATGTAGCTTGGATTCAGATTGAGATGTATATTGATATTTTTTGTATCCGTTTTCTCTTTAAGCTTATCCAGACAGAAAAGCACATAATTCCTGAGCTTTTCCTCATCGGCGCATTTCACCGTTATCTGCCAGCGGTAGTTGTTGTTTATCTTGGATATCACGGCGGGTGTTGGCCCCATGAGCATAAACATATTATTTTTGTTATAGTGCTTCATTATGTACACAAGACCGCTCATGCATTTTTTTACATATTCCTCGTTTTCTCCTGTGAGAAGAACATTGAAAAGATTTGTAAACGGAGGATATACCATCTGTTTCCTGTATGCTATTTCCTGCGCGTAAAAGCCCTTGTAATCGTTTCGTGCGGCATAGCGTATGCTGTAGTTATCGGGCGAATAGGTCTGTATTATTACCCTGCCCTTTTTCTCCGCTCTGCCCGAACGCCCCGCTACCTGCGAAACAAGCTGATAGGTTATCTCTCCGCTTTTATAGTCTCCCAGATTCAGCGAAAGGTCTGCCGCAACTATGCCCACAAGAGTAACATTGCTGAAATCCAGTCCCTTTGCTATCATCTGCGTGCCTATGAGTATGTCCGCCTTTCCGCTTCTGAATTCTTCAAGTATGGTTTGGTGGCTGTTCTTGCGCTGAGTGGTATCAAGATCCATCCTGAGTACTCTTGCCTCGGGGAAATACTTATTTACCTCCTGCTCTATCTTTTCCGTACCCGTGCCGAAATATTTGATATGCTTTGAACCGCATTCGGGACAGACCTCGGGCACCTTTATGCTCTTGCCGCAGTAATGACAGCAAAGATTTTGTATGCCCTTGTGATAGGTATAGTTCACATTGCAGTTGTCGCACATCATTACATGACCGCATTCCCTGCACGAAACAAAGGTGGAATAACCCCTTCTGTTGAGAAAAAGTATAGTCTGTTCCTTTTTTTCCAGATTTTCCGATATGGCATTTTTAAGCTCCCTGCTGAAAAGAGAAAAATTCTTATATGCCATTTCAATACGCATATCCGTTATTTTTATATCGGGAAAGAGATTGTTTACTCTGTTTTCAAGCGTGCAGAGGCGATACTCTCCCTTTTCCGCCTTGTAGTAGCTCACAACGGACGGCGTGGCGCTTCCCATAACGACAGCGCAGCCGTATATCTCCGAAAGCTTTTCGGCGACCTCTCTTGCGTCGTATTTGGGCGAAAGCTGATCGGATTTATATGTGGACTCGTGCTCCTCGTCTATTATTATAATGCCGGGATTTTCAAAGGGAGTGAATATCGCCGAGCGCGGACCTATCATTACCGATATTTCGCCAAGCCTTGCTCTTGTCCACTGGTCGTATCTCTCTCCGTCGTTAAGCCTTGAATGCGTTACGGACACCCTGTCGCCGAAGCGCGAAACAAAGCGCTCCACAGTCTGCTGTGTGAGAGATATTTCGGGCACGAGCACTATAGCCGATTTTCCGCTTTTAAGCACTCTGTCTATGGCGCGCAGGTATATTTCCGTCTTTCCGCTTCCCGTCACTCCGTGTATGAGTACGGGACGGGGACTGTCGCTTTCAAGCTCCTCATAGATGACATTACAGGCGTTTTCCTGTTCCTCGGTGAGAACGGGAGGTTCTGTTTTTTCCACAAGGGAGGTATTGAAATTTCCTCTGTAGGTCTTTTCATACACCTTCTTTACAATGCCCTTTTTTATGAGAGCCGAAACGGGCGCGCTGTCTATGCCGAGTATGCTCTTTATGTGCGAGAGCGGTATGGCATCTCCGCCCATAAGAAGACTAAGCACTCTTTTCTGCTTGGTATCCTTTGACATGACCTTTTCTATAAGGTCCCGCAAATTTTCATTTTCATCATTCAGAGCTATGCAGGCAAAGCTTTTTTCATTCACCCTCTTGGGTATTATGCACTGTATACAGCCCGAAAGCGTGGTGTAATATTTTTTCTGCATCCACTTGGCAAGCCTTATGCGCTCCTCGCTTATGACGGGATATTCCTCGCAGAGGGAATGTATAGGCTTTATTTTGCTCTCGTCTATATCCGCAGTGTCGGAAAGCGCCGTGACATAGCCTTCTATTATCTTGTTATATCTGCCGAAGGGTACATTTATACGCATACCTACGCGTATTTTATCCTTAATGGCTTCGGGAATGCTGTAATGAAAAATATTGTCGACATCCGAATGTGAAACAGACACTGTTACGCAGGCGTATTTCATCATAGCACCTCCCCCGCAAAAAATAAAGGGCTTTAGCATTGCTTCAGCCCTTTTATGATCATTCTTCGTCAAAGCTTTCATCTTCGGGCATATAGTCCTCTTCATCAAAGCTGTCGTCCTCGGCATCGTCAAAGTCGATATCCGAGCCGAAATCCTCGCCCTCTGCGTCCTCTTCGTCGGAGTCCTCGGCGTCATTTTCGCTTATCACAACAGGCTTGCGTTCAAGCTCTCGTCTGATCTGTTCTTCCTCGTCCGACTTCTTGGGCTTGAGCTTAGTGCCCTGACCCTCCGGCACTACGCTTATCTTGCCTTCTCTTATTTCCTCAACGGCTATGGACACGGGCTTGTTTTCGTCCGCGCCTTCGTTTATCATGGGGTCGTCGCCGTCTATTATCTGCCTTGCTCTCTTAGCGGCGGCAATAACAACGGTGTATCTGCTTGTAACATCCTTCTCCGAATTTTTGTTCATTGTGTCCATAAGTTCTGCATAAGATGGTCTTAACATTTTAGATCTCTCCCTTAAATTTCTTAATAAATTCCGAATTTTTCTTTCTCTTTTCCCTTGCGTCGCCCACAGCCGATCTCAGATCGGCAACGGCTTTGTCAAGTTCATCATTTATTACAACATAGTCGTAACAGTCTATGTATTCAACTTCCTTAAGCGCCGTGGCAAGCCTTTGGTCTATGACCTCTCTTTCCTCGGTCTGTCTGCCCTCCAGCCTCTGCCGAAGTACATCCTTATCGGGCGGTATCATAAACACGAGCACCGCATCCGGCACCGCCGCCCTCACCTGCATGGCGCCCTGAACCTCTATTTCAAGTATTACATTGTTGCCCTCGTTTAAACATTCCATTACATTCTGCTTGGGAGTGCCGTAATAATTTCCGTTGAACACGGCATATTCAAAGAATTCATTGCATTCTATCATATGTTCAAATTCTTCCCGTGTCTTGAAGAAATATGTCACGCCCTCCTCATCGCCCGGGCGGGGCTTGCGGGAGGTGGCTGAAACGGATACCTTGAAATCCTCCTCGCGCAGAAACTCGGCAAGCACCGTGCCCTTGCCCGAGCCGGAAGGACCCGACAGCACAAGAAGCATACCTCTTGACATAAATAAGTCCTCCTTAAATTACTCTATATTCTGTATCTGCTCTCTTATTTTTTCTATCTCGCTCTTTGTGTCCACAATGATGTTCGTTATCTCCAGATCGTTAGATTTGGAGCCTATTGTGTTTACTTCCCTGTTCATCTCCTGAATGAGGAAATCGAGCTTTCTGCCCACGGGTACAGGTTCTTCTATTATGGAACGCATCTGTTCTATGTGGCTGTAGAGCCTTGTTATTTCCTCATCTATACAAGCCTTGTCAGAGAAGATGAGCACTTCCGTGAGTATTCTGGACTCGTCCGCCTGTATCTCGTCCAGCTCCTTGAGCTTGTCTTCAAGGCGCTTTCTGTAGTCCTTGGATACCTCGGGCGCTCTTTTTTCTATCCTTTGAACGGCGTCAAAAATAACATCGAGCTTATCTATTATGTTGTTTTTGAGCGTTTCGCCCTCTATGGTGCGCATAGCGACAAAGCTGTCCACAGCCTCGTTTACAGCCGTCATAAGACACTGCTGTATCTCGCTGCCTGCCTCCTCGCTTGTTATGCCCTTGTCAACGCTTATGACATCGGGGAACTTTGCCACAAGCTCAAGGCTTATGTCGTCCTTTATGTCAAAGCTTTCTTTAATGCCTTCAAGGGCCTTCACATAACCACGGGCAAGGCTTTCGTTTACCGTTATGCTCACATCATCATCGGAAAAGCTCTCAAAGGTCACATACACATCTATCTTGCCTCTGAACACCTTTGACGCTATTGCCCTTTTTATGCCGTCCTCGTACACAAGCATCGTTCTCGGCATTTTTATGGTTATGTCGTTGTATCTGTGATTTACGGCTTTCAGCTCCACAACAAACTTTCTGTTGAAAAGCGTGCATTCTCCTCTGCCGTAGCCTGTCATACTTTTCATTGCAACTACCTCACATTAATAAAATAATATGCTTTTTTAGTACAGCTCATAGCACTGCACAATATACTATTTTATATTATACTATATTTTGGGAACAAATAAAAGACTTTTTTTCTTTTTTTGTTGTTGAAAAAATAAATATATATGTTATAATTACATAAATACAAGGAGGCGAAAGGCATGGCAATGGACGGAATAAGCGTCGCGGCGCTTGTAAAAGAGGTAAAAGAAGGCATAATTGACGGCAAGATAGACAAAATATATCAGCCCGAAAGCGATGAGATAATTCTCGGAATAAGGCGCTACGGCAGCGCGCGCAGACTTCTCCTCACAGCCAATCCCTCAAATCCCAAGTTTCACTTCACGGACGAAAACAAAGCCAATCCCCTCACTCCTCCCCTTTTCTGCATGGTCATGCGAAAGCACATAATGGGCGGAAAAATAATAGACATAGAACAGCCTGGGCTTGAAAGGATAGTCAACATATATATTGAGAGCATGAACGAAATGGGCGACTTTTCCGTCAAAAAGCTCATACTCGAAATAATGGGAAGGCACAGCAACCTTATACTTACGGACGAGAACAACAATATACTGGAGTGCATAAAGCACATAACGCACGACAAAAGCTCCGTAAGAGAGGTACTGCCCGGCAGGGAGTATGTTCTTCCTCCCTCTCAGGGAAAGCTCGACACGCTTTGCTTCGGCAAAAGCGACTTTGACACGGCTTTTGAAAACAGCGCCAACAAAAAAGCACAGGCTATGATATATCAAAGCTTTGTGGGCATAAGCCCCATGATAGCCTCCGAAATATGTGTGAGAGCGGATGTGGAGCCATCGGATTTCTGCGCAGAGCTTAGCGAGGGTGAAAAAGACAGGCTTTATACAAGGCTTTCGGAGCTTTCCGAGGATATTAAAAAGGGCATATTTTCACCCTGTCTTATAAAGGGCGAAAACGGCAGGCTCATGGACTTTTCGCCCGTTGAGACCCTGCAATTTAAAGCCTTTGACATAAAAAAATATGATTCAATGTCCGCCCTTACGGAGGATTTTTACAGGACAAGAGACTTTGCGTACAGAATAAATCAAAAAACGCAGGATCTCAAAAAGCTGGTATCGCAGAATATAGAGAGATGCGTGAGAAAAAAGGAAATACAGCTTAAAACGCTTAAGGAGACCGAAAACAAGGACGAGCTTAGGCTTTGGGGCGAGCTTATAACGGCGAATATTTATTCCATCAAAAAGGGTATGACAAGGGCGGAGCTTTTGAATTTCTATTCGGATAAGCAGGAAATGATAAGCGTGCCTCTTGAGGGCGACAAAACGCCCTCCGAAAACGCCCAGAAATATTTTAAAGCCTACAACAAGGCAAAGAGAACAGCCGAGGCGCTTGCGGAGCAGATGAAGGCAAACGAGGAGGAAACGCAGTATCTTGAAACGGTGCTTGCCTCCATAGCAAACTGTCGCACCGAGCAGGACATAAAGGAAATAAGGCGGGAGCTGAGGGAGAACGGATATATCAAAAAAGTGAAGGGTGCAAAGGAAAAGCCATCGCAGAAAAAATCAAAGCCCATGCATTTCATTTCTTCCGACGGCTACGATATATATGTGGGCAAAAACAACTACCAGAACGACGAGCTTACGCTTAAAACAGCAAAGCCAAGGGATATGTGGCTGCATACCAAGAATATACCCGGCTCTCATGTGATAGTCATAAGCAAGGGCGAGGCCTTCCCCGACAGCACTCTCACAGAAGCCGCGCAGCTTGCCGCCTGCTTCAGCAAGGCAAAGGGCTCGCCTATGGTGCCCGTGGACTACACCGAAAAACGGAATGTAAAAAAGCCAAACGGCGCAAAGCCCGGAATGGTGATATACGAGACCAATAAAACAGCCTATGTCGACGCCGACGAGAAAATAACGGAAAGGCTTAGGCAGGGGGAGTAGGCAAAATTTATAGTATTTACAATGGTTCAGTAAACCGGGCGTGCAATGCACGCCCCTACAATTAAAAGGGATAGGTTTTACCTAGCTTTGTGCCAAAGCCAAAAGCGCCCTTCGTCTTTCCTTAAGCGAACCTTTTTTTCGAGAGCGGAGGAAAGACAAGGGTGCGGCGATACACTTCTTCACACATTTCAGCAGGGCGGGAGAATATCGCCCTGCAATTCTTCACACATTTCGGCAGGGCGGGAGAATATCGCTCTGCCTTTTTATTTAAGCTTAAATCCATCCTTGAAGGCTTCGCCCACTCTTTCGGTCACCTTATAGTAGCCGTGCGTGTAGGGATCGAAGGCAATGGCATTTACAAGCGACATATCTATATTGCCGTCCTTTATAACGCTTTCGTCAGCCGTAACATTGACTACCTTGCCTATAACGCCGCAGCCGTATTTGCCGTCCTGATATTCTATAAATTCACACTCAAGGCAAACGGGAAATTCATTTATAACGGGAGCGTCAACGGTCTCGGCTTTGCTCGAAGTAAGTCCGCTGCGCGCAAACTTATCCGCAACATTATTGCCCGATTCCACACCGAAATAATCCGCCTCGGCAATATGAGAGGCATCGGCAATACTCACCGTAAAAGCGCCTCTTGCCTTTATGTTTTTGACGGTCTTATGGCTCTCGGTAAGATTGAGCGCCACATTTCCCCTCTCCTGCATGGTGCCCCATGCGGCATTCATAACATTCACGCTGCCGTCCTCGTTATAGGTGGCTACCATAAGAACGGGCATGGGGAATATGCCTTCCGTTATTTCCAGTTTTTTTCTCATAAAAAATTACCTCTTTTCCTAAAATTTTTGACGGCATTGACCGTCTTGATTTAATTATACCAAAACAGGGATATAATTCAAGTGCAAACAAGCATTTTGAATATATAAAAATCTCCCGTACGACCAATAAAGGGTCATACGGGAGATTTAAGAAAAGAAACAAAAAATGAGAAAACTTAATTATTTGCCTTCAAGCATACTCTTTCTCTTGGCAATAACATTTTCCTGAACCTCGTGAGGAGCCTCCTCAAAGCGTGTGAATTCCATAGTGAATTCGCCTCTGCCCTGAGTCATACTTCTGAGGTCTGTAGCGTACTTTATCATTTCATAAGCGGGTACCTCGGCTGTGATGTGCTGTTTGCCGTGGTGAGCCTCCATACCGAGTATACGGCCTCTTCTCTTGTTGAGATCGCCCATAACATCGCCTGTGTAGCTGTCGGGAACGATAACCTCAACCGTGTTGATAGGCTCCATGATAGCCGACTTAGCCTTCTTGAATGCCTCCTTGAAGGCGCCTATGGCAGCCATCTTGAAGGAAACTTCGTTTGAGTCAACGGGGTGATATGAGCCGTCTACAAGAGTAGCCTTTATGCCCACAACGGGATAGCCCGCAAGAGGTCCTGCCTTTACGCAGTCCTGAAGACCCTTTTCAACAGCGGGGAAGTACTGCTTGGGTACGGCGCCGCCGAAAATCTGCTCTTCAAATACATAAGGAATCGTGATGTCGCCGCTCGGCTCGAAGATGATCTCAACATCGCCGTACTGTCCGCCGCCGCCCGACTGCTTCTTATGCTTATATCTAACCTGTTCCTTGCTCTTTATCATCTCTCTGTGAGGTATAACGGGATCGGAAAGCTCAACCTCGATCTTATATTTGCTCTTAAGCTTGCTTACAAATACATCGATATGAGTATCGCCAATACCTGTGATGACAGACTGCTTTGTCTCCTTGTCTACCTTAAAGTCGAGAGTCTTGTCCTCCTCAAGCATCTTGGCAACAGCGCCCGCAAGCTTGTCCTCGTCGCCCTTTGTCTTGGGAGTGATACCCTTTGAAAGATAGGGCTTGGGGAACTCTATTGGCTTGAGCTCAACGGGTCTGTCGGCAGAAGCGAGAGTATCGTTGGTGCTGGTGTTCTGGAGCTTTGCAACGGCGCCTATATCGCCTGCATTAAGCCTGTCCACCTCTATCTGCTCCTTACCTCTTATAACATAAACCTTGCCTATCTTCTCGGCAATGTTCTTGTTTACATTCTTAAGCATCATATCCTTCTTTATAACGCCGCTGCAAACCTTGAATATACTCAAACGGCCTACATAGGGATCGGATATGGTCTTGAACACGAAGGCTGCCGCAGGCTCCGACTCATCGCAGTTGATCTCAACCGTGTCGTCTGTCTTGGGATTGATAGCCTCCATAACGGGTCTAACCTTGTTTGTGGGCGGGAGGAACTTATTGATAGAATTCATAAGCACTCTTATACCCAAAGTATTTATTGCGGAGCTTGAAATAACGGGAGTAACAACTCCTTCAACTATACCGATGTTAAGTCCCTTGTGTATCTCGTCGTCGGTAAAGCTTTCCTCTGCGAAGAACTTTTCCATAAGCTCGTCATCGGTTTCGGCAACGGCTTCTTCTATCATATTTCTGATAGTTTCAACCTCGTCGCTTAAGCCGTCGGGCATATCGCAGGGCTCTACAAGTCCGTTTGCGAACTTTCTTGCCTGTCTTCTGATGGCATTTACAAAGCCCACATACTTGCCGTCCTCATAGAAGGGAAGCTGTATGGGCGCAACGCTCTTGCCGAATGCCTGCTTCAAAGCCTCGCAAACCTCTTCCCAGTTGGCGTTTTCATCGTCCATGCCGTTCACAATTATCATCTTGGGAACATTGGCTTCTGTTGCCATTTCCCACGCCTTTTCGGTACCTACCTGAACGCCCGATTTACCGTCTACCACTATAAGCGCAAGGTCGGCTACCGCAAGCGCCTCCTTTACCTCACCCACAAAGTCGAAGTAACCGGGAGTATCGATAAAGTTTATCTTTTCATCGAGCCATTCAACGGGAACGATGGATGAGCTTATGGAGACCTTTCTCTTTATCTCCTCTGCGTCATAATCGCTTACCGTGTTGCCTTCATCAATTTTGCCAAATCTCTTTGAGCCGCCGCTTACGTGCAGACAAGCCTCGACAATAGTTGTCTTGCCGCAGCCGCTGTGTCCCAATACGGCTACATTTCTGATTTGACCTGCCGAATAATTTTTCATAAAGTCACCCCATATCAGTTATTTTTCATAATTTGCACGGACTATGGCGCAGTCCGAGCCTTATAAAATAATATTCAACAAAACCTATAAATTTCCTTTTAAAAATTTTACCTTTTTGTTAATTTGTTAATATTGCACAGTTTTCAAGCTGTCAATATGTCATATATGTTTAAAGCATTTCCGACATAATTATGTTGGATATGTCAAAGCCATCCGTTGTGAGGCTTAGCCTGTCGCCCGAAATGACAAAGTATTTTCTGTATTTTTTTATAACGCCCGAATATTCCGAAAGCATATCCCTGCCGAAAAGCTCATTGAAACGGGATATTGACACTCCCCTATTCATCCTGAGCCCCAGAAACATATATTCCGCCCTTATGTCCTCGTCCGAAAGCTCCTCTTTTTCCGCAACGGTAACGCCCGAAACATATTCGTCCATGCTCTCGGTGTTCTTATACCTCACATTGTTAAGTAAGCTCGCCGCGCCCAAGCCGAAGCCCTTGTAGTCCCCTCTTTCCCAATAGACACAGTTGTGGACGGAATGAAAGCCTTTTTTGGCAAAATTGGATATTTCATACTGTTCATAGCCCTTTGAGGCAAGAAAATCAACGGCGCTGTGATACATCTTTCTATCCGTCTCCTCGTCGGGGAGTTCAAGCTCCATGCCGTAAAACGGCGTGCCCTCCTCCACGATGAGGGAATAAGCCGAAATATGCTTGGGTTCAAGAGCCGTAACATTTTCAAGCGTTTCAAGCCACATTTCATAGGTCTGCGACGGCAAAGAAAACATAAGGTCTATGTTGATATTGTCAAAATATTTGGATGCGATGTCATAGGCTCTCAAAAATCTCTCGCGGCTGTGCACTCTGCCGAGCTTTTCAAGCAGACCGTCCTGCCATGCCTGCAAGCCTATACTTATCCTGTTTATGCCGTTTTGTCTGTAAATTTTGAGCTTTCCTGCCGTTATGGTGTCGGGGTTCGCCTCTATTGTTATTTCGGCATTTTCAGATATATTGAATTTCCCCGCGCTCTGCATTATATCCGCTATGTCCCCGCCTTCCAATACGGACGGCGTGCCTCCGCCTATAAAAATGCTTTTGACCGAAGAACAGTCAAAAGCATTTATTTCATTTATGAGCGCCTTTTTGTAATCGTCCTTGAGGCGCATATCGGGAAAGCTGAGAAAATCACAGTAATTGCACTTTTTAACGCAAAAGGGTATGTGTATATAAAGTGATGTCATAATCTTTTCCTTACTCCTCGTCAAGCTTAAGAACGCTCATGAATGCCGACTGCGGGACCTCCACATTGCCTATCTGACGCATTCTCTTTTTGCCCTCCTTCTGCTTTTCAAGGAGCTTTCTCTTTCTGGTTATATCTCCGCCGTAGCACTTTGCAAGCACATCTTTTCTGACGGCGGATATGGTCTCTCTTGCTATTATCTTGTTGCCTATGGCAGCCTGTATGGGTATTTCAAACTGGTGTCTGGGTATCTCCTTTTTGAGCTTTTCAGCCATTTTTCTGCCCTTATCGGCTGCTGAGTCCTCATGCACTATAAAGCTCAAGGCGTCCACCACTTCCCTGTTTACAAGCATATCCAGCTTTACAAGACGGCTCTCGCGGTAGCCTATGAGCTCATAGTCAAAGGAGGCGTAGCCCCTCGAACGGGACTTAAGCACATCGAAGAAATCATATATTATTTCGTTGAGCGGAAGCTTATATCTCAGCACAGCCCTTGTCTTTTCAAGGTATTCCATACCCTCGTATTCTCCCCTTCTCTGCTGGCAAAGCTCCATTATGGTGCCTATATATTCGCTGGGAAGTATTATCTCCGCTCTTACGACGGGCTCCTCCATTTTAAGAATGGTGGTAACGTCGGGAAGGTCGGAGGGATTTGAAAGCTCTATGACGCTGCCGTCGGTGAGATAGACCTTGTATATAACGGAGGGAGCGGTTGTGACAAGATCGAGGTTGTATTCCCTCTCCAGTCTTTCCTGTATTATCTCCAGATGCAGAAGTCCCAAAAAACCGCATCTGAAGCCAAAGCCGAGCGCAACGGAGGTTTCCGCCTCAAAGTTGAGCGCAGCATCGTTAAGACGGAGCTTTTCGAGAGCGTCCCTAAGATCCTCATACTTTGCGCCGTCTGCGGGGAAAATACCGCAGTACACCATAGAATTGACCTTTTTATAGCCCGGCAAAGGCTTAGAAACGGGGTCGGACGCATCCGTGACCGTATCGCCTATTCTGGTGTCGCGCACATTTTTTATGCTGGCTGTGAGATAGCCCACATCGCCTGCCTTTAGCTCGTCCACGGGTATATACTGTCCGGGACCGAACACGCCTACCTCCACTACCTCAAATTCCTTTTTAGTAGCCATAAATCTGACCTTTGAGCCTTTTTTCACCTTGCCGTCAAACACGCGCATAAACACTATAACGCCCTTGTAGCTGTCGTAAAAGCTATCGAATATGAGCGCCTTGAGCTGTGAATTTTCATCGCCCTTCGGCGCGGGGAGCTTATGCACTATTTTTTCAAAAACTTCCTCTATGTTTATGTTTGCCTTAGCCGAAATAAGCGGAGCCTCCTCAGTATCAAGACCTATGATGTCCTCTATCTCCGCCTTTACCCTGTCGGGCTCGGCGCTGGGAAGGTCTATCTTGTTTATAACGGGAAGTATCTCCAGATTGTTGTCAAGCGCAAGATATACATTTGCAAGCGTCTGTGCCTCAACACCCTGAGCCGCATCCACAACCAGCACGGCTCCGTCGCAGGCGGCAAGGCTCCTCGACACCTCGTAATTAAAGTCCACATGACCCGGAGTATCTATAAGATTGAGCGTATACTCCTCGCCGTCGTTTGCCTTATAAATAAGGCGTACCGCCTGAGCCTTTATTGTGATGCCTCTTTCTCTTTCAAGCTCCATGTTGTCGAGTATCTGCTCCTGCATTTCCCTCTCCGTGAGAAGTCCCGACTGCTGAATGAGCCTGTCGGCAAGCGTGGACTTGCCGTGATCTATATGCGCTATTATGCTGAAATTCCTTATTTTAGACTGTCTGTCCTTACTCATAGCTTTCTCCTTTATGATACATTGCTTATAGTATAACATAAATTGACGGAATTTAAAAGGACAAATTTAAAAATACGGCGCACAAGGTACGCCGTATTTTTTTCGATAAACACCAATATTAAAAATATTAACAACGAACCTACAAGACTTGCAAGCAAGTCTTGTACCCTACCACCATTTCGGCACAAAGGTCCCCCTCCCCATTGCAGCGGAAAGATTTATCCGCCAAGGCGAAGCCTTGCTTTTGCGAAGCAAAAGTGCTGATGAAAGGGGAGGCAAGAATTTTTTTGGGGCTTCTACCTCTCGGCGCCCCCTTTGGGGGAGCTGGCAACTCGTAGAGTTGACTGAGGGGGTAACAGTTTGAAATTATTCCTCATTTATACCTATCACTACAACTATATCGTGATCCGTTGCGACCGTAGAATCGGTTATTACATTACAGCCGGGGAATTCCTTTTCTATTTCCTCGCCCATACCGTCAGCCTTGACATAAATACGGGTGTTGTTGGTCTTGCTGCCGCTGTATGTGCCTATGGACGTAACGTTATAGCCCGATGCGGAAAGCCTTGACTGCACAGCCGAAGCCATACCGTTGGTATATCCGCCGTTGAGCACCTGAATATCGAGCGTCTTGTCATTATAGACGGGCTTGCCGTTTTCGCCCGTGGCTCCTGCGGCTGCCGCAGCCTCTCTTTCGGCTCTTATCTCGCTTACAGGCTTCTGGAATATATCATAGCAGAAGGACTGCGCCTCCGCCTCGTTGAGCAGGAAACCGCCTATAAAGCCGTATTTGCTGCCTATATCTCCCGGAATGGTATATGTATACACATTAGCGGGATTGAAGTCCTTTACCACGGACATATACTTTATGGCATCCGAAAGCTTTATATCCGTTTCAACATACTTAAAGAGTGTGGTAACATATGCCGAGGCGTTCTTAAAGAACGAATCCTTGCTTACAAGCTGCTTAAGAAGCTCCTTGCAAAAATCCTGCTGTACAGCTATTCTGCCTATGTCGGCATTTGCATAGCCCGAACGGAAACGCACAAGTCCCTGCGCGTCCGTACCTTTGAGAAGCTGTAAACCGGGCTTAAGATGTATGTGCAGATCCTGATCGGGATCGTCATAGTCCATCTGCATGGGCACATTGTACTCCACGCCGCCTATGGCGTCCACGAGATAGTCAAAGCCGTCGAAGCTTACCTTGCAGTAAAAATCTATGGGCACGCCTATTATCTCTTCAATTTCCTCTCGGAGCAGAGGTATGCCGTATTTTTCAATGCCGTAGTGCGTTATTTCGTTTATCTTCATGCCCCTCTGACCCGGCTCGGGATATTCCTCCCGGAGCATTTGGAACGCCTCGGGGCTGACCTCTACAAGCGTATCTCTGGGTATGGATATAACGGTGAGTTCTCCAAGCGGGTCGTTATAACAGCATACCATTATGGTGTCCGTTCTGTCGCCGTCCTTATCCGTACCGAGCATGAGGAAGGTAGTTCTTTCCTTGAGCTTGGGCTTCACAAACTGATCCAAAAGCCCTATGCTTTCCCGCTCTCCGCCCTTGGGCACGGCAAGGGAGTCCTCAATATAATACTGATAGCCGAAGTATGCAAAAGCGCCCGCGCAGTATATGAAAAGCACCACAAAAAGCACCATAAAAAACTTGGCTTTGAGGCTGCGTTTTTTCTTTCTGCGCCTTTTGCCGCCTTTTTTTGGAGCAGACCGTCTTGGCGGAGCGCTCATTTCATAGTCATCATATATGTCATATCTGTCCTTACTCATAATACCAACCTCCGGCTGAGCTTACTGTTTCTGCGGCTTAAAAGAGCTTTTGAGTGATACTATCCTGTTGAACACAGGCTTTTCATCCGTGAAATGCTTGCTGTCGGCTATAAAATAGCCGTTTCTCATAAATTGAAATCTGTCCATAGGCTTTACATCCGATATATTATCCTCTATATAAGCCTTAACGACCTTCAACGAATCGGGATTGAGGCTGTAGCCGTTGTCCGAGCCTTCATCGGGAATTACAAGGTTTTCGTAAAGGTTCACCTGTATGGGCTTGGCATGAGCACAGCTTACCCAGTGTATAGTGCCCTTCACCTTCCTGCCTGCCGCCTCGCTTCCCGAACGGGTCTCGGGGTCATATGTGCAGTGAATTTCCGTTATATTTCCATCGCTGTCCTTTACAACTCCCGTACACTTGACTATATAAGCGCCCTTAAGCCTTACCTCCTTGTCCGGAGCCAGCCTAAAGAATTTCTTGGGCGGATCCTCGAGGAAGTCCTCGCGCTCTATATAAAGCTCTCTTGTAAAGGGCACCTCTCTTGTGCCGAAGCTCTCGTCCTTGGGATGATTTTCAAGCGTCAGATACTCCGTCTTGTCTTCGGGATAGTTTGTGATGACAAGCTTAACGGGGTCGAGCACAGCCATTCTGACGGGCGTCTTGGGCTGTAGGTCTTCTCTTGCGTAGTATTCAAGCTGAGAAAGACTTACCACCGAATTTGCCTTTGCAACGCCTACGCTTGCGCAGAAACTTCTTATAGCCTCCGGGGTATATCCCCTGCGCCTTATGCCCGAAAGCGTTATAAGACGGGGATCGTCCCAGCCGTCCACTTGATTTGTTTCCACAAGGTTCCTAAGATATCTCTTGCCCATTATGGTGTCCTCAAGATTGAGCTTTGCAAATTCTATCTGTCTTGGCTTCACCTTGAAATCAATGTTGTTCACTACCCAGTCATAGAGCGGTCTGTGATCCTCAAACTCCATAGTGCATATGGAGTGAGTAACGCCCTCTATGGCGTCCTCTATGGGGTGGGCGTAGTCATACATGGGATATATGCACCACTTGTCGCCCGTTGCATGGTGAGTCATATGCGCTATCCTGTATATAACGGGATCTCTCATGTTTATGTTGGGAGAAGCCATATCTATCTTGGCTCTCAGCGTTTTTTCGCCGTCGGCAAACTCGCCGTTTTTCATTCTTTCAAAAAGGTCGAGATTTTCCTCTATGCTCCTGTTTCTGTAGGGACTTTCCTTTCCCGGCTCCGTGAGCGTGCCTCTTGCAAGCCGCACCTGCTCCGCACTCATATCGCACACATAGGCAAGACCTTTTTTTATAAGCTCCACGGCATATTCGTACATCTTGTCAAAATAGCCCGAGGCAAAATAAAGTCTGTCCTCCCAGTCGAAGCCGAGCCACTTTATATCGTTTTTGATAGAGTTGACGAACTCGGTATCCTCCTTGGCGGGATTGGTATCGTCAAAGCGAAGGTTGCACTTGCCTCCGTACTGCTCCGCAAGCCCGAAATTCAAGCATATGCTCTTGGCATGTCCCAAGTGCAGATAGCCGTTGGGTTCGGGCGGAAAACGCGTCACAAGCTCGGAGGTGTCGCTTAGGTCCTCCTCTATGAAGTTGTTTATAAAGCTTTCGTATATAAATTCTTTATTCTCATTTTCTGCTGACATATCACAGATCCTCCTAAAAAAGACGGGACTCAAAATCTTTATGGTAAAAGCACCTTCCGCACTTATCGCATATCCCAAAGCGCAGTATGCTGTCGTCCGTATCGTTTGAAAGCACAAAGTCAAGCCGTGTCTTTACTTCACCCTCCTTACAGAGGTGTGTGTGGTAGTAATAATCCCTGACCTCCACAAAATCCGAAGACGCCGAGACCTCCTTAAGCTTAGATAACAGATCCATATTATCCTCCGTTTTTTTATATAATAAAAAAATAACCTATATGAAGTCCATTATATACTATTTTTTTTAATTATGCAAGGTTTGTTGAAATTATTAATAATATTTTTTGGTTTAAATTGTAACAAAATTTTTAAAATAATTAAAAAAATTGATATTATGGCTTTTTTATGATAGAATTAGAATATAAAAGAACTAAGGAGAATTAAAATGTACAGCTTCTATATTGACGGAAACGATATAAAAAGGTTTATGAATATGCTTTTAAAAGAGGATAAGTTTGACAAATTCGAGGTGAGAAGCTTTACTGCCGCCACATTTGTGACCTTTGACATAGACTGCCGTCTTATAAAGGACGAGGATAGCGATAGCGAAAAGCTTTACTGCCGCTGGGGCGAGCTGAGACCCTACATATACGAGCTTATAAAGGGCAAAAAAAAGCCCAAAAGCATAAGGATAGTTATGGCTTTTTCGGGAAAAATGGCAGAAAAGGTACACGAAAACGCGCAGGCTTGCTTTTTGAACATAGTGTTTGAGGAGGACAAGGTGGCTATAGTCACCGGCACCGCGCAAAAAGCATTCAGCCTTGATAAGTCGCTTGAAAATGAATGGGGCGAGAGGATAAAGGGATTTTTTGATAAGCTTGGAATAACGCAGAATACGGCATTATAAATGGGCGGATATACCGCCCTATTTTTATGCCAAAAGCCTGAGTGTGAAATTTACGATCATGCAGAGCGCTATTCCCGTTACGGTGGGTATGACTGCGGAAAGCACCGTCCATTTGAGACTGCCCGTTTCTTTTTTTATTGTAAGCAGCGTGGTGGCGCAGGGAAAATGATTGAGCGAAAATATCATGGTGCAAAGCGCCGTAATATAGCTCCAGCCGTGCGCTCTCAGAATGATACCAAGCTCAGATATATTGTCAAATTCCACAAGTCCTCCGCTTCTTGTATAGCACATTATGACTATGGGGAGCACTATCTCATTTGCGGGCATACCCAGAAGAAAGGCAAGAAGTATATAGCCGTCAAGTCCCATAAGCGAGGCAAACGGCTCCAGAAATCCCGCAGCACAGTCCATAAGCGAAACACCGCCCACGCATATGTTCTGCATGAGCCATATCACAGCGCCTGCGGGAGCGGAGACCGCCACAGCCCTTCCCAGCACCTTAAGTATCCTCTCGCGCACGGAGCGCTCGGCTATGCTTCTGAAATGCGGCCGTCTGTAGGGCGGGAGCTCCAGTATAAAGGAGGACTGCTCACCCTTTAAAAGAGTTATGCTCAATATATAAGAAACCAAAAGCGATATCACTATGCCGCCCAGTATGGCAAGAGTGACCGTAAAGGCTATCTTGACGCTCCCGAAGGCGCCGCCTGCTATAAACACCGAAGCCAGCATTATAAGCCCCGAAAACCGTCCGTTGCAGGGTATGAAGCAGTTTGTAAGTATGGCTATGAGCCTTTCCTTTTTGGACTCTATTATCCTTGCGGAGACCACTCCCACGGCATTGCAGCCAAGCCCCATGCACATTGAAAGCACCATTTTACTGTGCGCATTTGCCCTCTTGAAAAGCTTATCCGCATTGAAGGCAAGGCGGGGCAGGTAGCCCAGATCCTCCAAAAATGTGAAAAGAGGAAAAAATATTGCCATAGGCGGGAGCATGACGGCGACCACCCAACAAAGAGTCCTGAAAACGCCCTCTATGAGCACTCCCCTCACAACAAAACCGCTGTCGGCAAAAATAAACATGAGCTTATCTTCTATATGACTGAAAACAGAGCTGAGATACGCCGAGGGATAATTCGTACCCGCTATGGTGAGCCACAAAAGCGCGAACAAAAGCGCAAGCATAACGGGTATGCCCCAGAGACGGCTCGTAAGTATGCTGTCTATCCTCCTGTCCCTGTTGTCGAATATATTGCAGTTGTTTTCAACACAGCTTTCATATATATGCTCCACGCTGCAATTACAGCTTACCCTTTCTCCTCTGTGGCTGTGTATGCTCCTTTTGAGGCTGTCTATTCCCTTTCCCCTGCCTGCGGCTGCGGAAACGACGGGAAGTCCCAGAAGGTCGCTTAATTTGTCGATATTGACTATGATACCCTTTTTCCTTGCCTCGTCCATAAGATTGACGCAGACTATGACATTGCACGAAAGCTTTGATATTTCAAGAGCAAGAATGAGATTTCTTTCAAGACAGGTGGCATCCAGCACTATGACGACTATATCCGCTATATCGGAGCGTATGCACTCTATAGCCTGCCGTTCATCCTCCGATACCGGCTCGGTGGAATATATGCCGGGCAAATCTATTATCCTGTATACCTCGCCCCTGTACTTCATTATGCCCGAGGCGTTGCCCACAGTCTTGCCCGACCAGTTGCCCGTGTGCTGATGACTGCCCGTGAGAGCGTTGAATATGGTGCTCTTGCCCGTGTTTGGGTTTCCTACAAGGAGGACTGTCTTATCATACATAGTTATCCTCCATGACGAGTATATTACAGCTGTCTTCTTTTCTGAGAGCTATAACGGCGCCCCTTACATAATAAGCGCTCAGGCTCCTGCCTATATTGTCATGAAGCACCGCTATCCTTGTGCCGTGCGTAAAGCCCAGCTCCGTAAGTCTTGCCTTAAGCGGACAGGTCATTATTTTAAAAATTCTGCCTGAGCTACCCTCGGTAAGCTCAGACAGAACCATTGTTTTGCACATCTGTCATACACCTCACCTATTTATTATCTTAACTTATAATATAAAAAGATGAGATGTTATGTTACAGTTTATCTTATGAAATTTGTATACTCCTTAGGCTCGGGCGTGGGTACGGGTATACCGTTTGCCTTGCCCGCCTCTATGCACTTTAAAAGCCAAGCCATATTTCTGCCCAGCCCGCGCATTATTTGCAGTCCCTCCTTGTCCTGAACTATCTCCTCCGGTATGTTGCCGTGAGCCATGTTCCAATAATTCGAGGAAACAACGGGCATATTGTTTATTGTAAAATACTTTATGAGCTGATCGAAGGACGCCGTTGCTCCGCCTCGTCTACAGGTGAATACCGCGCAGGCGGGCTTATAAGCCATTGACGCCGATGACGAATAGAAAAGTCTGTCCATAAAGGATATTATGTCGCCGCTGGCGCCCGCATAGTGTACGGGAGAACCGAAAACATAGCCGTCGGCTTTTCTCACCTTGTCCAATACCTCGTTTAAAACATCGCTGTTGATGGTACATCTCTTTGTGGCGCTGCAAAAGCCGCAGCCTCGGCAGCCGCCCATGACCTTGCCGCCTACCTGTATGAACTCCGTGTCTATGCCCGCCTCGTTGAGCGCGGACGCTATCTCTCCCAGCACCGTAAATGTACAGCCTCTCGGCTTGGGACTTCCGTTGAACAATAAAACTCTCATATTTTATTACCTCCTTAAATATTTATAAATTATATGTTGTTAAAGCTCCATAATTTCCGTATTTTGCACAGCCTCGTCTATAAGGCTGTCAAGGTCGCTTATTTTGCTCTCTATGGACTCTATTATAGACCTCTTGGGCTTTGTTTCGGGATGCTTTGCCACAAATACCGTACAGCAGTCCTCATAGGGTCTTACGGAAATGTCGTATGTACCTATTTTAAGCGCAATATCTATTATCTCCTGCTTATCCATGGCGCAGAGCGGTCTTAAAACGGGCAAGCCTGCCGCAGGATCTATGGCGTTTATCGCCTCCATTGTCTGGCTTGCCACCTGCGCTATGCTGTCGCCCGTAACAAGAGCCACAGAGCCGTTAGAGCCTGCAATTTTTTCCGCTGTTTTGAGCATAGCCCTTTTTAAAAGTATAGTCATTTTTTCGGGAGGGGTGCTCTCGTATATCCTGAGCTGTACCTCCGTAAAGGGCACTATGTGAAGCCTTATACCGCCCGTGAAATCCGCAAGCCTTGAAGCAAGATCGATGACCTTCTGCTTGGCTCTCTCGGAGGTATAGGGCGGAGAATCAAAATAGCAGGCTTCTATCTCTACGCCCCTCTTTGCCACAAGATAAGCCGCAACGGGACTGTCTATACCGCCCGACATGAGCACGGTAGCCTTGCCGCTCGTGCCGTAGGGCAGACCGCCCTGTCCCATTATGACACGGCTGTATATGTAAGCATTATTGCGAAGCTCCACCATAAGCTTAACATCGGGATTGTGCACATCCACGGTGAGGTTTGGTATATTGTGGAGAACATAGCCTCCCACATCTGCGCTGACCTCGTTGCCCGTGAGGGGATATCTCTTGTCGGCGCGCTTTGTGATGACCTTGAAGGAAACTCCGCCATCGGGATAGTGCTCCTTGAAATGTATGAGAGCGTGCTCTCTAAGGCTCTCTATGCTCTGGTCGGTTATCTCTATGCCGGGACATACCGCCGTAACGCCGAGTACATTGAGCACAATGGGTATGACCGTTTCATAGTCAAAGTCCTTTTTTTCATTGACTATCAAAAGCCGTCCCTGCTCCTTATACACCCTGTAGCCCTCGTATAGCTCAAGCCTTTTTATAATTGTCCAAATAAGTCTGTTTTCTATTAAATAACGGTTTTTGCCCCTTGTGGCAATTTCGCCGTATTTCACCAAAAGTATATTTCTCATATTCTCTCCCATATTAACATCATCTTGGCACAAAACGCCTAAGCTTTGGCACAAGCCTTTTAAGACATTCGACTGTCATTTCCGCCTCCTCGACCGAGTTCTCGGCAGAAAAGCTGAAACGCACGGCGCTTTTGCCCCTGCCGTCATTGAGGCGGTCTACAATCTTTTTCTTTTCCTTTGTTCTCGAAGAACAGGCTGCGCCCGTAGCGGCATATATGCCCTCGCTTTCGAGAGCGTGCAGAAGCACCTCGCCCTTGACATCCTCAAAGCTTAAATTGAGTATGTAAGGACTGCCGTTTTCAACATCTCCGTTCACATAAACATTGTCAAGCTCATCCGTTATGCGCAGCAGCGTTTTTCTGACCTCGCCTACACGCTTGAAATTATCCGCCATGTTTTCAAGCGCAAGCTCCGCCGCCCTTCCCATTGAGGCTATGGCATAGGTATTTTCCGTGCCGGGGCGAAAGCCCCTTTCCTGACCTCCGCCGAAGTGCAGATTGTTCACTCTCACGCCCCTTTTGATATACATAGCTCCCACGCCCTTTGAGGCGTTTATCTTGTGTGCGCTCATTGTGATAATATCGGCATTTTTACAGCTTATGTCGTGCTTGCAGAATGCCTGAACGCAGTCCGTATGGAAAATGCAGTTCTTATTTTTTTCCTTTATAACGGAGTATATTTTTTCTATATCCTGAACGGTACCGAATTCATTGTTCACACACATTATGCTCACAAGTATGGTATCCTCGTTGACAGCGCGTGAAAGCTCGTCAATATCTATATAACCCTTGCCGTCAACATTCAGAGTGATGACCTCAAAGCCTCTTTTTTCAAGCTCCTTAAAGCTGTCCGCAACGGAGGGGTGCTCTATACTGCTCGTTATGACCCTCCTGCCAAGCCTGCCGTAAGCCGAAGCCACGCCCAGAACAGCTGTATTGTTTGCCTCCGTTCCTCCGCTTGTGAAATATATTTCATCGGCATCCGCGCCTATGACGGCAGCGACCGCCTTTCTTGCCTTATCAAGCTCCTTTTCAGCCTCAAAGCCGAAGGAATGTAAGGACGAAGGATTGGCATAATTTTTCTTTATAAATGAGCACATATATTCAAATACCTCGTCCGACATACGGGTAGTCGAGGCATTGTCAAAATAGATCACATCAAGTCCTCCAGTTCGTGAAGAAGTATTACGGCAGCGACAAGCCCTGCCGTTTCCGTCCTGAGTATGCGCCTGCCAAGCGTTACGGGAATAATGCCCGATGCCCTTGCAAGCTCTATCTCACTCTGCGAAAAGCCGCCCTCGGGTCCTATGAACACGCCTATGCTCCTGCCCTTGAAGCCGTCCGTAAATTGTCTGAGTCCTCTTTCTCTCTCCCTCTCATAGGGTATGACGGCGCTGTCAAGGCTCATTGCGTGCTTTACGGCCTCGTCAAAGCTCATAACCCTGCCTACGGCGGGTATTTTCCCTCTGCCGCACTGCTTTGCGGCAGCCTCGGCAATTTTGTTCCAGCGGGCAAGCTTTTTGTCCTCCTTGCCCTCAAGCTTTACAACACTGTGCTCCGTGCTGACGGGTATTATGCCGTCAACTCCTATCTCTATGCACTTTTGTATGACAAGCTCCATTTTGTCCGCCTTTGGCAAGCCCTGATAGAGAGTTATGCTCACGGACGGCTCGCTGCCGTTTGTGGAAATGTCCGTTATTTCGGCGGTGACTCTGTCCTTTGTTATGCTCGATATGCGGCACTCGTAGTCCATGCCCTCGCCGTCACACACCGTTATGCTATCTCCCACGCGCGCCCTAAGCACATTGCCTATATGCCTTGCGTTGTCGCCGTCAAGCGTTATGGTATGGTCGTCTATGCTTTCTTTTTTCACAAAAAACTTAGGCATATTATCACTTATCCTTTACAGAGGTAATGCATACCCATTCATCCTTTATATTGGTGCTTATGACCTTAAGCCCGTTCTCGGCAAGGGCTGAATATACATCCTGTATTCTATCCTTTATTATGCCGGAGGCTATGAATATGCCTCCCTTTTTGAGCTGCTTGGGCACAAAGGGAGATATGGCGCATATGACATCGGCTATAATATTTGCCACCACGACGTCATATTTTTCATAGCCTATTTCATCCCTCAGCTCTTCATCATCTATCACATTGCCGCTAGTAACATAATAGCGCGACCTGTCCACACCGCTCAGCTCGGCGTTTTCATAAGCCGTCTTTATTGCATTTGCGTCTATATCCACGGCAAAAGCGCTCTTTGCGCCCAAAAGAAGCGCAACCACGGAAAGAATACCGCTGCCGCAGCCCAGATCCGCCACTACGGAATTTTCATCTATGTATTTTTCAAGCTCCAGCATACAGAGCTGTGTTGTCTGATGCAGTCCCGTACCGAACACATGACCCGGATTTATGTTGAACACCACTCTGCCGTCGGGAATATCGCAGTCCTCCCACACGGGCTTTATAAATATCCTTTCGCCTATCTTAAAGGGCTTGTAGTAATCCCGCCATTTGTTGAGCCACTCCTCGTCGTTAAGCTCCGATGTGGTCTCTATGGCAAGCCTTCCCATATTAAGACCCGTATCGACCGTCTTTAAGTGCTCTATGGCATTTCTTATATTGGCGAGCATTTCATCGCCGTAGGGATTGTCGCTGACATAGACGGTTATTTTTGTTTCGCCCTCTGGCTTTGACAAAAGCTCCTCGTCAACATAGTCCCAATAGGTCGAGCTTTCGGAGAGAAATTGCTTCATCTCGCTGTCGTCCTCTACCTGTATGCCGTTTATACCGCAGTCCATGAGCACCGCCGTGACAGGCTCTATGCCCTCGGTAGTTGTGTATATCTTTACTTCTGTCCACTCCATAGCATTTCCTCCTATTTATATCACATATAAATAATAACATAAAATAATATTTTTTACAAGAACATAGCACTTGTATTTATATCAAAAAAATGAGATAATTAATATATAAGCTTTAAAGTATCTCGGAGGGATATAATGAAAAGAATAGCTTTATTTATAACTACACTTTTTGCGGCGCTGAGCATATGCGTATGCACATACGCCTACGACATAAAAAACACTGCCGAGCTTTTTGCCGAATTCAGTCCCGAAATAACGGTCGTGAGCAAGGACATAGATCAAGTGATAGCGGATATATTTGAATACGATCCAAGGCTTGTGATGTACTACAAGGGCTACAACAGCGTGTACAACAGCTTTATAGCGACAATAAAGCCCGTATACACGAATACGGATGTGGCTCTGACCGATATATACACGGCAAAGAGCAAGGAGGAATTTACGGATCTCATAACAAGGGCAATGCTCTACGGGAGAACAAGGCTCTGCGTTGTGGGTATAAATATGCCCGTGTCCTCCACTCCCTTGAACGACTACATAGAAGAGGTGAGCGAGAGCTGCCCTCTGGCGTACATGGGCTACAGAGGACACCGCACCACCACCATAGACAGCAAGCAGGGAGCATATACCTGTTATGTGATAGATCTGGAATATGACTATCAGCCCGATATACTGCTTCAGATGAAGAAGCTGACGGAGCAGAAGGCGGCTGAAATAGTTTCGACGAATATATGCGAAAATATGCCGCCGTACATGAAAGAATACATTATACACGACTATATCGTGGAAAACTGCCAATATGCCACCGACTACGACACCAACCCAAACCCCGACTATTACACCGCCTACGGCGCTCTTATAGGGGGAAAGGCAGTGTGCAACGGCTATGCCTATGCGGCAAAGCTGCTTTTGGATCTATGCGGAATAGAAAACAGCATAATAACAGGCACGAGCAAGGGTATAGGTCACGCGTGGAACATAGTCAAGCTGGACGACGCCTATTATCATATGGACACAACATGGGACGATCCCGTGAGCTTTGACGGACTTGACCACCACACTCACGAATACTACAATATGAATGACGGCGAGATATCTAGGGATCATATATGGGAGCTGCAAAAATACCCCAAAGCTATGGGAGGCACATATACGCTTGCCAACACAGAAAAGCTCATAAGAAACGACGGCAACAGCTATAACGCAAGATATAAGTCTTTCCCCTCGGTATTCGGAAAATATCCCGAGCTTGGCGAAAGCGAAAATCCCAACAAAAAGCCCGTTCAAAGCGAGCAAAGCTCCGACAATATGGATATATTCACGGATAAGTTCTTCTACAATGAGGACAACACGCCAAAAACGGACAAGGCGCATGAGATAATATTTATAGTTACAGAGCATATAAGAGATCACAAGGAATACTATCTGGGTGCGTGCATCGTGCTGATACTGCTGCTTATAATAAACCGAAAAATAAAGAAAAGAAGAGACCGCCGATAATGGCGGTCTCTTAATTTGTTTTTACTTAGCATCAAACAGTGAGCTGAAGCTCTCGGTTGCGGGCTGTCCGTTCTCTCCCTTGTTGATAAGTCCGTTGGCGCCGCTTAGCGTTATAATGTCGTTTACATTTAACAAACATATGTCTATTTCGGGTCTTATATAATTTTTCATTATGCCGCCTCCTTATCAAAGAAATTCTTTACCGAGCTGACCAATTCCGCCCAAAGGCTCTGCTCCTCGCTTACATAGTCGTCCGCTCCGTCTTCCGCCGCAATATTCTCAATTGAAGCATCCTCTGACGAATACATATTGTCAACAGCCTCGACAGCGCCTCCGCTTATTATATCATCTGATAACAGCATTACGTTCTGCGGGAAATCCGCAAGAGAGAATGTCTTTGTAGGTGAGGTTACAGTCTCGCCGTCAAGAGTAACTATGAACGGAGTTACCTTTATTTCCTCCGAAGCGTCGGGAATATCCGTAACGGTGAATGCGTAGATGTATTTCTTGCCGAGAGCATCGTTCGTTATGGTCGAGTTCGCAAGAGAGTTATATACAACGCTTGTCTTTCTCTCTGCCTCAACGCCCTTCGCCTCAAAAATGAAGCCTACTTCCTTATAATCAAGTCTGTCTACGCCTGCTGCAAAGTTGATGGCATTTGCGCCTACAAGCTCTGCCATAACATCGGATGTCTCCGGCTCTGTAGATGGTTCGGACTCTGTAGACGACTCAGGCTCTGTAGATGACTCAGGCTCTGTGGACGACTCAGGCTCTGTGGATGACTCAGGCTCTGTGGATGTCTCAGGTTCAATGCCCGCTCTTATAACGGCGCTGCCGCCTGTTGCCCATCCTGTCCATGTGAGGTCTTCATGTACCGTTGCGGTAGAACCATCCTGAACATTGACCAAAATATTTCCTGCTTCCGACTCCGATGTGAAGCTTATGTCGCCTATTGTTATAAGTCCGTCGTCGAGTATGTCCGCATTTGCAACAGCAAATATGTAAACTCTGCCTGACTGCGGGCTGTAGTAATATTCCTTATAGAGCGTTCTGGAATCCATAGCCTGCGACCATGCAATATTCACATCATCCGCGCTCACCGTGCCTGTGAGGTTTAAAATAGTCTGGAATGCTATTGTACGAGGTGAATTTTCATCCTCGGGAATATTGAGCTGTACAAGCGCGCTCCTCATATCCTCTGCCCTTGTGAATATGACGCTGCTGTCTGTTGAAGGCTCTGCAGGCTCCTCCTCAATGAGAGCAAGAGCGCCGGAGTTTGCGCTTTCAGCCTTTACCTCTGCGCTGTATTCCGTGATTTCCGTCACATCGTCCGAGCCAAAGCTCAATGCGTTTGCCGCATCTGCCTTGCTGTCGAGCACTATGTTGGGAAGCTCTGCGGGTACAGCCACCTTAAGGGTATTGCTTACAAGACGCTCGTTTTCAAGAGTGAATGCGTCGTCAACTCTGTAAAGCTCTGCATATACGCTTGCGGGAACGGTAGTTTCCTTAAGCTCGTCGGGAGTGATCCAGTATACCCAGATACCCTCGGATACATTACCAAGCTCGCCCTGTGCGGGAACATCAGCCATTATTATCTGGCTGCCGTTTATTATAGCTCTGTTCTGATCGCAAAGCTTAACAACATTGTAGGAAGGACTGCCCTTGTAAACGCCCGTGAATACAAGCGAATCTGCGGGTATGCTGTAGTTCTTTTCCTTGTCGTATACGAAGTCGTCCTTAAGCTTGCCTATTCCGCTTGTTATAAGCTCTACATCATCGCTGGTGGGACCTAATATGTTAATGTCGTCTACGCTTACTTCCTTGTCGCTGTAAACAAGCTTTACATAAGAAGCCTTGTAGATGTACATATAACCCTCGCCGTCCTCTTCCGCCTTGTCGGGCTGGTTGAAGTAGATAACCTGCTCGCCGCTGCCGTTATAGCTTATTGCCTTTGCCTGAGTCCAGTTTGAGTTGTCCTCGCTTACGAATACGGTGAAGTCGGCTGCTGAGCCCTTATACTTGATAGCCGTTACCTGTTCGGGGTTGCCAAGATCTATAACTATCTCCGGAGCACCCTCGTCCACGGAACCCTCATAACCCTCGGCGCTGCCCTTGCCGATGGCATTGGTTATGGCTGAAATATAAGTGTCCTCGCAGTATTCGCTCTCGCCGTCTGCCTTTACAAATTCATCCGCATCCGAATGCATATTTGTTGAAGCGACCCACTTCTCACGGTCTATATCGCCCTGATGCTTAACCTTCACAGTGTCAAGCTCAACGGGAGCCGTTGTATTGAGAAGCTTGTCATAGCCTATTACGGTGTAGTCATATACCATGTTGTTGCCCGTTGTGATGACATCCGTATAGGTTGTCTGCGAAGCGGGAACAAAGGCAACCGCATCGCCGTTTCTCAATATCTCGTAGCCCAGCATAGCCTCGCTGTCGCCGTTGTTTGAAAGGGATATATCCACCTTGTTGCTGTAGATCGTGTTGTTTTCGTGCGGAGTGGTTATCTCTGCCGTAACGGCTGTATCATCCGACATACCCTGTCCGCCCGAAAGACGATAATCTCTTGAATCGTAGTCTATATACTGTATCTTATGTTCCTCGGGTGCAAACTGCGAAGCGTACTTCACCGTGTCTGCGCTGGGAACATAGCCCCATGCCTCAAAGAAAGGCACAAGGTTTCTCTCTGCTGCCGCAGAAGCAAGACGGATGAGATTGTCGGGAATACTTTCCGTAAGTGTAAGCGGTATTCCGTCAGTCTCCGCCTGTGGAGCGGTCTCGGGCTTTCTTGTGTAGCTGTCCATTCTTGCATAGAACATACTTGCAAGCTGTTCGTCGTTCTTTTCAAAGGTCTTGAAGTCGTAGCAATCATCATAGAAAAGATGGAGCTGCCAATACATACCAAGACCCGTCGCTCCGCCTATCGTACCGGGCGTACCGTTTGTAACATGCTCGTATACCTTGAGGAAGTCGGGGCGCTTGTCCTGAGTGGCTATCATCGAGAAGTAGTTATTTGTTACCTCTGCATGAACATAGCGCTTGTTGTTTATAACATGACCTATTTCGTGAGCTATGCCCCAGCCTGCGAACTGTCCGCCCATACCCTTGCCGTTTTCGTCAACGGTGTAGGGCCTCATGCCGAAGAGTCCGGGAACGCTGTCAAACTCGATACCTATATGCTTACCGCCCGCATACATGAATGCGCCCGTAAACATTGTGTGATATCTTATGTTGAGCCTCTGAGTGGGATATCTGTTTGTGCTGTCCGAAGGCTCGTTCTTGTTGAGACCCTTGTGCTGATAGAATATATCTATCTGCTGTTCCATAGCCTCTATCGCCTTTTCAAGATTTTCGGCGCTTGACTGTATACCGCTCAATACCTGCGTTGCGGGTACGGAATACATCATATTGTCCATAACGATCTCCGTATAGTTGGCTATACAGTCGCTGCGGTATTCCTTGCCGTCGTGATCCTTGTCGTGTATGTCCTTTATGGTGTCGCAATAAGCCTTAAGCTCATCCACATACGCCTTTATTGCAGCCGTACGATCTGCGCCCTTTATCTTGGCAACATTCAATACGGGTATGCTCTGACCTCCGCTTACGCGAACAGCATACTGTCTTGAATTTGCCGCGCCGGGCCACTCCACATAGAGCGAGCCGCCGTTTTCGGCAACTGCCGATGTGGCTATGGACGGTACCTTTATAATGTTTCGTCCTATCCTAAGCTGACCGAGGTCCTTCTGCCAGTTGGCTGCCTCGCCGTGGTTCTGCGTTGCTATGAGTCTGAGGCTTGTGTTCACGCCCTCAGCCTCTGTGGGGCTGCCTACATAAACTATAAGCTCCTCGCCTGCCTTTGCAACTATGCCGAGAGGCTGATAGTCCGAAAGAGCCATAGCAAAGTCGTTATGACCGTCTGCGTGCGCCGTAACGCCCGTGTCCACGGTTACTATGTCCGCAAGTCCCTCCGTGTTGAGAAGTGTTCTTGCGTAATCCAGTTCCTTCTTTAAATTGCTGTATTCGGGGTGAAGCTCGCCGCTTACCTCGTCCTTTATTTCAAGTCTGTCCTCAAGAGCCTTTATGCTATCTTCCGTAACATCGCTCTTAAGCTTAAGATGCATTGTGTCCTCATAGAGCTCGTCTATTTTATGCTCTATGTCGTCATAGTCGTAGAAACGCATCTCGGCTATTGTTACCACTCTTGTCCAGCCTGTGTTGAGGCAGAGCTGGAAGGTATCGGAGGTGATGGGTTCATTTGCCGTAACGGAATAGTAAACGTTGTTGTCAACATCAAACTTTCTCGTTATCCTACAGCTCTCCGATTTGACCATATTGCCGTTTTCGTCCTTATAGCGTATCCTTGCCGCAGCAAAGCCGTTCTGCTGGCTGCCGCTGGGCGAGAAGCATATGGTGTCTATAGTATACTTTTTGTCAAGAGTGACTATGGGGTTGGCAAAATTTGAATAAACCTCACCCGTGTCCCAGTCGGATACAAATGTATATGTATCCTGATCGTTATCCACGGGGGCGTTCTTGTCACCGCTTACAATATAGCTTTCATCAACGCTTACGGATGCTATATGAGCCGTAAGCTCGCCTCTTTCGCCAAGAGTGTTGATGAGCTTATACTTGGGCATTTCAACATTTGCCGACGCTGTGGTCGTCGCCTCGTTTATGTCCGAAGGAGCACTTGCGCCGTGCTCATTGTGTCCCACTACATATACCTGATAAGTAACTCTTGCCTTAAGTCCGGGTATGGTGTAGCTTGTTGCCTTTATGTCCTCTATCTCCGTATATGCGCTGTCGGACGCTTCCTTCTCCTTGTAGAAAAGGCTGTAATGCGTGGTGTCGCGCATATCGCGCCATGATACCTTTATGCTCTCCACAAGTCCGTTTGCCTGAACATACTCGGGAGCGGGAGGAACCTCCGAGGCGGTCATTGTTATCTCCGCCTTCTCGGAATAGGGGCTCTTCCAGTTATTGCCGCTTGTAGAGCGCACACGCACCGTATAAGGCACATATGTCTTGAGCTTGTCACTTCCGAGCTGAGTTACATTTACCTTTGTATCCTTTGTAACTATGGTAGCCTCCTTGCCGTTTGAGCTTATAAGCACCTCATAGCCCGTTATGTTCACCTGAGCGTCCCAGCTTACCTCAAAAGCGGGATCGTCGCCGGCTGCAGTCTGAACTACCCTTACATTCTGAGGAATGTTGAGCTCGGGCTCGGGCACACGGCTCTCCATGTTGTTTACAAATTCTACCTCTGCTATATCAACAAGGCTAGTGCTTGCGCCCGTTACCTTTATTGTTATCCTCTTTATGGCTATCTGCTTGCCGAGATCTATAACAACGGTACCGTCGCTTTCTATCTTTGCCCTGTTTTCGCCTGCCGCATAAACGGGAACGGTGAAAAGTCCGCCCCTTACAGGCTCTATGGCTGCGCTCTGCTCGGCGGAGCCTATAACATATTCATATTCATTGCCTTCCTCATCCTCAACCAGGACCGTACCGTCGGTGATAGTGTTTTCGGAATTAACGGGAGGCTTTATAACTATACCCTCCGACTTCTTGTGCTCCTCGGGTATAGTCTCCGTATTGATATTGAGCGAAAGCTCTATGGGATTGTCGGGAGTGATCTGCGCTCCGTCCGAGGGCTTGAGCTGTACAAAGCTTTCAATGCTCTCGGTAAGGTCGCTTATACTTCCCACTACCTCCGTGTTTTCGCCCGTTTCGGGAACTATGTTTTCGGGAGCTATTATATTGAGCTGCTTTGTCTCAACATTTCCGCCCTTGTTTAAAACGGCATATGTGATATCGGCAATGTTTACAACTCCGTCGTTGTTGAGGTCATCCGTATCGGAATATGTACCGAGCGCTGACGCCTCCGTGAGCTCCGCTATATCAGCATCGTCAACTATGCTGTCGCCGTTTACATCACCTACGGCGATTACGCCGTACTTCGCGTTATACTTTTCGTTCTTCTGACGGCTGTTGTTAAGCTCTATTTTAGCCGTAACGCCTTTTTGTATATTCACCTTCTGGGTATAAGGAATATATCCGTCGGATGTTATCGTAAGGTTATATTCGCCGACAGGTACTCCCGTTATGACGCCTGCCGCCGCATTACCCTGTTCATTGCTCACAGCGTCCACGCTGTATACGCCCGTATCAAATTCGTCCACGGGATCGAGCACAACATTAAACACATCTCCGGGCGCTTGGAAATCCATGTCGATATCCACACCGAAGCTGCTGAAATCCGACATACTTAAGGGCATGATATCATACTCGCCCGCATATGCCGTGCTTATGCCTGACTGCGCCGCAAATGAAAGTGCAAGAGCAAAGGCAAAAATTCTCTTTGGTTTTTTTTGTCTGTGTCTCATTGTTCTAACTCCCTTCGGTTTATTTGATGCCGTAGTGTATAGGCAATTTATACAGAAAAATCGGCATCGCTTGATTAAATTATAACAGTATTTACAAAGACAGTCAATCAATAAAAAAATAATTCACAAATAGTTTACTCCATTTTCATTTAGTACAAAAAAAGCTCTCAGAGCGCTTTCCGAGAGCTTTTTTGTCATTATGATTCGTTCATTTATTCCTCTTGTTCTTCCTCATCCTCATCATCATTGGAGGACGGGACATATGTGCCAACCTCTATTATCCTGTTTACGGCTTCTTTTGTGACCTTTTCCGTAAGCTGAGGCTCGCCCTGCTGTATTCCGTTCACATAGGGTATCTTCTTTATTATTTCCTTGGTGCCGTTTACGCCCTCTTGTATCTCCCTGCTGTAGGATTCGGGCTGTGAAGAATTGTTCCTTGTTACGGTCTTATAGGGTATATCCTCCTTGACGGTTTCCCAGCTGTAGGTCCTTATGGGGAGGATAGGCTCGTTTACTATGAGCTTGAGCTTCTGCCCCGGCTGGAGGTTAGTCTTTGTCTGCTCCGTCACGGACGGATTTGCCTTTAAAAGCTCGTCCTCCGTCATGCCTGCCCTTGAAGCTATAAGTCCGAAGGTATCGCCCGAAACGACCGTGTATTCCTTTTCGACATCCTGTGTTGCGCTAAGAAGCTTGACAGCCTCCTCAACAGTGCTTACCTGACTGTTTTCCACAAACACAGTATCCGTATTTATCTTTATGGCAAATTCGGGCTGTGCCGTGCCCTCGGGCACCTTATATTGATCCAGCACCGTCTGCAAAGCCTGCCTTGCCGATTCCAGATTGGCGAGCGTGCAGAACTCCTTGCCCTCCACAAGTATGGTGACAGCCTCCTGATTATAGCTGACTATACCGCACACCTTGGCTACCACCTGTTCGGAATTTTCAGTCTTTTTGAAAATCCCCGATGCGCTCTTTAGGCTGAGCTTGTCCACTATCTCTATGTTGTTGCCGACCTCCTGCTTGAGCTTTGCAAGCACCATGTTGTTAAGCTCCGTTTCCGTAGCCGAGGTGTCCTTTATATAGCCTACCGTCTCGTCATTCACCATGACGGCAAGCACCTTCTGATTGGCAAGGAAGAGCACCGCCGCGCACAAAAGCGCAAGCACCAGCAATATTATTATGATCGGCTTGGGATCATATCTTCTTCTGCGTTTCTTCATATAAACGCTGTTGTCTCTCATGTTGCTCGGATGAAGAGGAAAGAGCATAGGCTTGGAGCTTTTTTCCCTTATCCTGAGTTGTCTGTTGTTCCTCGGAGGCACAGTACCACTCCTATCTATATTTAAAAGATGATTTCATTCGTTCAGTAAAAGTATAAATGAAATCACAGCCAAAAGCAAGCATAAAATAATTACAAATTAATTAACTAATCTTCAAATTCAACTATATCCCCGAACACCTTCACATAGTCCTCCTTTGTAAAGCTCACTATTTCGGGATCCTTAGCGCCGTATTTCTCGGCATGGCGCTTGTTGTACCTTTCCTCCGTCATGATATTGATGTCAAACTGCTTTTCAAAATACTTTTCAAGCTGCGACTTTATATCGTCCGAATATTTTTCCATGACGAGCAAAGCGCCGTTGTTGACCGTGACAAGCGTCAAAAAGCCGTCCTCCAGATAGGCAGGCCTTGTCAGCACGGCAACGACAGACCTTATCACTCCCGCGTCTATGCTCTTTACAAATTTATTCCAGCCCGCGATCACCTTCTTGATATCCTCCGGCACCGCCTTGTCTATGACAATGGGCTTTTCGCTCTCCTTGGGCTTTTCTACCTCTTCCGCTCTTTCCTCGATGTTCGGCAGCTTTATAGCTGCCTCCGTTCTTACGGGAATACCCTCCTCTATCTTGTTTTCAATGTTTTTGAGCCTCTTGTCCACACTTCCCAAATCATAGGATGTGGTGGGAGAACAGCCCTTTAATACGCACACCTCCAGAAGTATGCGCGGATTGGCGCTGAACTTTATGCTGTTTGCAAGCTCCGAAAATGAGGAAATGAGGCTCAGGGCATAATCATAGCCCACAGATTTTCCCTGAAGTCTAAGCTTATCCACATAAGCCTTTGAATAATCCAGAGCCTTTGTGTCGCCGTCCGTGGACACAGCCAAAAGAATATTGCGAAGATGCATTATCATATCGGCGGTAAATCTGCTTATGTCCCTGCCCTGCAAAACAACTCTGTCTATTATATCCATGCATCTTCCGCCGTCGTTATTGTTCATGGCATCCGTAAGCTCGAAGAAAACCGAACGGTCTACGGAGCCTGTTATTTCCGTCACTCTTTCAAGAGTTACCCTGCTGTCCGTGTAGAAGCTTATGCACTGGTCGAGTATGCTCAGGGCGTCTCTCATGGCGCCGTCTGATATCTCGGCAATGTACTCTATGGCATCGTCGGCAACATCCGCGCCCTCCTCAGCCATATAGTCCTTGAGTACCTTTACCATAGTATCCTTGTCTATCCTGTGGAAATCAAAGCGCTGGCACCTTGAAAGCACGGTGACGGGCATTTTCTGCGGGTCTGTGGTGGCAAGTATGAACACAACATATTCGGGCGGTTCTTCAAGCGTCTTTAAAAGAGCGTTGAAGGCGCCCGACGAGAGCATATGCACCTCGTCTATTATGTAGACCTTATAACGGCAGTCGGTGGGGGGATATTTTACTTCCTCTATAATATCCCTCACATTGTCCACGCCGTTGTTGCTGGCAGCGTCTATCTCTATCACATTCACATTCCTGCCCTGCATTATGGAAGTGCAGACATCACAGGAATTACAGGGCTTCACACCCTCGCCCACGCAGTTTATGGCTCTTGCGAATATCTTTGCCGTGGTGGTCTTGCCCGTACCTCTTGTGCCGCAGAAAAGATAGGCGTGATTTATTCTGTTGTTTTCGATCTGATTGCGCAGAGTCCTTATGATATGGTCCTGTCCTGCCACATCCTCGAAGCGCTGAGGTCTTAATCGTCTGTAAAGCGCCTGATAAGCCATATTATTTCCTCCTACAGCTCGGCAAGTATTATTGCCTCCTGCTTTTTGATGTTCTTAAGTCCAAGATAGATATATGTGATCTGGAGCGCCCAATACACTATAAAATTGCTCATGCCCGCAAGCCCGAATAAAAGCGTGAGCAGTACGGGAAATGTTCTGGCATATATCGAAAGCTTCAGGGCGCCGCCGAAGCCCATATTGGTATGTATGAATATGGAATTTACGCACATGGCTATCATAGCAAGCGCGGCAAGCGAGAAAAGTGTGCTCATGCATAAGCCTATGAGCGCGGTCACGGCATAAATTATAAAAAGAGCAAGCTTCATTTTTCTACCCGCAAACAAATTTATAAGACCCTGCTTGTCAAAGCTCTTGTCGCCGAACTGCGCAAACTCTATAACGCTTTTCTGTAGGTTGTTGCCGAATATCATCTTGTCGCTGTCGGCAAGAAGATAGCTTGTAAGTCCCGTAGTATCTATGTTGTTTACATCCTCGTTGTTGTCGATGAATATTTTGACTCCCATCATATCGTCGGAAAAATCTATGCTCTCGCAGCTCAGCTTTCCGTTCTTTATTGAAAACTCCGGCACATGGTCGCGTATAAGTCCCGATATGCCCCCTATTTTGTAATATCCCACAGCCATAGGCACCTGAGAAAGTATCATAACAATAAGCGAGAATATAACTATATATCCCGCCGTTTTGCCTGCGCTTAGGAGCATAAGCCTCGGATATTCCTTGAATTTGTATATAGCCGTTATCATCTGTTTAAAAAAGCTCATATTACCCTCCGTAAAAAACACTTTGCCTTATATATAAATAATATATCATATTTTTTAATATTTTACAAATACCTTTCTTTCGGATTTATTAAATCCTCCCGCTTTTATTTTGCAGAAACCGCTGTTGACATAGCTGCGCTCCAGTGATAGCCTTTCCGCAATGTCGTTGGACACAAGCACATCGTCGTTTGAAGCGTAGGCTATATAGGGCGTTCTGCTCCAATATCTGTCGCCGTAAAGCATATTGACGCACTCGCACAGGGTATTTGCGAGCATACCGTTTTCGGTTATCCTGTAATTGCAGCTCACCACGCCGTCATGTTTTTCTATGCGGCTTATATAGTTTATAGCGCCCACATTGCTGTGATCCGCCGCAAGCGAATAAAGCCTCCTTATCTCGTCCGAAGCTTCTTTATATATATAGCTGCATCCGTCTATAGTAAAGTTGGGAACGCTTATATTGAGCATTACCGCCTTGTCCTTGAAGTAGGCGCATTTGCCCGCCGCATTTTCATATTCGGACAATATATTGTTGTTTTTTGCGCTCTCCTTTATATCTATTGCAACCCAGTCCACAAGCTTTTCATCGGGAAAATCAAAGCTCATATCGTCCGATTCTATGCCGTATACAAGGGCTGTTTTGGGCGCAAGCTCCCTGAATGTCTTTGCGCAGAACTCATATGTGAACTTATCCTCGCCCTTAAGCTCCACAAGCATAGGTATGTCCAGATCTCCGCAGACCTTGGCTATGTCGCGCGCACGGCTTATGTCGCAGCCGTCCTCCGTTATTATAAACGGCAGCTTGCCCTTGGCATAGGTCTGTATGACCTCGGATGAGGGGAAGTCGCCCTCGAGCGGAACAAGGCTTATATAAATATCGTTTTGTATGCCTGTTTTTTTCTCGAAAACATCTATATCCGAATACAGAGTTTCCTCGTGTATATACGCTCCCTTCATGCATTTGTCACCCTCCAGAGGGGCTTTCTGCCTTTCGGTGCGTATATATATCTGATAAGGCTCATATACGGGCTTAGGCTTTATCGGCTCGGCTTTATCGGCAGAGCCAAAAAGACCGAACAAAAGCGCAAGGACAATAAGCTTCAATTCTTTTCCTCCCTGAGATAAGTATTTATCGCCTCCAGATAGTGCACTGGACACCCGTTTTTATTGCTCACCATATATCTTTTTTCAAAGGCAGAATACGGCACGGACTTTCGCCCGCCGTTCTGCGCGTCCCTCCAGTATTTTTCCATCACCTCAAAGGGAAGAAAATAATATTCCTCCTCATCGGCGCAGTGTACCAGCAGAAACGCTATGCCGCCCTGTCTTTGGAAATGCTCCATAAATTCCACCTGATGAGCGTGTATATTTTGCAAAGGCAGCCTGCCCTGCTTTGTTTCCTTGGCGTCAAAACAAATGGGTATGCCCTGTGCGGCGCCTATGTAGTCTATTGTAGACTTCTGGTCGAAGTAGGCAAGAGTGATGACATTTTTGCCCTTGTCCAGATTTATAGGCGTTATCGGAGTCGGTATCTTCTGTATTATTGCCAGACCCCTCTCCTTATATACATTGTTTGTCATATTTATCATTTCCTCGAAGCTGCTGCCCCGCAGTCCTCTTGAATTCCAATAGCCCATAACTATTTCTCCCTTATTTTTGATACGGCATACTCCGCCGCCGATCTAAGCTGCTCCGACGGACCTTTAAGAAAGCGCGAAGCAAGCTCAATGCCTCTTTCATCTCCCATATTTCCGAGGACGGCAAGAGCATTTCTTTTGAGTATGCTCTTGCCTCTCCAGCCCGCAGCAGTTCTGCCGTAGGTCGCCCCGAATTCCTTTTCCGACATATCGAGGAGCCTTTCTATATCGGGATAGGCGTATTCGCTTTCAGCCTCGGCATATCCGCCGTTATAGGGGCATACCCTCTGGCACACATCACAGCCGTATACAGAGCTCCCTATCGCCGAATATTCCTCATATGTAAGCGCGCCCTTCTTCTGAGTGATATAAGAAATACATTTTTTATAATCGCACTCGCCGTTATCAAGCGCGGAATTTGGGCAGGCCTTGACGCATTTGTCACACTCCCCGCACATATCGGAACATTCCTTATTTTTATGCCCCGCCGTGAAGTCCGCATCCGTGAGCATATAGCCTATAAAAAACATACCGCCTATATCCTTGTTTATTATACTTCCGTTTCTGCCCCTTCCGCCGAGGGCACACCTCTCTGCGACAGCCCTGTCCGAAAGAGGTCCCGTGTCCGTGAATATCATGGCATTGTGAGAGGGTATGAGCTCGGCGCGGAGCTTTTCGAGCTTTTCTCTTACAAGTATATGATAGTCCGTACCCACGGCGCCCGAAGATATTTTTCCTCTTGCTCTGCCGTCGTTTATAGGCTTATATACCGTGTTGTAAGAAAGCCCTATACAGACTATGCTTTTGGCGTCGGGCATTGTGAGGAGAGGCTCTGTGCGCATTTCAACGCTGTAGTCCACAAAGGGTACGCTCCTGCCTTCAAGCTTGGCTTTAAGCTCCGTAAAGCTTCCCGCGTCTCCCGCGCCCGCTATTATATTCTCTTTTTTTGCAAAGGCTTGCATATCCTCGTATAAACCCATAGCTTTTCCTCTTGCATACCATATTTATTTAATTTTATCACATTTTTGCCAAAAGTAAAATAGCATAAAGCTTATTTTGTTAAATCTATTGATATTTTTAACATATTATTGTATAATAATAATCAAATGAATTCAGATTTGGAGGACAGAAATATGGCAAAAGGCGGATACGGCGGTATGGGCGGCTTCGGCGGAATGAATATGAACAACATCATGAAGCAGGCTCAGAAGATGCAGAAGCAGATGGAACAGGCTCAGCAGGACCTTGAAGCAAAGGAATTTGAAGTAACAAGCGGCGGCGGAGCAATAAAGGTGGTCATAACGGGCAAGAAGGTAATAAAGTCGATAGAGATAAGCCCCGATGTTGTGGACCCCGACGATGTTGAAATGCTCCAGGATCTTGTTATGGCAGCTGTGAACGAGGCGATACGCCAGGCGGACGAGGCGGCAACAAGCGCTATGGGCGGCATAGCAGGCGGACTTGGCGGAGGACTTTTCTAGGAGATATAGGCTATGAATTACTACGGTGGATCTGTCGAAAAGCTTATAGAACATCTTTCAAGGCTGCCGGGCATAGGCGGTAAATCCGCACAGAGGCTTGCCTTCCACATAATAAATATGCCGAGTGAAGAAGCCGAGGCGCTTGCCGAGAGCATAACAACGGCAAAAAAAGAAGTGAAATACTGCTCCGTATGCTGCAACCTCACCGACAGCGACCCCTGCGCCATATGTTCAAGCACAAAGCGCAGACGCGACACCATAATGGTGGTGGAGGATCCCAGAGATATGGCGGCATATGAAAAAACAAAGGGCTATGACGGACTTTATCACATACTTCACGGCGCAATAGCCATGACAAAGGGCATAGGTCCCGAGGATATAAAAATAAGAGAGCTTGTGCGCCGTATAGACGAGAGCGTGAAGGAGGTCATAATAGCCACCAACCCAACGGTGGAGGGCGATGTGACCGCGGTATATATAAGCAAGCTATTAAAGCCTCTCGGCATAAAGGTGACGAGGATAGCTAACGGTGTGCCCGTGGGCAGCGACCTTGAATACATAGACGAGGTGACTCTTTCAAGGGCGCTCGAGGGCAGAAGCGAGATGTAGACACGAAAGGAAAACAAAATGAAAGTCATTGAACCATACTATGTTATAGAAGAGGAAATAGACGCTCAAAAAATAATGAAAACCATAGAGCGCGCAGGCAGGACCTGTTACAAGAGCGAACAGAACATTGCCGACGGCAGCGCCGAAAAATTTATAACGAACATACTCAAAAGAGGTCATGAGTCCGTAATAGAGCACGAAAAAATAACCGTCAGGTTCATATGCGACAGAGGCGTCACTCACGAAATGGTAAGGCACAGAATAGCCAGCTACTCGCAGGAGAGCACACGCTACTGCAACTATGCCAACGACAAATTCGGCAACGAGCTTACATTCATAGATCCCTGCTTCTGGGACAAAAACGACCCCGAGGACAAGGCAAAATACGACATATGGGAAAAGGCTATGCAGAACATAGAAAAAGAGTACAACGAGCTGATAGCTCTGGGCGCAAAGCCGGAGGAGGCAAGGAGCATACTTCCCAACAGCCTTAAGACAGAAATAGTCGTAACCATGAATATGCGGTCGTGGCGCCACTTTTTCAGAATGAGGACAGCGCCCAATGCTCATCCCCAGATAAGACAGGTCGCAAATGCCCTGCTTGAGGAATTCAAGGAAAAGCTCCCCGTATTGTTCGGAGACCTGTAAAAAAATAAAGCTGACGAATGTTTTATGCATCCGTCAGCTATTTTTTTAATATCCGAATACTTCCTTTGCCTTTTTCATCTTTTCTATTACCTCCACCTCAAAGGGGCAGTTTCTTTCGCAGCTGCCGCAGGCTATACACTCGCCTGCATGGTGAGGAAGAAGCTTATAATGCTCGCGCACCGTTTCGGGCACTCCGCCCTGCGCTATGGCAAGATTGAGATACTTGTTGACATCAGCCACATTTATTCCCACGGGACAGGGCGCGCAATGTCCGCAGTACATACAGTTGCCCTTGAACTTGAATTTCTCCATGCGCGAGAGCACGGAGGAATAGTCCTTCTGCTCCCTTGATGCGCCGTAATAGCCCGCAAGCTTCTCCATTTCCTCCTCGGAATGACAGCCTGCCATTACAGCTGCTACGGCGGGTCTTGTGAGGCAGTATTCCAGGCATTGATATTCATTGAATGCCACTCCGAAAGGCGAATATTCCTCGCTCAGCATATCGCCGCCGCCAAATGCCTTCATAACATCTATAGCCACATTTTCCCTTGCGCAGAGCTCATAGAGCTTTGTCCTCAAGGGGTCGGCATTTACAAAGCCCTGCTTGTAGTTCTCGGGCTCGAAAAGGTCGTCCACATTTTCTGTAGGCGGCTGCATATCATAGGCGGCGTTCACGGAGAACATAAGCACATCTATAAGCCCCGTTTCCACAGCCTTTATAGCCGTGACGGGATTATGCGAACTCATGCCTATAGCCCTTATAACGCCCTTTTGCTTAAGCTCCGTACAGTATTTTATTATATCTCCTCCGAGCACCTCGTCAAGGTCGGACATACCGTCAACATAGTGTATCATACCAATGTCTATGTAGTCCGTGCCCAGCCTTCTGAGCTGATCCTCAAAGGCTTTTTTTGTCTTTGAGATATCGCGCGATCTGAGGTACTGACCGTTTTCCCAGGTGGAGCATATATGCCCCTGGAGGACTATTCTGTCCCTTCTGCCCTTTATGGCTGCGCCGAAATTATCCCTGAACGATGGGTCGGAGGTGTACATATCTATGAAGTTTATGCCCAGCTCAAACGCCTTGTCCGTCATTGAAGCGTACTGCTCCCTGCTCTTGCCTATAAAGCCCTCGCAGCCCAGAGCGATCTCGCTCACCTTTATATTGTCGCATCTTTTCAATTCTCTGTATTGCATAAAAACCTCCGTTTTACATATCAGAGCTTTATATCCGAAAGCGGTATGTCGTTTTCAAGCGCTATCCTTTCAAGCTCGTCATACTCCGCCTTGGTTTTCACAACTCCGTAACCGCTCGACTTTTTAGCCTTTACGGCACCGTAATTTGTATCAATATTTATAAACTCTCTCTTAAGAGTGTATCTTGCCGTCATATTTTCCCTTATGCCTATGGTGGAGGTATGCTTGAATATGACCTTAAGCATTTCCTCTCTCTTGTTCTCCGGACAAATAACGGTAAGAAGTATACCGGGGCGGTTTTTCTTCATGCCCACGGGAGTTGTAAACACTTCAAGAGCGCCCGCCTCAAATATCCTGTTCACGGCAAAGCCCACAGCCTCGCCCGTCATATCGTCAATGTTGCATATGAGCTCTGCCACTCTTTCACGCTCGTCGTCTGTTTCTCCCAGAAAAACTCTCACGCAGTTTGCACAGTCAAAGTCCTTGGCGCCCATGCCGTAGCCCGTGTTTTCCACCTGCATTATGGGCATTGACGAAAACTTATCCGCAAAGTGCTTTAAAAGTGCCGCACCCGTAGGCGTGCAAAGCTCGCCCTCTATTTCGTTGCTGTATATGGGTATATCCCTTAAAATATACGCCGTTGCGGGAGCGGGAACGGGAAGTATGCCGTGAGCGCACTCCACCTGTCCTCTGCCTGTGTTTATGGGCGAAGCTATTATCCTTTCGGCGCCAAGCTCATTTATGAGCATACAAACGCCCGTTATATCCACGATGGCGTCCATTGTGCCCACCTCGTGGAAGTGTATGTCATCTATGTCACAGTTGTGCGCCCTTGCTTCTGCGCCTGCAATGAGCGCATATACATCGAGTATATCTCTTTCGACCTTTTCATCCAGCTTAAGCCCCGTTATTATTTCCTCTATGTCGGAAAGGCTCCTGTGCGAATGGTGATTATGTTCATGGTGCTCGTGATGCTCGTGGTGCTCATGGTGATGTTCATGATGGTGATGGTGGTGCTCGTGATGATGCATAAGCTCGCCCTCATCAACGCCGTTGACGCTCACGCTCACATGAGTGCCCGTTATACCACACTTAACAGCCTTTTCCATGCTGACATTCACTCCGGGTATGCCCAGAGAGTTGAGCCTTTCAATAAACCTTTCCGGCTCCGGACAAAGCTCCAGAAGTGCGGACATGAGCATATCGCCCGCCGCTCCCATGTTGCACTCGATGTACAAAGTTTTCATTATTGTTTTCCTCCCCTGTGATTTATCATACTTGCGGTATAAGCGGCTCCGAAGCCATTGTCTATATTAACTACGCTCACTCCGCTTGCGCAGGAATTGAGCATTGACAAAAGAGCCGAAACACCGCCGAACGCCGCACCGTAGCCCACGCTCGTGGGAACGGCTATTACGGGACAGTCCGCAAGACCGCCCACAACGCTTGCAAGAGCGCCCTCCATTCCCGCTATGGCTATTATGACGCTTGCGTTCATTATATCCTCCGAATGAGCCAAAAGCCTGTGTATGCCCGCAACTCCCACATCATAAAGTCTTTTGACATTGTTGCCGAGAGCCTCGCAGGTGACAGCCGCCTCCTCGGCAACGGGCATATCGCTCGTGCCTGCGCTCACTATGAGTATACTGCCTTCCGTGTCGGGCTTAAGCATTTCGCCCGCTATGGCTATCCTGCCCATTTCGTAATATGTGATGTCTATATGTTTTTTTATGAAGTCTGCCGCCTCTGCCGAAAGCCTCGTTATTATGACGGTTCTTTGTCCGTTTTTCATAAGGCTTTCCGTTATGCCGACTATCTGTTCCGGCGTTTTGCCTGCGCCGTATATCACCTCGCCGGCGCCCTGCCTCAAAGCCCTGTGATTGTCCGTTTTGGCAAAACCCAGATCATCAAACGGCTCCGTCCTGAATTTAAGTTCGGCTTCTTCGGGGCTTATAACGCCGTCGGCAACATTTTTAAGAAGTGTTTTCAATTCATTCTTATCCATAGCCTCACCTCTCGCAACAGGAAATCATTAAAAGCGGGAGACCACAGGTCTCCCATATAATTTTTTCCGTGTTATTTTTTTGACAATGCATTCTTTATCACATTTTCGGGATCCTTCACAAACAGGACTATAAGCCATATCACAAGCCCCAGAGCCGTGACTGAAAGTCCCAGAAACGCATCGTTGAGCATATCCGAGGGAGCGGGAGCAAAAAACTCCGCTCCAAGCTCTATGTATTCAAACACGGCGTCTATAAGCCACATGAGCGACGCGCCCCAGAACATGAGCGAGAGCACTCTTAGCATTTTTTTGCTGTCACTGTCCTTAAAATACCAAAGCACGGTTGAAATGACAGCCGCAAAAACAGTTATAAGAAGCGTCATTTTATGCTTCCTCCTTTTCGTCCGCCGTTCTCTTCTCCATTGCACTTACCACTGCCACGCCTGCTGCCCATACTGCTGTCACAAGAACAGCCATAGATACGCCTGCCGTTGCCATTTCGTGGAGCATTTCCGCCCTTGAAACGGAATCTATGGCGTTTGTAAGGAACGGGAAGAAGGGTACTACCTCGCCGTGCCATATGTGCTCGAAGGCAAGGAGAGCCGAACCTCCCCACAACATATTGTTGAGATATTTAAGCTTTGATGCAAAGCCCGTCTTTACCTCGGCTTTGCTCTCTTTCTTTTCGGCAGCTTTTGTAACTACGGTCGTTACGACAGCCTCTGCCGCGGGTACTATGAAACATGCCATAATGTATACCTCCTGTTTTTCTGATATTATATTATTATAACATATCCGTGCATATTTGTAAATATGCCATGTGTGTAATAAATGCGGAAACGCCGAATTTTCCTAAAAAGAGGGGAGGAAAAATGAAATCACGGCGCCTCCGGATTTATATACATTTCCAGTATAATCCTTTGAGTAGACTCAAAGTCAATAGCCTATTTATTAAAATTTCTTTAATAATTTCCTATGAGATTTTTTATTTCCTGCTCCGTGGTGGAAGCATTGCACGCAAAGCCGTCCTTTACATCGCTGTCGGGGAGCGCTGCCTTTATATCCTTGACACTGCTGCCAAGCCCCGAGCCCATGTGAGTGCAGAACGGTATTATTGTTTTGCCGCTAAGGTCGTTGTTTTCTATGAATGTAAACATAGCCATGGGCATTGTTTCAAGCCATATGGGATAGCCTATGTATACAGTGTCGTAATACGCCAGATTTTTTATGTTGGTTTTGAGCTCGGGACGCGCGCCCGATATTTTTTCCTTCTGCGCCATATCCATCAGCATATTATAATCCGACGGATAAGGAAGTACGGTTTCAAGCTTTATGACATCGGCGCCCGTAAGTCTGCCTATTATTTCGGCTATCCTCTGTGTAGTGCCCGTCTTTGAAAAATAGAGCACCAGAGTACCGCTCTTGGGCGCATTGGGATTAATTACGGGACCCGGACCGAATATGAGCTTGTCCCTAAGCGGAGCAGAGCTTGTTGTGATCTCTGCGGCAGGCTCCTTCACGGTCGCAGGCTGTGTTGGCTTTACAGTCGTAGGCTCGGCAGCCTTAACGGTCGTTGGCTGTGCAACGGGCTTTGCCGTCGTAGGCTCGGCAGCTTTAACAGTCGTTGGCTGGGCAACAGGCTTTGCCGTAGTCTGAACTGTGGTGGGCTCTATAACTATATCCGAACTGCCGTTTGTAACGGTCACGGTCTTTCTGTTAGCATTCCATATGACCCTATAGCCGAAGCCCTCCGCTATGAATCTGGCGGGGAGCAGAGTTCTGCCGTCAATGATGAGGGGAGGAGCGTCCAAGTCCTTTTCCTCGCCGTTTAAAAAAGCTATGATGCTGTCTATTGTAAGCCTTATTTCATCGTTTCCGTGCTTTAAATTTACCGTTCTTGTGGCTTCGTTCCAGCCTGCCGTGCCTCCGAGAGCCTCCGCAAGTCCTCTCACGGGAACATATGTCCTGCCCTCTATGGCGACCGCGGGAGTGTCTAGCTTTTTTTCCACTCCGTTGACCGTTACCGATGCTCTGTCAAGAGTGAAAATGACCGTGGTCAAATCGTCCGCATATGCAAAAGCAGACAGAGAACAAAGCATTATCAAAAGCATAAATACAAAAGCTGTGATTTTTTTCATAATATACCCTCTCCCGATTAAAAAATATTCTTAAATTAATTATATCATATTTAAAATATTTGTACAACAAAAATAAAAACGGGAAAATCCCGTTTTTTTGCGTGTCGATAAAATATATTTTGACCTTTCAGTTGTTTTGTGGGCGCTCGGTAAGCCTCCCTCTACTCAGCACTTTTGCCTCGCAAAAGCAAGGCTGCGCCTTGGCGAATAAGTCTTTTCGCTGCAATGAGGGAGGGGGACCTTTGCGCCGAAAGAAGTCGGTCAGTCCTTTAGGACTGACTTTGCCGAAGGCAAAGCGCTGATAAGAAGGCGGTGGAAGGAGTATAATATTGTTAGTTACGCATTCTCCCTCAGTCGCCCTAAGGGCGCCAGCTCCCTCCCGGAGGGAGCCATTCATGTTGTTCTTTAGTCTACTAAGGCTAAGTGATGGTTATAGAAAAGTTTTACATCTTCTTTATAAGCACCGAACCGTCGCTCGTTCTTATTGTTACAAGTATCTTATCGGGTATGATTGAAGCCACATCCACATCACAGAGAATGCAAGGCACATTCATAACTCTTGCAAGGTCTATTGCATGAGTGAAGTCTATCCTGTCGTCCTCTGCGCCCACGATTATGGCGCTTGCCTTCATCATATAGGGTATAAGTCCCTTGTCGGGATTGGAGGTTACGAATATATCGCCCGTCTTGAAGTGGAGCTTAGCCTCCTCACAGCTTGTGCATATGTTGGTGTGAGCGGTGCAGTCTGCCACCTTGTTCATGCTCTTGCCCTTTATGAGCGTATCGCCTACAATGCCGACCTTTATGGAGTTGGTAGAGCCTGTCGTTCCGAGAGGCGTACCGCCCGTGAATACCATGAGTTCGCCGTTATTTGCGTGTCCAAGCTTTATTGCCTGAGCTGCGATGTCGTCGAAGAGGTCTGACATACTGGACTGCTCAAAGCCCGTGAGCATGGGTATTGTACCCCATATGAGGTTTAACTGGCGACAGGTCCTCTCAATGGGAGAACAGCCTAAAATAGTTGTGCCGGGTCTGTACTTTGAAACTTCCTTTACAGCCCTGCCCGAAAGAGTGATGGTGGAAATAAGAGCCGCATTCAGGTCGTTTGCCGTTGTGCAGGCTGAATGGCTCACAGCGCTTGTTATATTTCTCACGCTGAGGCTCTTTGAAAACGCCTTGTTGAATCTCTCCGCATAGTTTATGGAGGACTCTATCTTTCTGGCTATTCTGTCCATAGCCTTTACTGCCTCTACGGGATAGCTGCCCTGTGCCGTCTCGCCCGAAAGCATTATGGCGTCCGTATGGTCGAATATGGCGTTTGCAACATCGTTTACCTCGGCTCTTGTGGGTCTGGGATTTTCTATCATGGAGTTGAGCATCTGTGTAGCCGTTATAACGGGCTTGCCCTTTTCAACGCACTTGTCTATGAGCATCTTCTGAACAAGGGGCACCTCCTCAAAGGGTATCTCAACGCCGAGGTCGCCTCTTGCTACCATTATGCCGTCCGTTACTTCGAGTATCTCGTCTATGTTGTCTACGCCGTCTCTGTTTTCTATCTTGGCTATGATGTGAACATCCGTTCCGCCGCAGTCCTCGAGCACGCGTCTTATTTCAAGCACATCCCTTGCCGTGCGTATGAATGAAGCCGCAATATAGTCTATGCCTACGCTGACACCGAACTTTATGTCGTCTATGTCCTTATCGGTGAGTGCGGGAAGGTTGAGGTGAACGTTGGGAAGGTTGACGCCCTTCTTTGTGCCCAGAATGCCCGAATTGATAACGGTACAGATGACATCATTGCCCTTTATCTCGTTTACTCTGAGCTCTATAAGTCCGTCGTCTATGAGCACCGTTGAACCCACATCGAGATCCTTTGTGATATCCTCGTATGTTACGGCAACTCTTGTTTCGTCTCCCACAATATCATCCGTGGTGAGCGTAAAGGTCTGACCTGTTTTGAGCTGTACCTTCTTGCCATCCTTCAAGCCCTTTGTCCTTATTTCGGGACCCTTTGTATCGAGTATGATGGGAATGAAGGCGTTGAGCTCTGCTCTTGCCTGCTTGAGGTTGGCTATTCTGGTGCCGTGCTCCTCATGGTCGCCATGAGAAAAATTAAGTCTGGCAGCGCTTATGCCTGCTTTGATGAGCGCCTTTATCTCCTCAACGGAGTTGGACGCGGGACCAAGTGTTGAAACGATTTTTGTTTTGCGCATAATATCTTCTCCTTTTTTTATTCACGATAGTTCTATTACTGATATTTTAACATATACCAATATAAATTTCTACACTTTTTTTATGTTTTTACAAAATTTATACCTGTATATATTTTTATGAAAATAATCAAATTTTAATCAAATTCTTATTTTTGATTAAAGCGCATTTAATTTTCATGCATTAGAGTATTTGTCACAGGCGAAAAAGGAGATGATAAAAAATGCTCATAAATCAAGAGGTTTTCGAGCGATACGAAAAGAAATATATGCTCGATACCGAGCAATATAAAGAACTGAAAAAGGCAATAGGCGACAGATTTGTGCCCGACAGATACGCCAAAACCTCAATAAACAACATCTATTTTGACACCGAGGACTACAGGCTCATAAGGCAGTCGCTGGAAAAGCCCGTATACAAAGAAAAGCTCAGGCTTCGCTCCTATTCCCTTCCGGAGCCCGACAGCGAGGTATTCATAGAGCTTAAAAAGAAATACCGCGGCATAGTGTACAAAAGGCGCATAGACTTAAGCTACGCAGAGGCTTACGATTACCTATACAAGGGTAAGGAAATATCCATTGATTCGCAGATAAAAAACGAGCTGGACTATTTCATGGAGTTTTACGGCAGACTTTATCCCGCAATGTATATAGGCTACGACAGAACAGCCATAGACAGCAGAGAGGACAGCGGACTCAGGATAACGTTTGACAGCAACATCACCTGGCGAAGCGATATGACATCACTGAGCGACGGGCGTTTCGGCGAAAGGCTCATGGATGACGGCACCATTCTCATGGAAATAAAAATACCCCACGCCTTGCCCTATTATCTCTGCCGTGCTCTTGACGAGCTGGAAATAAGGCAATGCTCATTTTCAAAATACGGTATGGCATATACCGAGCTTATGAACAGAAAAGGAAAGGAAGTGTTCTGCTGTGCTTGACAATATATTTACAACATCCTTTGCAAGCATAAACAATACCGATTTCAGCACGGTCAATTTTATGCTGTGTACGCTGTGCTCTCTTTTTATGGGAGTTGCAATATCTTTTATACATAGGTTCAGAAACCACTGCTCAAGGGGCTTTGCCTGTACTCTTGCGCTTCTGCCCGTTATGGTCCAGGTGGTCATAATGCTGGTGAACGGAAACATGGGCACGGGAATAGCCATAATGGGCGCCTTCAGTCTTGTGCGGTTCCGTTCTGTGCCGGGAAACGCGAGGGATATAGCCTCCGTATTCTTGGCAATGACAGCGGGGCTTGCTTCGGGAACGGGCTATATAGCAATAGCGCTGCTTTTTGTGGCTGTTACGGGCTTATTCTCCGTGTTGCTTGCGTTGACGGGCTTCGGAGAGGAAAATCCCAGAATAAGGCATCTTAAGATAACAATACCCGAAAGCCTCGACTATACCGATGTATTCGACGATATTATGAGCGAATACACTACCAAAAACAGGCTTATGAGTGTAAAGACTACCAACATGGGCGCGCTTTTTTCTCTCAACTATGAAATAGAGCTTAAGGACAACGCAAGGGAAAAGGAATTTATAGACAAATTAAGATGCAGAAACGGCAATCTTGAAATATCCTGCGGTATGATAACTGCCGTGGGCGAGGAGCTTTAAAAAGGAGTGAATAATATGAGGTTTAAAATTATTGCGGCTGTGCCTTTGACGGTGCTTGTGCTTTCAATGCCTCTTTCGGGCTGCACGGGCACATCGGCGCAGGCTGAAACGACCAAGAATATAAATATAGACACGGAATTTACACAGAGAGATACGGACGGGAGCTATGACAGAAGCACATCAAAAATAATAACTCTTGGCAGCAACATAAGCGCGGAGGGCGCAGCTGTTAAGGACGGTATAGTGACCATATCGGACGAGGGCTGTTATGTTGTGAACGGAAAGGCGAGCGGCACGCAGATAACGGTGAACGCTCCCGACAAAAAGGTACAGATAGTGCTGGAGGGAGTTACAATAGAAAACGAGAGTATGGCTCCCATAGATATAAAGGATGCCGACAAGGTATTCATAACGCTTGCAAAAAACAGCAATAACATACTTTCATCGGGCAGCAATACGGGCGAGGAGGACGGAGTTATATTCAGCAAGGCTGACCTCACTTTAAACGGCGAGGGCGCTCTTGACATAAAGACGGACTATAAGCACGGCATAGTGTCAAAGGACGACCTTGTTATAGCGGGAGGCAATATAAAAATATCCGCGCCCGACACGGGAATGGAAGGAAAGGACTGCGTTAAGATAGGCGGCGGCAGCATTGACATAACCGCGGGCGAGGACGGCATAAAGTCGGACAGCACAGAGGAAAACAGAGGTTATGTTTATATAAAGAGCGGAAATATAAATATAGCTTCGGGAAATGACGGAATACAGAGCGAAAATATACTGCTTGCAGATGGCGGAAATGTGAATGTAAAAACAGGCGAAGGCAGCACAAGTGAAAATGCCAAGAAAAACAAAGCTCAGACAATGCCCGACATGGGTTTCCGCGTACACAACGGCACACCGCCCGAAGGCTTTGACGACAGCGCTATGCCCAAGAACTTTGACGGCAGTGTTCCGTCCGCTCCTCCCGAGGGCTTTGACAGAGGAAATATGCAAAACGGCAGACCCGATATGCCAAATGGAGGCTTTGGCAGACATGCAGGGGAGAAAATGACGGCACAGCCAAGGGAAGCCTTATCGGAAAATACGACCCAAAACACAAACGAAACGGCATCCGAAATGACATCCGAGGAGCAGAGCGACAGCAAAAAGGGACTTAAAAGCGGAAATGACATCATAATAAAGGACGGTACATTCAAGCTTGACACAGAGGACGACTCACTGCACAGCAGCGGAAATATATCCATAAGCGGAGGCAGCCTTGAGATCAATTCGGGCGACGACGCCATACACGCAGACAAGGCTGTAGATATAAGCGCGGGAAATATAACCGTTGCAAGCTCATATGAGGGAATAGAGGGCGAAAATATAACCTTAAGCGACGGCAGCATAAGCGTTGTTTCCTCCGATGACGGCATAAACGCAAGCAGCGACACCGCAGCGCCCGAAAGCGTAACCATAAGCATAAAGGGCGGAAATGTAACTGTAGACGCGGGAGGCGACGGCATAGACTCGAACGGGTATATATATGTTGACGGCGGAACGGTATATGTAAGCGGAACGGAGCAGAACGGCAACTCCGCTCTGGATTGCGAAAGAGAGGCTATCGTGACGGGCGGAACGGTCATAGCGGCAGGCAGCGCGGGAATGGCTCAGGGATTTTCTGAAAGCTCAAAGCAGTGCTCCGTGCTCCATAGCTTTGACAGTGTTATAAACGGCGGCGAAGGCATAACCCTGACGGATGAAAACGGCACGGTTATAGCTCAATTTACGCCCGCAAAGGCGTATCAATCCGTGGTTGTGACCTCACCTAATCTTAAGCAGGGCAAGACCTATACCTTAAGCGCAGGCGGACAAAGCGCAAAGCTCACTCTTAACTCCGTTGTCACTTCAAACAGCGTCGGAAGACCGAACGGAGGAATGGGCAGGAACAGGATGCCAAGAGGCAATATGCCCACGGAAAACACCACTATGTAAATTAAAAGCACCGATAATTTGATATCGGTGCTTTTTACATTCCCATATCTTTTTGCTGTGCTTTTTTATCGGCTTCGGGACTTCTTGCCGTAAGACCTATGTCATTATTTGCGGACTGCCTGTTGCTGCTAAGCTCGGATAAGTTTATGCGGCGCACGGCTGCGCTCGGCATATTTATGTTGCCCTTATTTATAAACTCCTTTTCTTCGGCAGTAAGCTCGACCTTGTTTGCCGACTTTGCATATATCCTGGACGCCTCGTTTATATACTCCAGTCCTCTGTTAACGGCAATCATTTTTTCTCTTTCGCTCACGCTTTTCTCATACTCTATCATGGCTATCTGATTTTCCTCGATAGCGTCCCTGTTGGCAAATATCCTCCTAAGTCCCGACAAGGGCTTTGCCTCCGGCGCAAGCTCCGGGAGCTTTCCTTCCGTTATTATGGGCGCCACAAAACCGTTCTCCGTCTTTATGACTATGGCGGGTATGACAGTCTTGCCGGAGCTGTCCCTTCCCCACTGCTTGGTGTCCGTAAGACGGTTAAAGGAATATGATATAGCGTCAAAATCGGGTATAGCTCTCGAATTTTTAAGCTCATCGGGCGAATAATCGCTTAAGCTTTCACCCTTGAAGCCCGTTATCTCCCTAACAGACCTTCCCGATATAAAGAGATTATCCACATTTATTTCGGGCTCCTTAGCCCTTATAGCCAGCATAATGGTATGGCTCGACGCCATATCATCCACACTGAAACGAACATCCAACAACATATCACCTTCTCTCGGAGCCGAATGCCCCTCGGCATTTTTTTATAAATTCCCGTATTTTTTTACGAATATAGTATTCTATTATTATTGTATCATACTTTGATACACAAATAAAGTTTATTTATGCCGTTTTTTTTGCTGTTTATGCCATTTTATCTTTTTTATGGACCAAAAAATATAAACCTACTGTAGATATAAGCAAAAAATCGCCCCAAAAGGAGCGATTTTTAACTCATTTGCGCTTAGCTGTTCTGCATTGTTTCGTAATCGTCTAATGTTATCATGTCTTCGCTGCTCTTGCCTGCGGGTATCATGGGGAATACCTTTTCGTCCCTGTCTATCTCGCAGACTATGAGTGCGGGTTTATTGGCTGCTATTGCCTGCTTTATGGCGTCGTCAACCTCCTCGGGCTTTGTTACATTGAATGTGACTGCCTTGTAAGCCTCGCCGAGCTTTATGAAGTCCGTAGCCTTGTCCAGATTGGTCTGCGAATAGCGCGCATCATAGAAAAGATCCTGCCACTGTCTTACCATGCCCAAAACATGATTATTTATGACTATCTCTATTATGGGCACATCATTTGCAACGGCGGTTGCCATTTCGATATGGTTCATATAGAAACAGCCGTCGCCCGCAATGTTGAACACCACCTTGTCGGGATTGGCTACCTTTGCGCCAATAGCGGCGCCCAAGCCATAGCCCATGGTGCCGAGTCCGCCCGATGTGAGAAAGTGTCTGGGGTACTTTGTTTCTATGAACTGGCAAGCCCACATCTGGTGCTGACCTACCTCTGTAACAATTATTTCCTCGCCCTTGCATATGGCGTTTATTCTCTCCATGATGTACTGGGGCTTCAGCTTGCCGTCGTCGGCATACTTAAGCGGAAATTCCTTCTTGTACTTCTCTACCTCGCCTATCCACTCCTTGCGCTCTATTCTCTCAAGACCTGCGTTAAGGCGCTTGCATATTTCATTTACATCGCCAATAACGGACTGAGTGGTAACTATGTTCTTGTTTATTTCTGCGGGGTCTATGTCTATATGCAGTACCTTTGCATTGGGCGCAAACTTATTGAAGTTGGTTGCAACTCTGTCGCTGAAGCGTGCGCCCATGGCTATGAAAAGGTCGCACTCATTTGTGAGAAGGTTTGAAGTCTTTGTGCCGTGCATACCTATCATGCCCGTATAGTTGGGATGGTCGGAGGGTATAACGCCAAGACCCATGGCGGAGCTTGAAACAGGCATATCCTGACTTTCGACAAGCTTTATTATCTCTGCCGATGCCTCTGCATTTATGCAGCCGCCTCCGCAGTACATAAAGGGCTTTTTAGCCGAGCGTATAAGCTCTATAGCTGCGTTTATGTCCTCGTCGGTTATTGTCTTTACCCTCTTTTCGATCTTATAGGGCTCGGCGGGAGTATACTCGCACTCCGCCGCGGTGACATCCTTTGTTATGTCTATAAGTACGGGACCGGGACGGCCCTTTCTTGCGATATAGAATGCCTTTCTTACGGTCTCCGCAAGCTTTGTGACATCCTTTACGATGTAATTGTGCTTTGTTATGGGCATTGTAACGCCCGTTATGTCTACCTCCTGGAAGCTGTCCTTGCCGAGAAGCGGAAGTCCTACGTTGCCCGTTATGGCAACTATGGGTATGCTGTCCATATAAGCCGTAGCTATGCCCGTAACAAGGTTGCAGGCTCCGGGACCGCTTGTGGCAATGCATACGCCCACCTTGCCCGTTGAGCGGGCATAGCCGTCCGCAGCGTGAGCTGCGCCCTGCTCGTGCGATGTGAGATAGTGCTTTATCTCGTGCTGATGCTTATAGAGAGCATCGTAAATATTGAGCACAGCGCCTCCGGGATAGCCGAATACGGTATCAACGCCCTGTTCCTTAAGACATTCAACCAGAATTTCAGAACCGTTCAATATCATATATTACCTCCTGATGTGTTAAAAAAATTATTTCAATTCCGAGTAGTCATAGGCGGCGCAAAGAACAATAGGCTTTTTGGGCTGGTGCCACGGGTCTTCAACGCCCTTTTCAAAAAGCGGATTGAGATCGTTTGAAAAAACAGTTTCCGATACGAGGTCGTGTCCGTGCTTTGATACCCTCATCAATGTTTCGCAGCCCATATGGCTCCAATACATAAATATTCCGTTGGTATCGCACTCATAGGGATAGGTATGTCCGCCGTCAAGAGTGGCAAGCGAAACTATCTTGCCGTATTCGCAGCCATACACCCTTATTATATAGTCCGCCTCGCAGGTGCCCATTTTTACGAGCAATTCCTTTATGCCGTCCTTGTCTATATCATAGACGCAGTATTCTATCTGATAGCCGAATATATCCTCGGGGTTATAATTGTTTATCTTTTTGAGCCATTCCAGCTCATTTGTATAAACCACCTTAACATCATCCTGAATAGCAAAGGCGGGCGATGCCATAAGCCCCGTAACGATAAATACCGACAATAGTATTCCTATAATTCTTTTCATAGATATCTCCCCTTTTTATAAAGATCAGTTGAGGACAGCGCCCTTGTCCGCAGAGCTTACAAGCCTTGCATATCTCGAAAGATAGCCTGTCTTTATCTTGGGCTCGGGTATCACCCATGTCTTTCTTCTCTCAGCAAGCTCCTCGTCGCTGACCTTAACATTTATTTTGCCTGCGTTTATATCTATATCTATTATGTCGCCCTCTCTCACAAGACCGATGTTTCCGCCTGCGGCAGCCTCGGGAGATACATGACCTATGCTGGCGCCTCTTGAAGCGCCGCTGAATCTGCCGTCGGTTATAAGAGCAACATCCTTATCAAGCTTCATGCCTGCAAGAGCCGATGTGGGAGAAAGCATTTCTCTCATGCCGGGACCACCCTTCGGTCCCTCGTAGACAATAACGACTACATCACCCTTTACTATCTTGCCGCCGAATATAGCCGAAATAGCCTCCTCCTCGGAGTTGAACACTCTTGCAGGACCGCTGTGCTTGAGCATTTCGGGCGCAACTGCGCTCCTCTTTACAACACAGCCGTCGGGAGCTATGTTTCCTCTCAGAACGGCAATACCGCCCGTTGTGGAATAAGGCTCCTCAACTGTCCTTATGATTTTGCCGTCAGCGCCGCTCAAGCCCGAAATATTCTCGCCGACCGTCTTTAAGGTGCAGGTCATATTATCCGTTGCAAGAAGTCCGAGCTTATTTATTTCAGCCATAACTGCGGGTATACCGCCTGCCTCGTTGAGCTCCTCGATATAGTTGGGACCTGCGGGAGCAAGGTGGCAGAGATTAGGTGTCTTAGAGCTTATTTCGTTTGCCATGTCCAGATTTATTTCAACGCCCGCTTCATGAGCTATGGCGGGGAGGTGAAGCATGGAATTTGTGGAGCAGCCGAGAGCCATATCCATTGTAAGAGCGTTTCTGAACGCCTTTTCGTTCATGATGTCCCTTGGCTTTACATCCTTTTCAACAAGCTTCATTATCTGCATTCCCGCGCGCTTTGCAAGACCTATTCTGTCGCCGTAAACAGCGGGTATGGTACCGTTGCCGGGGAGCGCCATGCCTATTACCTCGGAAAGACAGTTCATGGAATTGGCTGTGTACATACCCGAGCATGAACCGCAGCTGGGGCAGGACTTATTTTCAAATTCCTTAAGCTCCGCATCATCTATGATGCCCGCTTCATAAGCGCCGACTGCCTCGAAGGTCTTTGAAAGGGACAGCTTTTCACAGCCCTTGTGACCTGCAAGCATAGGTCCGCCCGAGCAGACTATGGCGGGAATATTGAGCCTTGCGGCAGCCATAAGCATACCGGGGACTATCTTATCACAGTTGGGTATGAGCACAAGTCCGTCAAAGGCATGAGCTATAGCCTGACACTCTATAGAGTCCGCAATGAGCTCTCTTGTGGGCAGAGAATAGTGCATACCTATATGTCCCATAGCTATGCCGTCGCACACGCCTATTGCGGGCACTTCTATGGGAGTGCCGCCTGCCGCAAGCACGCCTGCCTTAACGGCCTTAGCAATGTTATCAAGGTGGATATGTCCGGGTATTATCTCATTCTGAGCATTCACAACGCCTATGAGGGGTCTTGAAAGCTCCTCGTCCGTGTAGCCCATTGCCTTGAACAACGAGCGGTGCGGTGTTTTGTCGGGACCGATTTTAACTCTGTCGCTTATCATTTTGTATTCCTCCTGTTCTATGCTTTTGACAGCCAAAAATATTTTTCTGTCTTTATATTATCATATTGGAATAAATTTTCCAATTTATTTACTCGTTCAATTAATTTTGTATTTCCGCATTAATGAAGGACGCGTCATCCCCGTTGGGCAAATAATATGTGTTTACGCCGTTATCGGAGGTTACTCTCAAAAGTCCGTTTATAAAGCAGAACCTCTCTATGCTGTGCCCTGTTTTTACGGTGCCTATTTCTTTGCCGAAGGCATCGAAAAGCACAAGAGAGTAATTGCCCGTTTTGCCGCAGAATATGCCTCCGCCGTCGGATACTATGAATCTTTCGGCAATACCCTTTGCCATAACATTGCCATTTGTGTCTATGACATCGTATGTTTCGCTTTCCGGGTCGTAGCCGAACCAAAGGTCGTCATAGGCATAGCTCGGCACCACAAATTCATAGCCCTTGGCTTTGATGCTGAACTTAGGCTTTCCGTTTATATCAAGGATTTCGCCGTCTGCACGCATTTCACCATTATCCATAAATTCCACAGTGTCATATTTTTTTATATATTCTCCGCTTCCTACGCGAAGTATTTCCGAGTGTGATGTTTTTATGTTTCCCAGGATAACATTTGTGCCGAAAATACTGCTGATATTGTAGGTATTAAAGTCAATTTTTCGCGTTTTCAAAACATTGCCCTTGTTGTCCACGATGTCCGCATTGCCGTTTTTGTCAATGCCCACAGTCATATTGTTAAGGGCTGTGCCGCAGTATCTGTATTTCTTGGGCGTTATGGGTTTAAGGTCCTTATCCAAAAAGGCAAAAATAACGCCGTCATTATCCTCATACAAAGCCGTGTACATACCGCAGCCTATATCATTGATATCCGTCGTATCATTCACGGATATTTCTTTTCTCGATTTAAGGTCAAACAATTTAAATCCGTAATTTTCCACTCTCGCAATGTCGCCGTCTATGCCGTAGACAATGCCGACGCCCGAACCGGATGTAACATCCTCGCCGTCCTTATTTATTATTATTTCTTTGCCCACGCCTGCGCCCACAGACACCGTGATAGGCATATATTTTTCGCCTATGGGATATACGAAGCCAAGGTCATCGGATGTAAAATGCTCCGAATAGCTGTTTATATATTCGGGCTTGAGTTCTTTAATATAATTAAAATCATAGCCTGCCACATCCATATAACAGCTTCCGTCATAATTTGAATATAATATTTTTTCAAGCTCGCCGACTGCATAGTATTCGGGAATTGTCTTTTGAGCATCCTTAAGCTCATACAGTCTTAAGAATGTGCATATGGACTGCTCTCTCGTGTAGGTGCCCAAGGGGTCGAAATTGCCCCTTGTATCGCCCATCATTACTCCGCAGTGATACATGGCATATATATCGTTTCTTGCCCAGAGGGAAATTTTGTCGCCGTCCTTGAACACATGGGGATAGGTGAGCTGATATTCCATGTGCTTATTTTGGCTTTCAAGAAGCACCCTATAGGTATTGCAAAGCATCTTTGCCGCTTCCTGCCTTGTTATAAACCTTGTAGGCTCAAATTTTCCGTTTCCCATTCCGGAAACTATGCCCAGAGAGGCGCAGAAAAGAATGTCGGGATCTATGTCGTTATCGTTCGTAAGGTCGTTGAAGCTTACGGAGATACCGCCCTTTTCGGTTATGCCCCATGCGCGCAGTGTGTTTGCACAAAGCTTACAGAACTCCTGCCTTATAGTGGCATAGCTGTAGCCGTCCATGAGGAAATCGGGAACGATACCCTCTTCTCTTGCCCTGTTGATGTCGTCCAGAGCCCAGTCCGAAGGGGATTCGTAGGCATACACAGTATTTGAAAGCATAAATAACGCCAGCAGCAAAGCAACATATCTTTTCATAGCGTTTCCCTCTCTTTTATAGTGAACCTTCGGGGAGATATCCCCGAAAGTCCGTTTATTTATCAAAGATTTTCAATAATAAGTCTGCCCATTTCCTTGCAGCCTACCTGCTTCATGCCCTCGCTCATTATGTCGCCTGTTCTGTAGCCCATGTCGAGCACCTTTGTAACGGCATCCTCTATGCACTTGGCTTCATCAAGCAGACCGAAGCTGTACTTGAGCATCATAGCGCCCGAAAGTATGGTAGCTATGGGGTTTGCGATGTCCTTGCCCGCAATGTCGGGAGCAGAGCCGTGAACAGGCTCGTACATACCGAGACTGCCCTCACCGAGGCTTGCCGAAGGAAGCATACCTATTGAACCCGTCATCTGAGAAGCCTCATCGGAAAGTATATCGCCGAAGATATTGCCCGTAACGATAACATCGAATGTGGTGGGACGCATTATAAGCTGCATAGAAGCATTGTCAACATAGAGATGATCGAGCTCTACATCGGGATAGTCCTTTGCTACCTCAAGCACAACGCTTCTCCAGAGCCTCGAGGACTCCAGAACGTTCTGCTTGTCCACATTTGTTACGTGCTTTTTCCTCTTTCTTGCTATTTCAAAAGCAGTCCTTGTGATCCTCTCAACTTCCTTTACGGCGTACTGCTCCACATCATAGGCAGCCTCGCCGAGCTCTGTCTGCTTTCTGCCCTTCTCGCCGAAGTACATACCGCCCGTAAGCTCTCTTACCACCATTATGTCAACGCCGTCAGCCACAAGCTCGGGCTTTAAGGGACAAGCGTCCTTCAAAGCATTGTGAAGTGTTGCGGGTCTTAAATTGGCATAAAGACCGAGCGCGCCTCTCAAGCCCAAGAGCGCTCTTTCGGGTCTCTTGTCGCCGGGGAGAGTGTCCCACTGCCAGCCGCCTACCGCGCCCAGAAGCACGGAATCGCTTGCCTTGCAGACATCTATTGTCTCCTGCGGAAGAGGCTCGCCGTATTTATCTATGGCGCAGCCACCGCCCAAAACGTGAGTATATTCAAATGAATGACCGAATTTTTTGCCAACGGCATTCAGCACAGCTATATTCTGTTCCATTACCTCGGGACCTATACCGTCACCTGCTACGACTGCAATTTTAAAGTTCATTTCATTTACCTCTTTTCAAATAATTATTTTACTTTAAACCAAGCTTTACCTTTGTCTGCTCCACAAGTCCGCCGACCTTGAACATTTCCTGCATAAATTCGGGGAAGGGCTCTGCCTGATAAGTCTCGTTCTTTGTCTTGTTTGTTATAACGCCCGTGTTGAAATCCACTTCAACCGTATCGCCCATCTCAATTTTTTCAGCCGCCTCATCGCATTCAAGTATGGGCAAACCGATATTTATAGCGTTCCTGTAGAATATCCTTGCAAATGTCTTTGCTATAACGCAGGATATACCGCTCGCCTTTATGGCTATGGGCGCGTGCTCTCTGGATGAACCGCAGCCGAAGTTCTTTTCGGCTACTATTATGTCGCCGTCCTTTACATTGTCCACAAATTTGACGGTCGAATGAATAGCGTCCTCCATACAGTGCTTTGCAAGCTCCTTGGGGTCGGACGAATTGAGATACCTTGCGGGAATAATAACATCCGTATCTATATTGTCGCCATATTTAAAAACTGTACCACAAGCTTTCATTATTCATATCCTCCTTATTTGATGTCCTCGGGGTCGGTTATAACGCCTGTTATTGCCGAAGCTGCGGCAACGGCGGGTGAGCAGAGGTAAACCTCCGATTCGGGATGACCCATACGGCCTATAAAGTTTCTGTTGGTAGTTGATAAGGCTCTCTCGCCCTTTGCAAGTATGCCCATGTGTCCGCCTAAGCAGGGACCGCAGGTGGGAGTTGAGAATACGCAGCCCGCCTCGACAAATGTCTTTGCAAGACCTTCTTCAACGCATTGGAGCCATATCTTCTGTGTGCCCGGGAGAATTATAACTCTCAGCTTGGGATTGATCTTATGACCCTTCAATATAGAGGCTGCCGCCCTCATGTCGCTTATTCTGCCGTTTGTGCATGAGCCTATTACTACCTGATCCATTTCAAGACCCTTTGCCTCGTCAACGGTCTTTGTGTTTTCGGGAAGATGCGGGAATGCTATTGTAGGTCTTAATGTAGAAAGATCTATCTCATACACGGCGTCATACTCTGCGTCCTCGTCCGCCTCGTAAACAACGGGAGTCTTGCTTGAATGCTCCTTTATATATTCCATAGTCTTTTCGTCTACGGGGAATATGCCATTCTTGCCGCCCGCCTCTATAGCCATGTTGGCAATAGTGAAGCGGTCGTCCATTGAAAGATACCGTAAGCCCTCGCCCGCAAACTCCATAGACTTGTATAAAGCGCCGTCAACGCCTATCATACCAATGATATGAAGTATGATGTCCTTACCGCTTACCCACTTTGCAGGCTTATTCTTAAGCACGAACTTAAGAGCGCCGGGAACCTTGAACCATGCAACGCCTCTTGCCATGCCCACTGCCATATCCGTAGAGCCTACGCCTGTTGAAAATGCGCCAAGAGCGCCGTATGTACAGGTGTGAGAATCTGCGCCTATAATAACATCGCCTGCCACGGCAAGACCCGTTTCGGGTATAAGGCAGTGCTCTATACCCATCTGACCTACCTCGAAGTAGTTTGTAACCTCCTTGTCGTGAGCAAAATCTCTTATATATTTGCAGTGCTCAGCCGACTTTATGTCCTTATTGGGAGTGAAGTGGTCGGGAACGATAGCCACCTTGTCCTTGTCGAACACCTTGTCAACGCCTATTTTATTGAATTCTGTAACGGCAACGGGAGTTGTAACGTCATTGCCGAGTACAAGGTCGAGCTTTGCTTCAATAAGCTGACCTGCTTTAACGGACTCAAGACCTGCATGAGCCGCTAAAATTTTTTGAGTCATAGTCATACCCATAGTTTTGTCCTCCTGAAAAATTTACTTTTTATTACTTAAAGAAAGTCCTTGAACTTCTTTTCAATGTCCTTTATAAGCTTGTACTCTATAGAGTCCACAAGCGCCTTCCAGCTGGCTTCTATAATATCCTTTGAAACGCCTACGGTTGTCCAGCTCTCATCGCCGTCGGACGACTCTATAAGCACTCTTACCTTTGACGCCGTGGCTGATGTGCTGTCCAGCACTCTAACCTTGTAGTCGGTAAGATGCACCTGTGAAAGGCTGGGATAGAAGACCTCAAGCGCCTTTCTCAGAGCCTTGTCAAGAGCATTTACGGGACCGTCGCCCTCGGCTGCGGTTATCTCCGTTTTGCCGTCCACGGAGAGATTTATCATAGCCGTGGCTGTCTGAGTATCTCCCATTACGGGGTGCTCGCCTATTATCTTGAAGGTCTCAAGCTCAAAGAACGGCTTGTACTTGCCAAGCTCCTTTCTTATGAGAAGCTCAAAACCGCCCTCTGCGCCCTCAAACTGATAGCCCTCATATTCAAGCTCCTTCAGCCTGTCTATTATCCTTATGGTCTCGGGGGAATTTTTCTCTATGTCGGGAGCTATCCTCTGTATCATTGAAAGAATGGTAGTCCTGCCTGCGACCTCGCTTGTGAGGAATTTTCTTTCGTTTCCCACAAGAGCGGGATCTATGTGTTCAAAGCTTTTGCTGTTTTTGCTCACGCCGTCAATGTGCATTCCGCCCTTGTGCGCAAAAGCCGTCTTGCCCACAAAGGGGTCTCTCTCGTTAAGCTTAAGGTTGGCTATCTCGCTGACCTCTCTTGCCGTGTGTGTGAGAAGCGCCATATTTTCGGGCGGTATACATTCGTAGTCAAGCTTCAGCTGAAGGTCGGGTATAACGGTGGAGAGGCTCGTATTTCCGCATCTCTCGCCGAAGCCCGTCATAGTGCCCTGAACATGGGCTGCGCCCGCGCGCACAGCCATTATGGTGTTTGCCGCAGCCATACCGCAGTCGTTATGCGCGTGTATTCCTATTACCGTATCGAACCTTTCGGTCACAGTCTTTGTGATGTCGTATATTTCGTGCGGAAATGTTCCGCCGTTGGTATCGCAAAGGCACAGGCAATCCGCTCCCGCCTGCAAAGCCGCGTCAAGCGTCTTTATGGCATAGTCGGGATTTGCCTTGTAGCCGTCGAAGAAGTGCTCGGCGTCAAATATGACCTCCTTGCCCTGTTCCTTAAGGTAGAGTATGGTGTCATATATCATTTCTATGTTTTCGTGGAGCGTGGCATTGATTATATCGGTGACATGAAAATCCCATGACTTGCCGAAAATGGCGACGGTCTTTACGCCCGCGCCTATGAGAGCCTGAACATTTCCGTCCTCCGAGGGTGAAATGCCTCTCCGTCTTGTGCTGCCAAAGGCAACGACTCTTGTATTTTTAAGCCTGACGGAGCTTATCCTCTCAAAGAACTCCAGATCCTTGGGGTTTGAGCCGGGATTGCCCGCCTCCACATAGGATACGCCCAGATTGTCAAGCGCTTTGGCTATTTTGATTTTGTCCTCTACACTAAAGGATACACCCTCAGCCTGCGCTCCATCCCTTAATGTAGAGTCAAAAATGGTTACCTTTTTCACAGCTTTCCTCCATTAAATATAAACTCTCGTTGTAAAAAACAAATTCGGGGCGGGCAGCGCCCGCCCCTCAAAAATTGCAAATTATAATGTTAAAGCTTTTCGCTTTTAAGCAGTTTCAAAAATTTTACCGCTTATCGCACTCGAGTTTTTTTCAAAAACTCTCGTCCTTTTTCTATAATTAGTTGTTAATAAGCTTATCCTCGCCGTTCCAGCTGTAGAGCTTTCTGATCTCCTCGCCTATCTTCTCGGACTCATGCTCTGCTGCAAGCTTTCTCATAGCCTTGAAGTGAACCTGTCCGCCTGCGGGTGACATATCGAGGAGGAATTCCTTAGCAAAGGTACCGTCCTGAATGTCGGAAAGTATCTTCTTCATAGTCTTCTTTGTTTCCTCTGTTATAAGCTTGGGACCTGTTACATAGTCGCCGTACTCCGCCGTGTTGGAGATAGAATATCTCATGCCTGCAAAGCCCGACTGATAGATAAGGTCAACGATGAGCTTCATCTCGTGTATACATTCAAAGTAAGCATTTCTGGGGTCATAGCCTGCCTCAACAAGAGTTTCAAAGCCTGCCTGCATAAGAGCGCAAACGCCGCCGCAAAGAACAGCCTGCTCGCCGAAGAGGTCGGTCTCTGTCTCTGTTCTGAAGGTAGTTTCAAGAACGCCTGCTCTTGCGCCGCCTATAGCGAGAGCATAAGCAAGAGCCATATCGAGAGCCTTGCCCGTTGCATCCTGTTCAACGGCTACAAGACAGGGAACACCCTTGCCTGCCTGATATTCGCTTCTTACAGTGTGACCGGGTCCCTTGGGAGCTATCATTGTAACATCAACATCTGCGGGGGGCTTGATGCAGCCGAAGTGGATATTGAAGCCGTGAGCGAACATAAGCATATTGCCTGCCTCAAGGTTGGGCTCGATGTCCTTCTTGTACATAGCAGCCTGGAGCTCATCATTTATAAGTATCATGATGATATCTGCCTTCTTAGCAGCCTCGGCAGCGGTATAAACCTTAAAGCCCTGCTCCTCTGCTCTCTTCCATGACTTGCTGCCCTCATAAAGACCGATGATAACATCACAGCCCGACTCCTTAGCGTTGAGCGCATGAGCGTGACCCTGTGAACCATAGCCTATGACTGCAATAGTCTTGCCTTCAAGTAAGCTTAAATTACAATCGTCCTGATAAAAAATTCTTGCGTCTGACATTTTCTCTGCCTCCTAAAAAAATAAATTGATTAATAAAATAAATTTATATATTGCGGTGTGTCCCGCAGTATTTAATAAATTATATATCCCTTTCCTTCTTTATGGGATTGTTGCCTCTGCAAAGACCCGTAAGACCCGTTCTTACGACCTCCTTTATGCCGTAAGGCTCCATAAGAGCCTCAAAAGCCTCTATCTTGGAGGGCTTGCCCGTTATCTCTATGGTGATGGTCTCGCTTGCGACATCTATTATGTTGGCTCTGTATATATCCACCATGCTGGCTATCTCGGAGCGCTGCTTGGGCTGAGCCTTTACCTTTATGAGAGCAAGCTCTCTGAAAACTCCGTGGTTTTCATGAAGTTCGACCACCCTTATAACATCCACGAGCTTGTCCACCTGCTTTATTATCTGGTCTGCCGTGGAGTCGTCGCAGTCTACCTGAACGGTAATTCTGGAAACGGCGGGGTCCTCCGTGACGCCTACGCTGAGTGTTTCAATGTTGTAGCCTCTCCTTGAAAAGAGACTGCACACTCTGTTAAGTACGCCTGCCTGATTGTCTACAAGTATCGATATGATATGTCTTTTCAATTTTATCCGTCCTTTCCTTATTATTTATCTTTTTATTATAACTCAAATCTGCCGTCAATTCAATGCAGTAATTGTGAACTTTTATAGCATATGGCATAAAAAGTTAAATATAAATTCAAAAAATCCCTGACTTTAAAAAGTCAGGGACGAAAAATCCGTGTTACCACCCCGGTTCAAGCGCACATCGCTGTACGCTCCTCAGCAGGTTCAATCAAACCTTACACCTGTAACGGGGCAAACCGTTCCGCTCTTACTGAAAATTCAGAGGGAAAGCTCCCGAGTGATGGGCAAAACCGACGATCTGCCGCCTCACAGCCAACAGCGGCTCTCTGAAAGATCATTAAAGAATTGCCCGTGTCTCGATCAACACATTTAATTCCTAATATCAATTATCATTTATTTTAGCAGATAAAGCGTATATTGTCAATACATAATTTCATTTTATTAAAAAATTACTGCCCTATACGCTTTATCCTCATATATTACGAAAGACCTCTCAATATCGCTACGGCGTCAGCCGTGTCAACATTGCCGTCATTGTTGACATCGCCTATTTCACGCTGTCTTTCATCAAAATTCATAAGCCTGCCCGTATATCTCAATATTGCGGCGGCATCGGCTTTGTCGGTTTTGCCATCTCCCGTCACATCACCCTTATAAGCCGTCTCTACATTTATACGGTATATGAAGTCCGAGCCTAGGGGCATATAGGATATAACGGCGCTGCCCGGTGACATAGCCGTTATGGCATTATCCTCTCCTACCTCGGCTACCGACGGAGCGCTGCTTGTATTATACATCTTTGTGACAAAAGCATTTTCGGGATAAAGCTTTAATTCGGGTGTGAACTTTTCTCCCACAAAGAGCAGAATATCCGAAGTATCGCTTGTGATAAAGTCAACGGGCTCAGGCTCCAGCACGCAGCTGTCGCTTGCCGTTAATATCTGTCCGTCCGTATTGCTTTCGACATCGGCGATTATTGCATGGTGATCGTATATGCTGCCAAAACTTGTATAGCTTGGGTCGAGCTTTATATCAAAGCTCTTTTCGGCACCCGCATCAAGTGACGCTATATTTTCCGTTTTGAGTGCCTTTTCCGTTTCATCTGTTATGTTGAGCTTCAGAGCGTTCAGAGGAGCAAAGCCCGTATTCTTGACGGTAACGGTCACAAGACCGCTGTCGCTTTTATACTCCGCGGAAACATCAAGCTTTGCCTCGCCCATAACAATGTCACAGCTGTTGTCGGAGGTGTCTTCATCTACGGTCGTCACGGGCGTAACGCTTATGTTCACATTCTGTCTTACAAAGTCCTCCGGTATATTTACACTCAGGCTTATATCGGCGGTCTCGCCGGGATCTGCATAACCTACTGCCGTGCCGTTATACAGTTCGCCCGCCTTATCTCCCTTTACGATCACATTCCACTCGGCTATGCTCTGTGAAGAATTGTTTGTGACATTAATGTCTATATCCGCACTTCCGCCTCTTACGGCATCGCTTTCATCGACATCGGCGGAATTCACAATGATGTCCTCCTTAAAATTAGCGTCAAATGTCACAAGTCTTGCGGTATCGTTGAGCTCCTTATCGCCGTTGCTGAGATTTATATTTGCAAGCACGGCGCTTATCTTTATGTTTCCGTCGGCATCCGTGTCGGCGTCCCATGAGCGTATTTTTTCATCAAAATCGGTCAATTTTACCGCCTCGCACCATTTGTTTGTACCATAACATACCGCGCCGTAGAGATTTGACTTTGTTATGCCCTCCTGCACCTCATATATAACTGCCTTGTTATTATTTGACGATACATATTTTAATCTGTCGGAATTATACTCCTTAGTCGAACATGGCAAGCCCTTTTCATTCATAGCCATGCCGTCCTGGGTATACATAAGCTTTCCGTCATTGTCTACATAAAGACCGCCTATCGAGGCGCCCGAGGTCTCAACCGGAGAGCCGTCGGAATAAAGCTTGGGCTCCGTGTCGGCATCCGTAATGTATACGGCTTTTCCTTTTGAGTCTATGGCAAGCTCATTCACAACGGGCAGTGAGCCTACTGCCTCCGTTACTGTTTCGACCGTGTAAATATCTCTATCGTAATCATGTTCCAATTCTGCCTTATATATGCTCTCCGGTATGTCATCCGATACAAAGACACTGTCGGCGTCATTACTGAGCCAGCCTGCCATCACATGACTGCCATAGTTGCTGTAGTTTACAACGGGCATATATTCGTAATCACTGTTTCCTGCGGGGGTTATATTGATAGGCTCTTTCCAACTGCCGTTCTTGAAAACAGAATAATATATATCAATATTGTGAGCGACCGTATCTATATCCGCATTGTCGGAAAGCTGTGTTTTTTCATTCTGCCATACCATAAATACGCTGTTTTCACATCTGCAGAGGCTGAAATCAAAATCCGCCGTGCCGTCGTCGCACACCTGCTGAGGCTCTGACCATGCGCCGTCCTTATAAACAGCATAGTAAAGCGCCGTCTTGTTTATAAGACTTCTGTCGGCATCGTCGTCAAGCCATACCATAAGCATAGAGCCGTCATCAAGATACACGGTTTCAACGCCGCCGTAGGGATATACGGAGCTTTTGAATGTGATGTCATCTGTCGACAACGGCATTATGCCGTCCTGATAGCTTCTTCCTATAAGCTTGAGATCGTCCTCATCATCCGCCAAAGACATGATTATAGCATTTGTGGGAGAATTGGGATACATCTGATATTTATAAAATTCACGGTCTACCTTTCCTCCGAAGCAAAGCAATGTCACCGCAACATAAATTTTGGCAGTCAGGCTTGCCTCCACACTTTCGGGCATGGTGGTAACGGGGAATTTTATACCCGCATCAAGAGTGCCCTCCGCGCCTGCTTCTGCGGAAAGAACCTTTCTCATGCCTATGCCTATACCGCCGTACAGAGATGCGGACAGATCTATATTGCCCGTTGCCTGTATATTGATACTGTCGTCCTTATTCTTTGAAAATTCACAGCCGAACTTTGCGTCTGCCTCTCCGCTTGCGCCATAAGAAACGAATACATAAGGCGCGGGAGGAAGCGGCACGCTTCCCGATGCCTCTGCGGAGACAGTAAATATACCTCCGCCCTCTTTAAGCATCCAGCCGCCTTGTCCGTCCAAGCCAAATGTAAAATATGCGGCGCCCGTCATTTCGCCCTCAAAGCCGAATTTGGAGTTTTCCGCCTTGAAAAGATTTTTGACCTTCTTAGAATCCTTCGAGCGATAAGCACTTACAAGCTCATTAAAGCTTTTCTTCCACTCGGGAGTGGTGGCGTCCTCTGTTTTGCCCTGTCCGTCTTCGCTTGCGTCGCTCATAAAGTCCTTTTCTGCCTGACCTGTTGTCACAACAGCCTGATACTCTTGCTTTTCTCTGTCGTATGCTACTTTTATATACTTAAAGACCTTATTTTTGCGCTTCTTATTCACTTCCGTATCAAAGCACAGATCCAGATTGAACGGCAGGTCGAAGACGCTGAATTCCTTGCCCATTATTTTTAATGTCGGACCCTTTATATTGGCGGAGCCCGAATTTCCGAAATCTATATCCTCTTTATTGAAGGTGAAATCCTCTATGTACAGATCGTTGACCCTGTCCTTTAAAAACCAACGGTCCTCATCATCATATACGACCTTGCCGTCATAGGACACCGTGACCTTGGATATATATTGAGCCGCCTCAACATTTGCAATTCCCTCTTCATCGGTCACAAATGCCTTTCCGTCCAGATTTATCGAAGCGCCGGCAAGCGGTCCGTTCGTGCGTGTGTCAAACACAAATATGCTGTAGCTTGTCTTTTCATTCCCGTCTGCGCCCTCGTCTCCCGAGGATGGGTCTGTTGTCGGAGGCTTTGACGAATATCCCGCCGGACCGTGCACGAGCCTGAGTACCACAGTTTCATAATGATCCCTATCAAAATTTTCTTTATCCTCATAAGGACATTCATATTCATTTTTGGGTTTTCTGCTTAATTTAAACTTCTTGTACTTACAGTCATAAAAATACAGTACTTCGTCTGAGTTGGAAACGGAATATCTCCTGCCCCTATAGTTCATCGTGTAAACGCCGTTAAAAACAGCCGGACCTTCGGCAGAGTAGTCACCTACACCCCTGACATCAACTTTACCATCAGTAATTGTGTCTATAGAAGTATTTATATTTCCTACAAAGCAATCGGCAAATCCGGAGTCACGGCTGGCATTGTTAATTGCTCCCACCTCGTAAAAGGCCGATATGTCGGCATTTATGTTGCCTGCATAGTAGTTTCCGCTTTCGGAGGCATGGATGCCCCATATAGTTCCGGTGTAGCTCTTGACATTCATATTGCCCCAGTTATAGCAGTTCTCGCCGTATATTCCCGTTATATCGGTGGTGCCTCCGGCAGAACGGTTTACAACGCTTATGTTGCCCTTTCGTTTGCTGTATTCGCCAGAGACGCCTGTTATGCCGACAGAGCTTGTTAGGTCGGCAGGGCTTGATGTCACAACATTTATATCGCCCTCCATATAACTGTTTTCACATCCGGAGATACCTGTTACACCTGCGTCCATGGATGTTACGTTTATATTGCCCTTCATATAGCAATTTTTGCTTTCAGAGTATTTTATACCGCTTACCCACACTTTGCTCGGCGAATTAATATCTATGTTTCCCTCAAAGGAGGAATCCGCTGACCCTGAAATTCCCGTCACAGACGGATCAAGATCATCACACGATGTATTGTTTTTACAGCTTATATTGCTTTTACAGCTTGAACGCTGAGATGACTGAATACCGCATACAGATAATTCGGCATATTTGTTTTCACCCTCCAAGGTATATTCACAGTCTATATCGCCGTCATACACACAGTCTTGGCAATATAAGATCGCCGTCATATCCAAGCTTCCGCCGTTGAAATGAACATCACCGTCGAATTTGCTCTTCTGGCAATACCCCATGCCTGTAAATTTAATGTAGTTATTTGAAATAGCGTTTAAAGACACATTCGCACTGCAGTTGCTGCAATATTCCATAGCTCCTATGCTATCCAGTTCGGCATTGTTTTTAACATCAAAGTTTATATCGGAACGGCAGTTAACACATTCTGTCATACCGTATATTCCGACGGAGTGGTTATGAATATTGCTGAGATCCATGTTTATATTGCCTGTGCAGTCATTACAGTCATACAGACCGTATGCCCACACATATCCGAATGTTCCGGACAATTCAAAGTCCATATCAATATCGCAGTTTGTGCCTCCTGTAATACCGCTGACATAGAGGCTTGTGGTATAAAGAGGAGCTTCGGTATCGATTTTTATACGTCCCTGTACCTTACAGTCCAATACAGCCGAATTCTCATTAAAATAATCTTTGGACAATATATCTACACGAGAATTGATAGGAAGAGAGCTTGCCGTAATATCGATATTGATATTCGTTAAATTAAGCTTTGTGGTGACGCCGTTGTCCTCACCATAAAGAAAGCCCGCATATGCGTTACTGTATTCATATTCTTTACTTGCAAAATTACTCATGGTAAGTCCGCTTATGGTATGTCCGTTTCCGTTGAATATACAATACGGAATATCGAGCGGTGTCCATTCCTCGCCCGAAATATCTATATCCTTCATAAGCTCAAAACGGCAATGACTCATACCGTTTATAGCCTTGAGCTGTTCTTTATCATAGATATATACGACATCATTGTATTCCGCCGAGAGCGCCTTTATGTCGATACTGCTTCCCGAGACCTCTGCATCTTCAACGGCAACCTGCGCATTTTTTCTTATTTCTTCGGCCTTCTGCCCGAGCGCCTTCTGCATTTCGCTGTCGGTGTTCGCCGTTTCTGCCCCATACACATTTACATTCATGACAAGCATGATTGCCGTCATAAAAAATGCCAAAAATCTTCTCATCTGTCCGCCTCCTCAAAAATTGATAATAAATTCATATTATAATTATAAATTAAAATAAATATCAAGTCAAGTTAAAGTATATTTGTTGCTTTCGGGGGAAAATAAAAGGGGTGATAAAATGAAAAAAACATGGATAACGGGACTTGCAACAGGCATAGCAAACGGCTTCTTCGGCGCGGGAGGCGGCACTCTGCTTGTGCCCGCTCTGGAAAGGCTGTTGAATGTGGAGGAGCACAAGGCGCACGCAACCGCCATAGCCGTGATATTGCCGCTGTCCTTGGCAAGCGCCGCAGTCTATCTTTTCAGCATAGACATAGATTGGAGCACGGTACTGTGGGTGAGCATAGGCGGAGTGGCGGGCGGCTTTGTGGGAGCAAAGCTTTTGAGCAGATTTTCGGGAAAATGGCTCCACATAATATTCGGCGCCTCCATGCTGGCGGCGGGCATAAGAATGGTGATGTAGTATGATAATATTGACTGTAATAGGCTTTTTGTCGGGAATAATAAGCGGTATGGGCATAGGAGGAGGCACTCTGCTCATACCCGCGCTCACGATATTTATGGGCGTGGAGCAGAAAAGCGCTCAGCTTATAAATCTTGTGTACTTCATACCCACTGCGATCGTGGCAGTCATAACTCACGCAAAGCACGGCAGGATAGAAAAGGACATGCTAAAGCCCATAATACTTTCGGGGCTTCTGGGTGCGCTCGCGGGCGGAGCGCTTATGTGCATGGTGAAGGCGGATATACTCAGAAAGGCTTTCGGCATTTTCCTTTTTGCGCTGGGAATAGCCGAAATAAAAAAGGGCTTCAAAAAGCCCTCTGGACAAACGAAAAAATCGTATTGATAAATACATTTAAAACGGGCGTGCAATGCACGCCCCTACAAACCACTATGTGAGCTAATCACTTGCATGGGCGGGCAGTATTTACGAATAAATTTATTATCAACTTAAATTTATATCAATATATTCTTTATCCTGTAAAAGCCTTAATATCAGCTTTTCGAGGCTTTGTGAAAATCTCTCGTCGTCCTGCGGCGTGCGCTTTTTTGGTCCCTTTAAATGCGCCCTTTTGCCGCTTCTTCGCGCCGTTTTGGCTATATGCCTTTTCAAAAGCAGCTCGTCTATATTTTCATCCGTATAGAGCCGTCCGCTCTGGTGAATGGGATATGCTCCCTTGCCAAGCGCCATGGCTGCCACGCCGTAGTCCTGACTTACAACGATATCGCCCTTAGAGCAGAGATTCACAAGCACAAAATCCGCGGAGTCCGCTCCCTTATCGACCGTTATTATATCGCTGTAATCTGAAGTCAGCATATGGTTGGTATCGCATATGAGCACAACGGGCACTGAATATTTTTGCGCTGTTTTCTCTGTCTGCCTCACCACGGGACAGGCGTCCGCGTCTACATAAATTTTCATTTTCTGCCCTCGCTTCTTTCCACAGCCTCCTCAACGCTGACATGACCGCACATGCTCGCCACATCCTCCGAATACCACAGCGGAGCGAACATCTTTTTAAGCACCGCAAGGGGTATGAGGCTCACAAGCCTTCCCAAAAGCTTGGAATACGCCCTGCCCGATATGAGCTTCATAAACTCGGATGTGGACGTATACCTGCCGTCCATGGGCATAAATGTGCCAAAATTGCTTTTTTCGGTCAAATCAGTGATAAAATGCGCCAGATTTTCGATATAAATAAAGCTTTTTTTGCCATAAATGAGCGGTATAACAGGCAAAAGGCGTGAAAGCCTTGACAATCTTCCGTAATTTCCGGGACATCCCCTGCCGTATACCATAGGCGGGCGGACAATGCTTACGCCAAAGCTCTCGTCCTCAAGCTCTCTCAGCATATTTTCAGCCTTAAGCTTACTTTTGCCGTAGAGCGTGACGGGCGACAAGAGGGTAGCCGAGCTTATCTCGCCCTCCTTAACGCCGTAGACAGCCATTGTGGAGAGGAAAATAAAGTGCTTCACGCCCTCGCTCTTTGCCTTCCTTGCAAGCTCGGCTGTCAGCTCGCAGTTCACGGCGTCATATTTATCCGCATATTTTTTTTCTTTTTTATGCACAATAGCCGCGCAGTGTATGACTGCATCAATGCCCTTGAATTCCAGCGCGTCAATGCCGTTCCTGACCGAAACACAGCGGGCGCTGTGCCCTTTCGACAGAAGCATTTTGCAGACATTTGACGCAATATAGCTATTTTTTCCCGTCAATATTATTTTCATCCGCGCCCTCCTTAACACCGTCGGCTTTAAATACCGACACTACGGTCTTAAGAATGATATATATATCGAAAAAAAGACTTATTCTCTTTACATATTCTCCGTCATAGCGTGCCTTCACCTCTATGGGGAGCTCATCTCTGCCGTTTACCTGCGCCCAGCCCGTAAGTCCCGGAGTAAGCGCATTTGCGCCGTTTTTATCGCGCTCGGCAATGAGGTCGTACTGGTTCCACAGGGCGGGTCTTGGACCAACAAGGCTCATTTCGCCCCTTAATATGTTGAAAAGCTGAGGTATCTCGTCAAGGCTCGACTTCCTCAAAAGCTTTCCCACCCTTGTAATATAGCTCTGAGGATCCTCAAGCAGATGAGTTGGCACATCCTTGGGAGTATCAAGGCGCATGGTGCGGAATTTGTAGATATAAAATTCCTTTTTGTCCCTGCCTATCCTCCTCTGCTTAAAGAGTATACTTCCGCCGTCCTCAAGCTTTATGCACAGCGCAATTATAACAAAAAGCCAGCTCAGCCCGCATATTGCCATAAGACTGAGCAAAATATCCAGAATTCTCTTTAAAGCCCTGTACATAAGCTCTGTTCTCCCTCTTTAAGCCTTTTCGCTCTCGTCATTGAAATTTGGCACTATCTCCTTTATTATGGAGCGCACCTTCTCGGGCTCGTCATATGCCGCCTTGTAAAGCCTCTTCAGGTCGCTCCTGAACTTGTCGTAGTCCATATCGACGGGAGCGGTCACAAATATTTTTTTGCCGAAGGCAAGCTTCATATTCTCCTTTTCCTCGGACATTATAAGCTCCTCGTAGAGCTTGTCGCCGGGTCTCAGACCCGTATAAACTATTTTGATGTCCTTGTCGGGAACATAGCCCGAAAGCTTTATAAGATTGCGCGCAAGCTCATCTATCTTAACGGGCTTGCCCATATCCAGCACATATATGCGGCCGCCGTCATGAAGCGCCGCAGCCTGGAGCACAAGCCTTGCAGCCTCGGGAATGGTCATAAAAAATCTGGTTATATCCTTATCGGTAACTGTGACGGGACCTCCCGCCTTTATCTGATTTTTGAATATAGAGATAACGCTGCCGTTGCTGCCAAGCACATTGCCGAAGCGCACAGCCACAAACGTGGTCTTGCTGTGAGTAGAAAGCTCCTGTATTATAAGCTCGGTTATGCGCTTTGTTGCGCCCATTACATTCTGGGGATTGACAGCCTTGTCCGTAGAGAGAAGAACGAAGCGCTCCGCGCCGTATTTATCTGCGCACATTGCCACATTGAGAGTGCCGAACACATTGTTCTTGACAGCCTCCGCGGGCACATATTCCATGAGAGGGACGTGTTTATGCGCCGCAGCGTGGAAAACGACATGGGGCTTATATTCCTCAAACAGTCTTTCAACGCAGTTCATATCCCTAACGGAGCCTATGCGCACCATTATGTCCGTATTGGCATATCTGTCCTTAAGCTCGTTGTAAAGCTCATAGGCGTTGTTTTCATACACATCGAATATGACAAGGCGCTTTGGTTCAAACTTCACTATCTGCCTGCAAAGCTCCGAGCCTATGGAGCCTCCGCCGCCCGTGACCAGTACCGTCCTGTTCTTTATATATTCCGAAATGCTGTTTATATCTATGGTTACCTCATCTCTGAACAGGAGATCCGTTATATTCACATTCCTCAGTCTCTGATATCCGCCGTCAGAAACATCGCTCATGGGCGGTATCATCTTGAGCACACAGTCCGTACTTGTGCAGCAGTCCATTATCCTGTTCATCTGCGCATTTGACGCGGAGGGTATGGCAACTATTATCTCCTCTATCTCATATTCCTTGCAGAGCCTCGGTACATTTTCTATATTGTGCGTGACTCTTATGCCCATAATATTGGTGTTGTTCTTGCTGTAGTCGTCATCCACCACTATGACTGCCTGTCTGTTTTCATAGCCTCGTTCGCTGTTTATTATGCTCCTGACAACATTATAGCCCGCATAACCCGCGCCTATGACAAGCACGCGCTTTCTGCCGCTCTTTTTCACAAGCGTATGCTCTATGTTTATAAAAAGCCTTTTCACAAAGCGATAGCCCGAACGCGAGAATATGAAGAATATTATGCTTATTATCCAAGCCACAATCAACATTCTTCTGGGGAGCTCTATATCCACTATATTTGAAACTATATAGTAATAATAACCGTATACTGCGGTGAAAATGAGCGTATTTGCCACAATTATCTTGTACATATCGTCTATTGTGGCATATTTCCACAGATTGGAATAGAACCTGAAAAGACCGTACACTATAAGGCAAAGAGGCGACACAAATATGAAGGTATACTTGTACCATTTCCACACCTCGGACGGTATGAGCACTCCCTTACCTCCGGGTATGCCGGGAATGCTGCCGCCGTACCAAAGGCACACAGCCATTATTATGGAAATGTTTATGAGAACTATGTCAAGCAGTACATAAAGAAACATTTTGTTGCGCTGTTCTCTTGCCATTGCCGAAAGCTTAACCATGATTTACCTCCGAAAAAAATTCGTCCGTTATTTTTACTCTCCCCTGCCGCCTATGGCGTTGGCTCCGAAGCCTGCGCCGAGCATAGTCCAGAAAACGGGAGCCACCGAAACCACGCTGTCGGTAGTCAGTCCTGCGGCGATATAAGCCGTTATGCCAGCCAAAAACGCAAATCTCAAGGCATTAAGGCTTTGATCGCCTCCGCGCATAACAGCCTTTACGGTAGTCACAAAATAGAGAGCAAAAAGCGACAGCATGACTACAAGCGACAAAACGCCCGTGTTTATGCCCGTCTGCAAAAACATATTGTGAGGCTTGTCCACTATCACATAGGGATTGCCCAAAAATCTCAGCTTACTTATAACATCATCCTGCGGAAACTCAAACACAAAGTTGTCCGCGCCCGCGCCTATTATTATATTCCTCTTTAAAAGCGGTATGCTCCTTGACCAAATATAGCCTCTGTTGGAGCCGAGCCTTTCAATGCCCTCAAAGCCCCAGCTTTCGGCGGGAACGGATATATCCACGGGATCTCTGAATTTGTCCATAAATGTGAGCTTGCCCTCATATTCGCCGAATATGAATGAGGTTTCAGTGCCCTGAGCGTCGGCGCCCTTTATGTTTACATAAGGCATATTGTCGTCATTGGCTATGAGCATTGTCCACTTTACACCCGATTCGTCATATACATAGCCTGTGCCGTTTTCTGCCGTGTTTTCCTCCATAGGCTCCAGCACCCTGCCGTTATGCATGAACCGAGGGACCTCTCCCGTGCAGTCCACAGCAAATTCGCCGTCCTTTGTGACTATTATTCCCTTCATGCCGTCTATCCTTACATCCTCATAAAAGCTTGCGGTTTGATCAAGTCCTTCGCCATTTTTTACGGCGTTATATATTATATTTATTTTCTGCACAACAACGGCATTTGAACTAAGGAGCACAACAAGCCCGACAGCAGCCGCAGCTATGGCGCAAAGGCTTATGACAGCCGCTTTTTTGCTTTTGAGCGCAAATATATAATAAACGATGCACAAAACAGCCGAAAAGCCTATGCCGAAAATAACGCCCATAAGTCCGCCCACCGAATCCGAGCCTATGACGCATACGCAAAGTATGACCGCCAAAACGGCAAAGAGCCACTTGAGCTTGCTTTTAAGCGGCATGAGCGCTGCCGAAGCGGCAAAGAACGAAAACATCATACCGAAGTACATACCCGCACAGTTGGGATTATAGAGCGTTGCAAATACAGAATCAAACCTTATCTTAAGGGGCGTGCCGCTGTATTTGCTCCCCATAATGAGCTTGCTGAACCATTCCGCAGAAAATATATTATAGCCAAAAAACTGCATTATGCCCACGGCGCCCAAAAGCACTGCGGAGAGCACAAAACCCCACAGCATGAAATCAAGCCTCTTGCGGTCGGATGAAAACGCCATAGCCACTATCATGAACACCATATAGCATACCCACACAAAGAAGCCTTCATATCTTTCGGAAACACCGAAGAATGCCGTATGCTTTTCGGACGAAAATATGCAGGATATGAGTGAGAGCAAAAGCAATACGCCCGCCATGATGACAGGCTTTGACTTGAAATCTATGCTAAAGCCGTCCTCTCCCAATATCTGGAATGCCATAAATATGGCTATAACAACGCCCATAGTCAATATAAACACCGACTTGCAGTAGGAAAAAATATCGTTTACGGACTGAGCCGAGCGTATAACGCCGTATTCCTCCGCACTCACGCCTACAACATTTAGCTTGCATATAAAGGGGATGAGTGCGACAACTATTATAAGAAATATGCCCATAAGCTTGTCCGAGCCGGTGAGCGCACCTTTTTTTGACTTATTCATATATAAACCCGCCTTTGCATAGTAATCTATACTAAGTATACCATAATATGACCTGTTTTACAATAACAAAACTATTAAGGTTGGGGGAGGCGGAAACAATGCGTAAATTTAATTATTATAAATGCTGTGCGCAATAAAAAATCCGGATGTCGGCTATGCCAACTTCCGGATATAAAAATTTCAGAATAACTCCGAATGACTTCCCGTTCTGAAAAGTACAAGAGTTGAGTTTATGACTTCATATATCAAGAGCCAATCTGGTTCAATATGACATTCCCTGCAGCCTTTGTAATCACCGACAAGAGAATGGTCTTTATACCTTATATCGAGCTGTTCACCCATTGCAAGCTTTTCTATTAAAGCAAACAGCTTTTCGGTGTCCTTCCCCTGCTTTTTCGATTGTTTTATATCTTTCTTGAACTGTGTTGTAAATTTTATTTCATATTTCATTCTTCAAGAGCCGCCTTTAAATCCGCAATGCTGGTATATCCCTTTATACTTGTATCCTCGGCAATTTTTCTGCCTTCCGATATAGAGTCCATAGTTATTTTATTGGGTGTGTCCAGCTTAAGTTCAAAAGGAATGCCGTTTTCTCTTATAGTTTGCCTCAGAAAAACATTTATTGCGGTAGTCATATTTATACCCAGCTCCCCGAATATTTTCTCTGCCGTTTCTTTTATATCCTTGTTTATCCTGATATTGAGATTTGTAACCTCCATTTATATCGCCTCCTTATATAATTATAAGCAAATATATTGATGTTGTCAACATTTTATAATGAAATTATGTTGATGCTGTTATTATTTTATATAAAAAGGGTACCTCGGTACCCTTTTATCATTCCTTATTATTCTTTTCTAGCTCGCTCAATTTATACGAAAGTGTCATTACGCTTTCGGTGAGGTGAGCGTTTTCCACCACCACATTGTCGGGGGTATTGAGGTCGATATGCGAAAAATTCCATATTCCTCTCACGCCGTTTTCAACGAGTATGGGGGATATCTTGGGGGCGTTGTACTTGGGTATTGAAAGCACCGCAATGTCGACCCTGTTTTCCTTCAAAAAAGGCTCCAGCTCCGATATGTCCATTATAACGATGTCGCCTGCCGTCTTGCCCACGATGTCGGGGTTTTTGTCGAAGGCGCCTATGAACTTGAAGCCCCTTTTCCTGAAGTTGGGATAGTTGGCGAGAGCCTGACCCAGATTGCCCGCTCCTATTATTATCATATTATATTCTCTGTCAAGTCCTAATATTTTTTTAATTTCGGCATAGAGCATTTCCACATTGTAGCCGTAGCCTCTCTGACCGAAGCATCCGAATTTATTGAGGTCCTGCCTTATCTGCGAGGCTGTGACGCCCATTTTTTTGCTGAGGTCTCCGGAGGATATCCTGGTTATGCCGTGCTCCAGCAGATCGCCCAGATATCTGTAGTATCTGGGAAGCCTTTTTACAACGGCAAGGGATATTTTTTCGTTCTCGTCTTTACTCATAGCTTACCACCTTTTTAATTAGCTTTTTTATATTATAAAATAATTAGCTTTTTTTGTCAATCTTTACTTTTTGGTCTTTTATTTGTAAAGTTTTTCTGTTAAAATAATAATAATCTGAAAACGGAGGACAGAATATGATACTTGCACTCGGCAATGTGTCAAAGGCATTTGGCACGGATATTGTACTTGATAATGTTTCATTCCACATAGAGGAAAAGGAAAAAATAGGTATTGTGGGCGTAAACGGAGCGGGTAAGTCCACCCTTTTGAAGCTTATAACGGGCGAGCTTTCGCTTGACTCGGGGCAGGTGATAATGCCCAAAAATGTTAGCGTGGGCTATTTTTCACAGAGCCTGGAGCTGGACAGCGAAAAGACGGTATACGACGAGCTTATGAGCGTTTTTGAGCCTATAATGGCTATGGAAAAAGAGCAGAGAGAGCTGGAAAAGCTTATGTCGCACACGGAGGGCGATAAGCTTAAGGCGCTCATGTCGAGGTATTCGGAGCTTTCTCACGCTCTGGAGGAAAACGACGCCTACAGCTATAAAAGCAGGCTTAGGGGAGTTATAAAGGGTCTTGGCTTCAGCGAGGAGGAAAGCGGGCAGAAAATAAACGAGCTTTCGGGCGGACAGAAAACAAGGGCGGCGCTTGGCAAGCTTCTGCTTTTAAGCCCCGACATACTGCTTCTGGACGAGCCCACAAACCACCTTGACATAGAGTCGGTGAGCTGGCTTGAGGACTTCCTCAAGGGCTATAATAAGGCTGTCGTTATAGTTTCGCACGACAGATATTTTCTGGACAGGATAGTGAACAAAATAGTAGAGATAGAAAACACAAGGGCGCGCGAATACTTCGGAAACTACACCTATTATGCCCAAAAAAAGCAGGCGGACAGGGAAAACGAATACCGCAGATATATAAATCAGCAAAGGGAGATAAAAAGGCAGGAGGAGGTAATAAAAAAGCTTAAGGAATTCAACAGGGAGAAATCCATAAAGCGCGCCGAGAGCCGTGAAAAGCTGCTTAACAAAACCGAAAGGCTTTCAGCGCCCGACTCTCTGCCGGAGAACATACGCTTTAAAATTACTCCGTCAAAGCCGAGCGGAAACGATGTGCTGAGCATAAAGGGGCTTGAAATGTCATTTGACGGTGTTCCGCTTTTTAAAAATGTATCTTTTGAAATAAAAAAAGGCGAAAAGGTCGCTCTCATAGGACCTAACGGCATAGGAAAGACAACGCTTTTCAGAATAATACTCGGAAGGCTGGAGCCTGTGGGCGGCAGCGCAGCAACCGGCGCAAATGTTATAACCGGCTACTATGACCAGGAGCAAACGGATCTGAACCTTAACAAGCCCATATTTGACGAGATATCGGACGCTTATCCCAAGCTTACGAACACCGTCATACGAAACACTCTTGCCGCCTTTGTGTTCAGGGGTGACGATGTCTTCAAGACCATAGATACTCTCAGCGGAGGCGAAAAAGGCAGGGTGGCTCTTGCCAAAATTATGCTCTCAAACGCCAATTTTCTGCTTCTGGACGAGCCTACAAATCATCTGGATATCAATTCAAAGGAAATATTGGAGGATGCTCTGAGAGATTACGAAGGTACGGTGCTCTATATATCGCACGACAGATATTTTATAAACGCCACGGCGGACAAGGTGATAGAGCTTAACAAGGACGGGACTGTAACATATCTTGGAAACTACGACTATTATATGGAGAAGAAGGCTTCGACGGATGAAAAAAGCAGCGCACGGGAATACAAGGAGGAGACCGAGAACAAGTTGGACTGGAAAAAGCAGAAGGAAATACAGGCTCAGCAGAGGAAACGAGAAAACCGCATAAAAAGGCTTGAGGCGGAAATAAAGGATACGGAGGAAAAAATAGACGAGCTGGACAAGCTTTTGGAAAGCGAGGAGGTATATACAAACTCCGTGCGCTCCCGAGAGGTGTACGAGGAAAAGGAAGCGCTGGAGGAAAGGCTCATGGCGCTTTATGAAGAGCAGGAGGAGATCATGCAATAAAAAAACTTTCTGTAACCGTCCCTTGGTTTTAGAGGACTAAAGAACAGTATGAAAGGCTCCCTCCGGGAGGGAGCTGTCGTCCGTAGGGCGACTGAGGGAGAATGCGTAACTAACAATATTATACTCCTTCCACCGCCTTCTTATCAGCGCTTTGCCTTCGGCAAAGTCAGTCCTAAAGGACTGACCGACTTCTTTCGGCGCAAAGGTCCCCCTCCCTCATTGCAGCGAAAAGACTTATTCGCCAAGGCGCAGCCTTGCTTTTGCGAGGCAAAAGTGCTGAGTAGAGGGAGGCTTACCAAGCACCTGCAAAACAAATGAAATGTCAAAATATATTTTATCGACACGCAAAAATTGCCCCTTTTGGGGCAATTTTTTATTGCAAATTTAATTTACGCTTTCGTCTACCTTCTGCATTATAACTGCCATCTGTGCTCTTGTTATCTTAGCCGTGGGTTCAAGAGTGGTGGCGGAGGTTCCGCTTATGGCGCCGCTGTTTATAAGCGCCGCTACGGCAGCCTTATTTTCCGCGGATATCTGACCTGCATCGGTATACTTTGAAAGCACCGATGTGTCGGTATTAAGACCGCCCTTTACCTTTGCGAGTCCCTTGTATACCATTACCATAACTTCTTCCCTTGTTATGTAGTCGTTGGGACGGAAGTTGTTGTTATTTACGCCTGCCTCAATGCCGTTTGCAAGGGCAGCCATAACATAGCTGTAGTAATAGTTCTTTGATGAAATGTCGTTGTACTCGGCATTTACATTGCTGTCGTTAAGCTTGAGCATCTTTGCAAGCACGATGGTAAAGTCACATCTCTTGCAGTTGGCATCGGGTGAAAATCTGCTGCCGCCAACGCCCACTATATAACCCTTTGAAGCCATAGCCTTAATGGCGTTAACTGCCCATGCTCTGTGCGAAATGTCGCTGAAATTCACTGTGTTCTGTGTAGCTGCGGGTTTGGGAGTCTGAACCTGAGACTGTGTTGCTCTCTGAACGGATGCCGTGGTCGCCTCCGTAGTCCTTTCGGTAGTGGATGAGGAGCTTACGCCCGATACGGTAACAAAAATCTGTATTATGTCGCCGTCCTCATGCTCGCATATGATAGAGGCAACGCCATTTGCAACGCCTGTTACCCTGCCGCTTGAATTGACTGTTGCAACTGCCTTGCGGTCGCTTGTGAAGCTGTATTCGTCCACATCCTCGTCAAGGTAGTCGTCCAGATCCTTTGACTGCTTGCCTTTTATGGACATTTCGTCCGTGGAATATTTGTCGTCCACACGAACGGAGAACTTATATCTGTCGTCGCCCTTTGCGGTAACGGTGGTCTTGCCCTCGTCCCTGCCTCTTATAACGCCGCTGTTCTCGTCAACGGTAACTATATCGTCATCGTCCACAGTCCAGTCGTACTCGTCGGGATCGTCCTCCAAAAGGTCGCTTATATCCAGCTTATCTCCCGTGCCGAGATATATATCCCACGAAAGCTTAGCGGCTACCTTTGAGGAGCTGCTTTTTGAACTGCTGTTATCATCATCGTCATCGTCGTCATTGACGGTTATCTTGAAGCTGTAT